>JAYXVV010000166.1:0-8952 GCA_036021505.1 Myxococcota bacterium | reverse complement strand
TCATTTCATGCCGGAGATTGCGCTCACCGCATGTGTCGCACTCACCATCGCAGCCGCCTTGCATCAGAGCCATCAGCCGCGCCAACGAACGGCATTGCTGCTGGGTTTGTGCATTGGAGCCGGCATGCTCACCAAGCAAACCTTTCCGCTCTATGTCATGGCGCCCTTGTTGTTTCTTCTGCGGCCCCACCGAAGCCTGGTGTGGGCACTCCCGGGACTGGCCATCGCCTTGCCTTGGTCTTGGAGCAACCTCATCGAACAGCACGACTACTTGGCAGCTTCTGCCGGCTACCAAGGGGATGCAGGACTGATCGACCATGCGCTCTTCTACCCCCTGGCACTTTGGAACCTCGGTCTTGGGCCGCTTTGGAGCCTTCTCCTGGTTGCAGCGGCATGGATTGGGTGGTCCGGTCGCTACCGAAAAGAGACTCTCTTGGCCCTCATTTGGCTCATCGGTGGACTTGTGCTGCTGAGCCTCGTCCCCAAGAAATACACACGCCTGATGGTTCCCCTGCTGCCCGCTGTCGGCCTTTTACTGGCAGCCGCTATCGCGGAGCGTCCCCGCTTCAGCCTTGCGGCTCTCGCTGGAGTGGTGTGGACCTGCATCGCATCCGTCCTTCCGGGTGTCGCTCCGAGTCCGAGCAGCTTCATCCAGCGATTCGACCCTGGACAGGTTCAGATCTGGTTCCGAGTTCCAGAGCATCGCACCATGGGCTTCCAACCGATTGCCTCCGTCGCCCAACAGCACCCGGGTGTCCAGGTACTCATTCGAGGAGGTCCGGAGCTGACTGCAGTGCAGACCACCCATCCCTGGCCCGACCACTTGGGCCCCTGGCTGAGACGCGAGGGGCTGGACAGAGAGGTCTACAGCACCCCTGAGGAGCTTCAACCCGGGCCCTACCTGCTGGTCGACTTTGATTCTCCAGCGCCCGATTCCGAAGTTCCCCTTGTTGGTGCATCGTACGCTGTCTCCGTCGTGGAGTACTGATGAGAGTCTCCTGGCTCCTCCCGTTTCGAAACGCTGAGGCCTGGATCCAAGAAGCGGTAGACTCGATGCTCGCCGACAGCACCGATGAAGATGAATTGATCCTGGTCGACGACGGCAGTACCGACTCCGGAGCAGACGGCCTGCCCGACGACCCACGGATCCGTCTCATCCGCCAAGAACCCAAGGGCATTACCGCCGCGCTCGAGACCGGTCGTCGAGCAGCACGAGGGTTGTGGATCGCCCGTATGGACTCCGACGATCGTACGCTTCCGGGTCGACTCAACGCGCAGGTTGAATTTCTGGAGGCAAACCCCGATGTCGCCGTCGTCGGAGGCAGGGCCGAGCTGCTGGAGCTGCCCCCTCCCGGTCAGGGCATGCGTCTCTACGTTGAGTGGGTAAACACCCTAAAAGACCTCCACAAGGAGCTTCTGGTGGAGAGCCCACTTTTCCATCCTGCTGCCTGCCTGCGGGCCAGCGCTGTCGAGCAAGTTGGAGGCTACCGTGACGGCCCATTCCCTGAGGACTACGACCTCTGGCTTCGCCTGGCCAGCCAAGGTCACCGCCTCGCCAACCTGCCCGAAACAGTGATTCAGATTCGAGACCGAGGGGACCGACTCACACGAACCGATCCCCGTTACAGCAAGGCGGCTTTCCGTCGGGTGCGCTGCGAATTTCTTCAATCGGGCCCCCTCAGAGAACCTCAGAAGGTTGTGGTGTGGGGCGGTAAAAAGGGGGCACGACCTTGGCTGCAGTGGCTCTCGCAAACCCCTCATGAGCTGGTCGCCGTGATTGACATCGTTCCCGGCACCGAGCGAGCAGGGCGTCCCCTGCTGCCTCCAGAGGCCCTGACAGCGCTCGACTTTGACATCTTGCTCGTGTCCGTGGGACGCCGAGGTGCACGCGACCTGATCCGAGAAGACATCCATCGATTGAGACCGGATCTCGAAGAGGGCGTCGATTGGTGGGCGTTACTTTGATGCGCTATGATCTGCCCATGACCAATACACCCTCTGATGAACAACCGGATCCGTCTCCCGAGAATCCCCTGGAGCAACTCAACAAGAACCAGTCTCTGCTCGGTGAGTTCTGGACGTTCATCAAGCAGGAGAAGCTCTGGTGGATGACCCCCATTATCCTCGTGCTGCTCGCCATGGTCGGCTTCATACTCTTCGCTGAGTCGGCACCGGTACTGCCCTACATCTACGCACTCTAAGACCGGTACCTGAAGCCTCGAGGTCGTTAGAACCGTCGTCGGGCCTTTTCCCAGGTCATCACGCCATCGCTGCGTTCAATCCAGTAGGACTTCCTCTTCGGGTCAGGGGGAGACACATCCAGCATGGGTCTTCGAAACAACTTGAGCAGCAACGCGACAGGCGTCACAGCAATGATGTAGGTCACCGCCATCAGAATCCAGTTCTGCCAGTAGATGATCCCGTGGATAAAGCGCTTTTGCCGCCGCCACAGAGCTTGGAACAGCCGAATCACGTCTCAGTCGCACCCTGGAAAGGAGTTCACGTACTCCACCTTATAGTCTGGAAAGGACTCCACAAGCTGCACCTTAAAGTCCGGGAAGTGGTCCACGATTTCCCATTTTCCAGCAGAATCCGCAAAGGAACTCACTTTCTCCACACGGATGTCTGGAAAAGATTCCACCACCTGAACTTTCACGTCCGGAAAAGAATCCACGAACTGGATCTTCCCGAACAGCTTGCACTTCTCTGGCTTGCTGCTGGCAAAGGCCGCCTGGCAGCCCTCCACCGCAACGCGGAACCGCTCTGCTCCAGAGACAGGGCGTAGCTCGGGGCCGATATCGACCCTCATCAGCCCACTCAGTGCAAACAACCCTCCGACTTTCAAGAGACCGTTGATTCCCAACGCAACTCTCCCTGTGCAACCCAAAGTGACCTTCGCACAAAACCCAAGGAGAAGGCAAGCTTGGGCCAGCAATCACAGCCCCCTTCCAAGACCCCGTGCATGCCCGCCACCGCCGTGCTAACCACTCCACACACCGCCAACGGACGAGGCCTCTAGTGCTCACTTTGCTCGCTCTCATGACGACCCCCACCGCAGATGCAGCTGACCTCTTTTGGAGTGGTCACTACACGGCGCGTCTGCTTGCCATTGACTCGCTGTCGCTCGGCTCAGACAACGACCTGAGTGAAGGCCTCTCCTCCATGTTGGACCATCGTGTCCAGCTCCGTCCGACCTGGGCGATCAGTCCCAACATCGGCCTGCATGGGCACTTTGATGTGAATTACCTCCAGCCGTGGGGGGGCACCCCGGACACCTACACCGATGCGGTTAGCGGAGACAGCATTCCTCTCGCCAGCGCCGACGGCGTCACCGACCCTACTTTTGGTGCGCGGGCCTTCTGGGCAGACATCTATGCGCCCTTGGGCCGGGTTCGTTTCGGCCGTATGCCTGTTGAGTGGGGTGCAGGCCTTCTGCTCAATGCTGGAGACGACTTCAATGACAAGTTCGGGGACACCTCCGACCGTGTCGAGTTCACCACACAACTCGGCCCCGTTTTCCTCGAGGCTGCCTACGACCTGATTTCCGAGGGAGAAATCGGTGAAGCCGATGATTTCCACGTGGCCAACTTGGCTGTCGCATGGCGGACTGAAAATCTCGGGGTCGGCTATCTCAACCGCTATCGCTTCCAACCGGCCCAAGAGTTCGCCACCTACACTGGCGACCTTTGGGGAAAAGCCGACTTCGGGACCCTGTTCGCCGAACTGGAGTTCGCCTTTGAGATCGGTGGAGGCGACCTCGACACCGGCGCCAACGACATCGACATCGCCAGCTTTGGAGGAATGCTCGACCTGGGAGCCCAGCTCGGCTTTGGTCGAGTCGGCATGGAGCTGGGCATTGCCTCCGGCGACAGCAACCTCTCCGACAGCACCTACAACACGTTTTCCTTTGATCGGGATCACGATGTGGCGATGCTGATGTTTGAACAAATCATGCCTGTTCTCCAGCTCGCTGCGAGCAACCCAACGCGAAGCATGGAGGCGGCCCGCACGGGCAACTCGGTTTCCAACGCTCAGTACCTACGCCCCTGGTTTACCTACACGCTTCGCAAGGACTTGAGCCTCACTGCTCACCTCTTGGCAGCCCGGGCCGACAAGGTCGATGAGGGAAATTCAACAGACCGAGGCTACGGCATCGAATACGGAATCCGTGCGAACTATCAACCCTATGAGAAGTTGATTCTGACCCCGGAGGCAGCGGTTTTCACCCCCGGCTCCTACTTCACTGAGTACACGCACCCCGAGTTGGGCGGAGGATTCGGCGGACCTGTCTATGGTGGTCGGATTCTCGCAACCGTGTCGTTTTAGACGGGCCAACAGCCATGCAGCTCAAAGGCGTACACACAGCCCTCGTTACACCGTTCACTTCCGCGGGCGAAGTCGACTTGGACACCTTCGCCACGCTCTGCGAGCGACAAATCTCCGCAGGAGTCCATGGGCTTGTTCCCTGCGGCACCACCGGTGAAACCCCCACGCTTACCCGCGAGGAGTGGTCCAACCTTGTGCGAACTGCCGTACAGGTTTCAAACGGACGTGTTCCAGTCACCGCCGGATGCGGTACCAACGACACTCGCAGCACAGTTGAAAACATCCAGCAGGCTCAGGAACTCGGCGCCGATGCCGCGCTTGTGGTCCTCCCCTACTACAACAAGCCCAATGCTGAGGGTCACCGCGCTCACATGAAGTCTGCTGCTTCTCCCGGGCTTCCGGTGGTGGCGTACCATGTACCGGGACGCACCGGTCAGAGGGTCTCTGCAGACCTCCTTGGAGAGCTTTCCCGGCTCCCAGGCGTGGTGTCTGTCAAAGAAGCCACAGGTGACATTGGCTATGGCTCGGATGTCATACGATCCACCCAGGCCACCATCCTCTCAGGCGACGACTTCACCTTCTTTCCACTGATGTGCGTCGGAGGAGAAGGCGTCATTTCCGTGGTTTCCAACGTGGATCCACGACGGACGGTGGCGCTTGCTGACGCTGCCCGCAGTTCCGACTTGAAGCAAGGTCGACGTCTGCACGACCAACTCATGCCGCTGGTTCACTACCTGTTCTCGGACACAAACCCCGCACCGTGCAAGGCGGCGATGTCCTCTCTGGGCTTGTGCGAAAACATCGTACGCCTCCCTCTTTCACCCGTCCCGCCGCCCCCACCGACGCTTCTCGACGGAGTTACCCAATGATCCGAGTCGGCATCAACGGTGCTGCTGGGCGGATGGGGCAACTGCTCTGTGCACGAATCATCGCTCACCCCCAACTCGACCTCTCAGGGGCCACAGACAGGCCTGACTTTGCGGGCAAAGATGTTGGGGAGATGGTCGGTTTGGGCCCACTGGGTAGAAGCATTGAGGTGCTCTCCGCGTCTGTATTCGAGCACTGCGACGTCGTCATCGACTTTTCCCTTCCCGAGGGCACTACTGCGCTCATCCCGGTCCTTCGTGGCCAGGCTCTGGTGGTCGGGACCACCGGTCTCGATGAGGCCGGTGCAATGGCCGTGGGAGAGTATGGCCAACAGGCCCCCGTGGTGCTCGCGGCCAACTTTTCGACGGGCGTCAATGTCCTTCTCGAGCTGGTGGTTCAGGCGGCCAAGCTGCTTCCCAGTGCTGACATCGACATTGTTGAGATGCATCACTCGCGAAAAAAAGACGCCCCGTCGGGTACTGCTCTCGCACTTGCCAAAGCGGTTTGCGATGCCCGCTACTACGATGCTGATGAGAGTTTGGTCTTCGGGAGAGCGGGTGATTCTGGACCGAGGCCGTCCAGCGAGGTGGCCGTTCATGCTGTTCGCGGGGGCGACGTCGCAGGCGACCACACGGTCATTCTCGCCAGCCAAGGGGAGCGACTGGAACTGAAACACATCGCCTCCAATCGAGGTAGCTTCGCCGATGGCGCCCTCAACGCAGCAGTCTGGGCCACCCAGCAAGCTCCTGGGCTCTACAACATGAAAGACGTATTGGGCCTCTAGGGAGGCTAAAGCCCGCCGTCTTCTCTTTTGTAGTTGGGCGAGTACACAAAGTGGCAGTCTCGACAGAGGTCCATGCCCGGAACACCCTTTCCCCGAACCTCCCTTCGGACGGCTGCCAACTGGGAATCCTCTCGCCAAATGCGGCTCAGCAGGTCGTCCGTGACGGCACCCACACGATTGGACAAGGCATGATCCCAGGGGCAGAGGGTTACCTTTCCATCCCAGGAAACAACCGGGGTGGCTTCTGCACCTGGACAACGACGCGGGGCCGACTCGACCCCAGAGTCGCAGGAGATATCGAGTACTTCTGCGACCTCCTGCAGGCGGTTTCGCGCCTCCAGTGTCGCTTGAAAGTGGTCGTGGTCAGAACGGGCAAAGAGGATTCCATCTCCATCCGACGTCAGACTTCCCGCACGAATCCACGGATTTCGGAGTCGAGCCTCCCAAGTCTCCACAAAACTGTGGGGATCCAAGGGCTCGTCCACCCTCCATCGGGCTACCAGTCGGTGCTTTTTGCCCCGCACCCCTAACCAATAGTCCCAGTTTCGAAGCACCGTCTCTTCCACCATCTCGGCAGCATGCCCCTCAAAGATCCAGGTTTGTGGGACATCGAACTCGGAGACCCGATCGGCGATTTGGGAATTCAGAAGGCGCCCGTCCGTGGCAATTCTCAGCTCGCCGAAAGTCCCCTTTTCCACCGCTCGAAGGGCGTCCTCTACAACCTGCAATGCCTCAGGATGCAGCAAGGGTTCTCCGCGCCAGTTGAGCTGCAACACTTCAAAACCGGGCCCCCGCACCTCCAGATCCTGCAGGACCCGCTGAACGACTTCACGGCCCAAAAATCCACGTCCAAAGTCCACATAGCCACGATTGCGGGCCTCATACCAAAAGAAAGGGTCTTCATCACAGCGTTCAAAATCGGCAGGACTGTTTGCTAAGAGTGCATCAAAACGTCGTTTTGCCGCAGGACGGTGGGGATCCAACCATGGACTGCAGTCCGAGAGCTCCAGGGTCAACACACCTGGACTGATGCGCTCGACGCCCTTTCGAATGTGCTGACCCACCAGGTGATCCACCTGTTCCCGCATCTTCTTTGCACCGCGTTCCAAGATGTCCGAGAGCGCATCTGAATCCCTTCTGAGATAGCAGTTCTGAATGCACGGAGTGGAGCAGTTCTTCACAACCTTCCTACGCTCTCGAAGCTGTCGGCTCGTCCACAGTTGTTGAAGCGTGGACTCGCGAACCGAGCCGAACTTTCCATTGAGGAACTCGAGCTCTCCGTCACACATGATTGCAGACCCATCCGAGTGGATGTAGAGCTCCTTCCATCCCGCCCAACAGGGCGCGTCTAGCGGCCCGAGCTCGTCCCGATAGTAGGCTGGAATCAATCTTAAATCGGCTTCACTGTTCAGGATTTGATAGCCGGCCTGTCCCTGCGATCGAACACGCGCTACCAACTGCTCCACCACCGACTCAAGCTCATCGATTCGATCCTTACCGATCCACATCCCACCCGAATCGGTGGGCTCACCCGTCCCGTGTCGGAAGAGGTTGAGGAGCTGCACTCCCTGAAATCCCCTCCGCTCCTGTTCATCAAGAAACGGGAGAAGCTCACCCAAATTCTTGTCGTGAATCAAGGTGTTGACCAGGATCTTTCTTTTAGGATTGCCGGCAGCTTCGTCGGCCGCCCGAATGTTTTCGTAGCCCTGCAGGGCCTTCCGATACATCCCCTTTCCTCGGATTTCATCGTTGACGGCCTCTGGCCCATCCAGACTGATGTTGAAGTGGAGTTTACTCGGAGGAATCTGAGCCAGTTTTTCAGCCCGCTTTTTGGTGATCAGAGTCCCATTGGTGGTGAGCGTAATGTAGAAGTCCTTTTGGCAAGCGTAGGCCAGAATCTCCTCAAGATCCTTGCGAACAAAGGCTTCGCCACCCAAGGGATTGAAGACCTTCACACCCCACAGCGCCGTCTGGTCGATGATTTCCTTCACCTCACGAGTCGACAATTCGTTGGGCTGGTCGTAGCAGGTAGTGCACATGCTGCAGGCGAGGTTGCACTTCATCGTCAGGTTCAGACTTACCCAGTCTGGCGGAGCCAGAGAGCGATTGAGTGCCCTGGAAAAGTACATTCGGGCGTCACGAGCCAGGCCTTGGGAGTGCTTCACCCCGACAGCTTAGCCCAACACGTGAAAGACGGCAGCGAGCCAACGGTGGGAATTCGCGGTAGCATGGGCCATCATGCGCATTTTGATCGTCCTTCACGGCTGGCTCCCTGAGACCCCGAGACCGGTGTCCGGCGGAGCAATTCGCGCATGGCACCACGGTGAAGCCCTCCAGTCCGCCGGGCATGAGGTGGTCTATCTCACGCGCACCCAGGACCGAGTAAAAGGAGGACCTCGGGTCTTTTCTTCTCCCGAGTCTCTCCGACGCCAGGTCCGAAAGCTCGCTCCGGATCGGATCCTCTGCGTCCAGCCCGAGGAGGCCCCCCACTTGGGTGATCTGGGCATCCCTCTCTGCGTGGACTTCTATGCACCTCGCCTCCTGGAGGCCGCTTTTGAGGGTGAGACTGCTGTTGCGGCGATTGATACCATCCGAGCCCTCACAGCCTCCGATCATCAGCTGTTTTCCAATGTACGCCAGCGCTGGTTCTACCTGGGTTTGATGTCGGTTGCCGGCATTGATGTGACACAACACTGCGGCAGCATCGTTGAGTTGGTGGCACCAGAGGCGCCCGAACGCGCCATTCCCAAAGAACCTCTTTTTGTTCTTGGGGGCGTGTCATGGCCTTGGCAGGACTTGACCGATTGCGTGCGGAGAACTGTGGCTTTTCTCAAGACCCAAGGGAGGGGAAAACTCGTGGTTTACGGAGGACTGCCTGCGATAGGCAGCACTCCCGTCACTCCCCTTCAGGCCCAGATTCCAGCCAGCAGAGAACTGGAGTACCGAGCGGCTGTGCCTTGGACCAAGCTCCTCGA
>JAYXVV010000165.1:0-6179 GCA_036021505.1 Myxococcota bacterium | reverse complement strand
ACCAAGGGCAACTTGGATGGCGACGAAGAGCAACACCTCGCACACCTGATCTCCGAGCTGCAATTGAAATACGTCGAGGTCTCGAAATCCGTCCCGTAGATCCGACTGGCGACGAAATTTGATCTTCCTCCGCTTTGAATGCGATGCTCACGGGGGCGTCTGAGCCCTGCATTTTGCCTTTCTCCAGGAGGAACTCATGCCGCTCCCGTCTTTCTCAGTACGCAAGATCGCTCTCGTCTGTGCCGGCTTCACCGCTCTTTCTGGATCCGCTGTTGCGGATCCCGACTCCCGAGCTGAGCGCCGTCAAGAGAGACAGGACGTTGCAGAGAGCAGTCGTGAACTCCAAGACGACCGAATCGACTTGGCACAACTGAGCGCACTCGTGGAGGACTGGCATCGGGCTCGAGCACGCCGAGATAGGGCTGCAGAGAGGCGGCTCGATGTCCGCATCGACCGTTGGTTGACCAAGGAACTGGCCGAGGCGAGAACCGAGGTCCGGGAGGCCCAATCGGAGGTCGTGGAGTCTCGCCAAGAGGTCCGCTCCGAGCGCGGCGATGCTCAGCGGGCTGCTCGCCGAGGCAATGCCCAGCGAGCCCAACAAGAACGCGCTGAGCTTCGCGACGATCAACGCGACCTCGCAGACGACCAGCGTGACCTGCAGGAACAACATCGCGACCTGAGCAACCTTCAGCATGTGGCTCGTGAGCTCGACCGTCTTCAACCCCACTTCCGATCGAATCGCGCCACGCCAGCCCAATACGCCAAGAAGAGCGCACTGCTAAGGCGCCTCCAAGCCATTGCTCGAGACGAGGTGCAGGATACGAAGACTGAGCTCCGGGAGGACCGACGGGAGCTGCGAGAGGACCGCCGTTAAAAAACCTCGCAGAACCCGCCAGCGAGATGAATCTTCCTGGGAGGAAACCAAAAATCCAGCTGGAGACCAAAACAGCGATTGACAGCCTGCCATTCGCCCGACTAAGTTGCCCCACCCCCTAATTTCAGGGACAACTTAAGAGGGAGGAGACCCCCCATGCGTACAGTTCTGCCAATCGTTGCACTTGGCTTGGTTGCCTGCGGCAAAGATTCCGACACCGACGACACCGCCGATCTCGGCTGCCAGGTTGAAGTTCGAGCCACCTACCCCGCGGCCGACACCACTGACTTCTACTACAAGGGAACCGTGGAGTTCCAGTTGAACAAGGCCGACGAGACGGCTGAGATCACCGTGGAAGGCGTTGAGGGCACCTCTTGGCGAAATGACCGCAACGACATTGTCTACTTCGAGCCTGCTGAGGACTTGGCTCCAAGCACCGAGTACACCGCTACGCTGTCCTACTGCACAGGCGAGCCCTCCATCACCTTCACCACCTCTGCTCTTGGTGAGGCCATTGATGAATCGGTCGACCTCACCGCCAACACCTACAGCCTCGACCTCCAGACGGGTCGTGTTGTGATTCCTGAAGGGGTGGGTGCAGTTCTGCAAGACTACCTCGACTTTCAGATTCTCGTTCAGCCGACGGCGGTAACCGAAAGCGGCATCGAGATCACCGGCGCCCTCCCTGACGAGGACTCCGATCCAACCCACCAGTCTTACTGCGACCCCACCATCGCCTTTGACACCGCGGATTTCTCGTCCTCGCCGTACTTCCAGTTCGGTCCCAAGACGACCACCATCGACGTGGCCGACTTCTCGGTGACCATCGACAACCTGTTGATCGGCGGCACCTTTGCCGCGGATGGCAGCTATTTCGGTGGCGCGACGTTCGCTGGAGAGGTGGACACCCGTCCGCTCGTACCGCTCCTCTTCCCCGAGGAAGACGACCCCAACGCAATCTGTGAGTTCATCATCGGATTCGGTGTTGACTGCATCCCTTGCGCTGGAGATGAGGCCATTCCTTTCTGTCTCCAGATCGAGGCCCAAGACCTGATCGCCGAGGCAACCGGTGGAGCCACCGTGGAAGCCATCGAGATGGAGAACTGCCACGAGATGTGCGCGGATACCTTCGATGAGAACGGCGACATTGCTACTGCGGAGTGCGAGCTCGACTGAGAAGGCTCTCTCACCCTTCAGAGGCCGCCCACATCGGGCGGCCTCTTTTGGTTTTGCGTTTGCGAGCTACAGCCTTGGCCGGCTACAGTCCTCAGGTTGAAAACAGGAGACATTTGATGCGGCTAATTCCCCTCTTCGCCCTGCTTTTCGCTGGATGCAGCAAAAGCGATTCCATCAACCTCGAGGAAACGGGTGTCATCGATACCCAAGACACCGAGGATTCGGACACCGAAACCGATACCGACACGGAAGATACCGATACGGAGGACACCGACACAGAGGAGCCCTGTTCGGCGGAAGTGACCGCGATTAGCCCCGCAGACACTGCGGACGGCATTCCAGCCGATGTCCTCATTGTGGCGGATTTTTCTGACCCCGCCGATGAAGCCACCATCGCGGTTTCCGGTCCCAGCGGACCCGTTGGGGGAACGACTGCGCTGGCAGAGGACGGCCTGAGTGCCACCTTTGCAGCCGATGAAGACCTCGCTCGTGCTTCGGAGTACCTCGTGGAGGTCCGTGTCTGCGAGGAGACAACGACGTCAACCTTCACCACGGTGCCCGAGGCGGTTGACGAAAGCAGTCTCCTCGGACGCGTCTACGACCTGGACCTCGCCACGGTGTCTTGGAACGAGCCCTCCTCAACACTTGCGGATCTCCTCATCGGCCAGATCGATACCTCTCACATCCTCTTGATGGTGACTGAAATCAATGAGACCGATCAGACGATTTCATTTGTAGGCGCACCGGGCTGGATCGAACAGCAGGCGCTTGCACAGTACCCCTGTGTCGAAGCCATCGACTTTGATCCAGCGGACTTCACCGCAAACCCCTACTTCTCTGTTGGCCCAAACAACTTCACGATTGACTTGGCTGGCAACCAGATTCCGGTGGAAAACTTGTTGGTCGAGGCGAGCTTTGACGCAGACGCCTCCAACTTGAAGAATCTACACATTCAGGCCTTTTTGGACGGAAGCTTCGTTATCCCAGACCTGGGATTCTCAATCTGCGATTTTGCATCCATCGTCGGCATCAGCTGCAGCGCTTGTCCCGTGGACAGCACTCGGGACTGCCTCACCTTGGACGCCGATGCCGAAAAGGCACCTTTTGTACAAGGCCTGACAGTCGATCCCGAAATCGACCCAAGCTCCAATCCGGACTGCAACTAACGGGCTCGCAGCGCCTCAATGAGGCCCTGAAAGTCGGAGGGCGGCTCCGCTTCAAAGGCGAGCCGCTCTCCCGTTTTTGGGTGATTGAGCTCCAGACGTCGCGCATGGAGCAGCTGGTGGTCAATGGGCTTGAGCAAACCATGCAGCCACTCCGGAGGCTGGCGACGGGTCTTGTAGAGAGGATCTCCAAGAATCGCGAATCCCTTCTCCATGAGGTGAACCCGAACCTGATGGGTCCGCCCAGTCTCGAGCTGACAAGCAACAAGGCTTGCCCAGTGAGTGTGAACCTTGCCCTGCTTTCGAGGAGCGAGCCTCTCCTCCACCTTCCAGTGTGTGACAGCGAGCTTGCCTCCCTCCTCCACGCTCGAGAACCGAAACCGATCCCGTGGATCACGACCCAGTTGACTGCGAATGCATCCTGCAGAGAGGTCAGGTACCCCAAGGCAGAGGGCCATGTAGTGCCGACCTGCTGAGTGATCTGCAAACTGCTGCTGAAGCTTCAGGTGAGCCTGGTCGTTGCAAGCCACGACCATTAAACCGCTCGTTCCCTTGTCCAGGCGATGAACGATTCCAGGACGCTCCTCCCCTCCCAAAATGGGAAGTTGCCCCATTGCATGCAGCAGCCCATGGACCAAGGTGCCGGTATCGTGTCCTTTGGAGGGATGAACAACCATCCCCGCAGGCTTGTTGATGACAGCGATGTGCTCATCCTGGTAGCGGATGTCCAGATCGAGATCCTCCGGCACCAGCTTCGTCTCCGTCACCTCAGGCAGCTCAAGGGTGACGGTCTGTCCCAAAACGGGCTTGAAGGATGGACGAACCACTTGGTCATTCACCCGAACACACCCCTGTTCGATGAGTTTCTGGAGGCGCGAGCGTGTGAACTCCGGCCAAACCTCCGAGAGAATCTTGTCAAGCCGGCGACCGCCAGACTCGAGTTGAACTTCGAGGACCTCAGGCACCGCGTTGGCGCTGATAGAGCCCAAGATAGCCCTCGGTCAGAGCATCCACCTCGAGTTCCAGCACTCGCGCGATTTCTTTGAGGTAGCCCCGGACAAAGATCGCTGAGGGAAGCCTGTCGTAGGCGTTGGTCTCAAGGGCTTGGACGTAGCGAGTCGAGATGTTGGTGGCGCTAGCAACCGACTCCATCGTCAGACCACGAGCCTGACGAACCGCCGCCAACAGGCGACCATCGTACCCATGCTGCTCAATCAGAGCACCCAGGTCTCGAGGACTGAGAGCTGCGGCCTGAACCTCGCGCAGCTCGGTGTTGACGGGGCGCTCAAATCCGATCGAGGCCTCCGTGTTGAGGGTTTTCGCGTCCGCAGCAGATGCCGGTGTCGAGCGCCCAATCACAAGCTGCGGTTCCTCCGAAGGGACAGATTTTGCCGGCATCGACGGGGGGTCCGAGAGGTCGGCCTGAACGGGAGGCGCCGCATGCGTCACAAAATCCGGGGCGGGCGGAAGCTCGGGCGCCACCTCGGGCTTGCTCTGGCCGACGGGAAGACTGGTCAACGAACGCACCACCTCCAACGCGGCCGCAGCGCCCGGTTCAACCATCCCTTCCTGAATCTGTTTCCAGAACCCCTCTGAGTCGGTCGCCAGCTGCTCGGACTCCAAGCTCAGAAACTGGTCGTAGCTGCGTCGCCTTCTCGGGTCCGAGAGTACGCCGTGGGCCTCTACAAGCGCGTGTCGTTCTGCCTCAATCGCGGCAGTATCCGCTCCCGAAGCTTCCGCCTTTCGGTGTTTCTTGACCAAGCGGGCCAAGCCCCGGTGGTAGGCCGATTGGATCTCCTCGTGGTTGGATTGAGGAGAAAGGCCGAGTCGCTCGTAGAATCCTGACATCTGGCCCTATTCTTCGCCCGTTGGAGCATGAAATGCAAGCAGAAGACCTGCAACGACTGCCTCCCAATCTTCCTCAAGGAGACAGCGGGGATCGATAATCAGGCCACTGCGAGCCACACGTGCAAGGATTGCGGGGGTCTGTTCTCGAAGAGCACGAGCCGGCGCATCCGGCGAGGTGCAGACCACTCGAACAACCCATGAGGGAATCGCCTGACCCGGAAGCGCTCCTCCCCCGGAATAGCCCACGTCTTCTTCAGCAACCGCCTCGAGTCCATGTTTCTTCAGAGTTGCCGCGAGCTTCATCGCCCGATCCTGCTGGTCCCCCTTCCGCAGCATGTCCAGAGCAGGGATGTCGTCGTGGGCCCCCTCAACATACAGCCTCAAGGTGGCCTCGAGGGCGACCAGTGCTAGCTTGTCCAAGCGAAGGGCTCGGTAGAGCGGATGACGACGGCACGACTCTACAGCCTCTCTCTTGCCCACAATGATTCCCGCTTGCGATCCCCCCAACAGCTTGTCCCCTGAAAAACAAACCAGGCTCGCTCCACTCGCCAATGCATCGGCGATGTCCGGCTCTTTTTCAAAATCCACCAGAGCACCGCTGCCGAGATCCTCAAAAAAGGGAATCCCAATCGCGGACAACTCCTCACGACTGGGTCGCTCTGTGAACCCCTCAATCGTGAAATTGGAAGGATGCACCCTCAGAACGACCGCTGTGTCCTCAGTCACCGCACGTTCATAGTCCGCGGCTCGGGTCCGGTTGGTGGTCCCGACCTCCACAAGCCGAGCTCCGGAGAGCGCCATCACATCCGGTACCCGAAAGCTCCCACCAATCTCGACGAGCTCACCACGCGATACGAGGACCGATTTCCCCGCTGCGTGGGCCGCGAGCATCAACATGACTGCAGCGGCATTGTTGTTCACCACAACCGCATCTTCACAGTCGAGGAGCAGACGCAGACACTCGCGGATGCCATCAAGCCGCCCCCCTCGTTTTCCTGTCGAGAGCTCCAGCTCGAGATTGCTGTAGCCCCGAGCAACCTCGTTGACGGCATCGGCAGCCCGAGGTGAGAGCGGTGCACGCCCAAGGTTGGTGTGCAACACAATGCCGGTGGCGTTGA
>JAYXVV010000164.1:0-48223 GCA_036021505.1 Myxococcota bacterium | reverse complement strand
TAAAGTGCGGCAGACACATCCTGCAAGACAGGTTGCAGTGGTCCGTTGGCTCAATCTGAAGAACGCCGCAATGCTCGAAAGTTGCCTTCATGGAATGTCAGCTTAGCGTAGAGTGGTTGACCCGGCTTCATCACAGTGCAAGATTGCACTCATTGGAGGATTCGATGCGCAGTTTTTTTCCAGCCGTAATCGGCGGTCTTTTGACCGGATTGGGAACCGGTTGTTCCAACCCTTGTCAAGCGATCTGTCACGACATGGCTGACTACGCCGAGCAGTGCGGATTCACTGTGGTGGACGGAGAACTCGATGCCTGCATGGATTCCTTCAGCAACGCCAATCTTTCCGATGGGCAGAAGGACGTGTGCCGAGAGCATGGGTCCAACCTCGAAGAGGAATGGACCTGTCAAGATGTGGGTGATTATTTCGGGGATTAGAAACGTCCCTTCCCTTGCAACGGCCTCCAACGCTATTCTCGGGTTCTGACCCCCAACGGATTTTCGACTTCATTCCTCAGGAGTTTTCTCGGTGCCAGCCGGTTTTTCGCCAGAAGCATTTGGAAAGTACTACCTCGTCGACAAAATCGCGACGGGGGGCATGGCCGAGATCTTCAAAGCCAAAAGTTTCTCCCATGCCGGCTTCGAGAAACTTCTCGTCATCAAGCGGATTCTGCAGCACCACTCGGAGAATGAAGACTTCGTCAAGATGTTCATCGACGAAGCAAAAATCTCTGTGCAGCTCCAGCACCCCAACATCGTTCACATTTACGACTTTGGAAAACTCCACTCCAACTGCTACATCGCGATGGAGTGCGTCAACGGGAAAGACGTCAAGCAGATCCTGCGCAAGCTGGCCGTGCGCAGGAAATACCTACCCGAAGAATACGCCGTCTACATTGCCCACGAAACACTCGCGGGTCTCGACTACGCCCACAACAAAAGCAGCCTGCACGGGGAACCGCTGAAGATCGTCCATCGCGACATGTCCCCCTCCAATGTTTTGGTCAGCTACGAGGGTGACGTGAAGGTCGCGGACTTCGGAATCGCCAAGGCCGAGCACCGCGCCTATGACACCAAGGATGGAATTCTGAAGGGCAAGTTTGAGTACATGAGCCCCGAACAGACGCGAGGAAAGTCCGTTTCGGGACTCACTGACGTCTTCTCCACGGGGATCATCCTCTGGGAGATGCTCACAGGGCGCCGGATGTTCAAAACCGAATCCGACCTCGCCACCCTCGAGAAAATCAAGGCGGGAGGGTATCCCCCCCCATCGGTACTCAATCCACACATCAGCGCACGCCTCGATGCGATCGTGATGAAGGCCCTTTCGCTCGATACCCAAGCCCGCTACCCCAATGCGCTTTCCTTTCAAAATGCACTCGCGAGCTACTTGTCTCCCAACAGTCCTACGGCCATCAAAAGAAGCATGTCCGGCTTCCTCCACGAGCTGTTCACAGAGGAGAGAGAGGAGGAAAAGCAGGCTCTAGAAGCGGGAAGCCAGGTGGCGCAGGAACTCTTCAACCGCCCCGAGGATCTCTCTCTGGAACCCGAGTGGCAAGAAGAACTCAACACGGCTGGGCCAACACTCCACCAAGCCGCCTCTCCTCCCCGTTCCTTCGTGACCCCGCTGCTTGTCCTGCTGGTCGTCCTTGCAGGCACCGCTGTCGCTCTGCAGCTCGGTGGCGACGATCCGGTTGAACCCCCACCTCCCGCTGCGGTCGAACCTGCCAGAGCAAGCATCAGCTTCACGGTGGAACCCGCGGATGTCTTGGTCACGGCCAATGGGATCCCTCTCGGAGCAGGCCCCATTATCGAGGCCAGAAACCTCGAGCCTGGAGTTGTGCAATTTCAGGCCGAGGCCATGGGCTTCGAAACGCTCGAATTTCAGATGACTCTCGAGGGCAACAAAGAGTACATCCGAAGCATCGCACTGATCGAGAAAGCAGCACCTCCCGAGGTCCTCCCCGAACGGGTGCTTTCACCCTCTCCCGAGCCTGCGGAGGAGGTTCTCGTTGAGGAAACCGAGGTACCCGTTCCCGCATCACCGCCACCCCGACCCGTTGTCCACTACGGGAAGGTGTCCGTGACCGTAAGTGGGGGCTGGGGCAATCTTGAAATCGATGGCCAAGCCAAGGGAACCACCCCGTTTACGGGGACCTTGGCCGTTGGCAAGCACCGCATTCGTGTGTACCGAGACGACCTGGGCTACGACCTCACCCAAACGGTCACCATCAAACGCGACACCACACTCCCTGTCTCCTTCTCTCCCTGATTCTGCTCCTCAAGGAATAGGCCCCACTGTAATCGTGCCGTGGTCACCGACCTTCCGAACCAGGACCGCTGCCGCAGCACCGCCGGCCACTGCAGCACTGCCCCCAATGATCCACCAACGATAGCTCTGGAACCAACCTGTTGACTCTCCCGAGTCCGGGCTGGGGTCCGCCGGCTGCCGAGGCGCAACCCGCAGGTCTTGGAGCAGCAGACCCGTCAGTACCGGATTGGCGGTAACTTCAAACGGATGAGCTCGTACATCGACGGATTCAGCACGAATCTCCCCTTGGGCATTGACTTGTCCCAGCAAGCCATAGAGAAGCGACCTCAACCCATCCAGGCTCTCCGGCCCCGAGATGTCCACCAGAGCAATCGGCTTGGAAAACCGGTCGCTCTGCGGGGAATAGAGCTGAGCCAAAAGCCCACCCGACTCCGCGTGCTCGCCGCCAATCAGCACCAACTCCGTCCCCGTGTGGGTACCCAAAGCCCGGTACAATGCTGCCGTTTGCTGGCTTCTCTCCCGCTCAGTGCCCGCAACCGGACCCATTCCGTGTTGGTCGAGGCGCAAAAACACGCTCAACTCTTCTGTCGGGGAGAGGCCGACTGTTCTGTAGCCGCGGTGTGCCCCCTGGCCTACTGCGCGGATGTAGTGCCGACCCGGCGACAAGCCCTCGACCCGAACGGGAGCCGGACCACGGTTCCGGCCATCAATCCACACCTCAGCCTCCATGCCCTCGGGCACCTCCACCTCAATGGACGCATTCATGGCACTCCGAATCCGAGCGCGAATCAGTCCGAAGGCCTGCTGCACGCGGGGCGGGTAGCGGAGGGGGTCGAGCTCCATGTCCGGATCCAAAACCACTGCCTTTGCAAACGCTCTTTTGGCCTGTTCTGCATTGCCAAGCCCTGTGTGGGACAGCCCCAGGAAGAGGTAAGCATCCCGCAGCGGTCGGACCTCGCCTGTGATCGCAACAGAAGAAGCAAGCAAGACCACAGCTTCCTCGAGTTCCACAATCGCCTGCGACATGTCAGCACGGTCGTAGAGCAACTGACCGGCCTGCAACCGCTTCACACCATCCGCCTGAGCCATCTCCTTGAGAATGAGTTCCTGGCGACCAATCAGTCGCTCACTTAGGCGCTCGGGTCCCACGGCCACCACGCCCCCCGATTCCTGGATGATGGAGAGAATGTCTTGGGTCAGTTTCGCGACCTCCTGGGGACTGTACGAGGGGGCATGGAAGCCCACCACCGCCATCTCAGCCGCGAATCCGCGCGGACAGAGCAGCGTTCCGAGTACCAGCACGATAGTTCGCACCATCAAGAGTCGTCTCCCGTCGCGACGATAGCACTGAAGGAACTGAATTGCGTCACTCCATCGTCAGAAACCTGTTGCTCGTGGGTCTCCTTGGCTCTTCCTCCTCCTGGGCCCAGTCCGCTGAAGAAGCGGAGAGTCTGCTTCATGCTGGAGACATCGACGGAGCGCTTGCGATTGCACGATCGGCGGTCGAGGCCAACCCTTCTGACCGCGCCTCCCACGAGGTTCTGATTGACATTCTGATGAATCGGGGACTCGGTGCTACCGCCCAGGCCGTTTACCAAGAGTTTAAGGATCAAAATCCGCAGAGCCCAAGGGCCTGGACGCTGCTCGGGAGAGCATCCACCCGAGCGCAGTCGGCCACCGAGGCCTATCAAGAGGCTCTCAACCTGGATCCGCACTACGCTCCGGCTTGGGTCGGCATGGGAGATGTCTACCGCTCCGCAGGCAGTCTTGAGAACGCACAGACCGCCTATCAGAAAGCCATTGAACTCGATGCTGCCTTTGCGGCCGCCTACACAGGTCTGGGAGCGCTTTTCCTGCAGCACGGTAAACGGGCAGAGGCCCTCTCCGTTGTTCAACAAGCCATTCTCCAGGTTCCAGGTGATTCTGAGGCCTACCTTGCGGGTGCCCGTTTGAGTCCATCCCAGGCGGAGACGTTTCTGTCGAAGGGGGCCAGTGCAGCCTCTCACGACCCCCGTATTCATGCGGCACTCGGCGAGCTTCTTCTTCGTTCCAACCGACTTCCGGAGGCCAAAGATTCCCTGAGTCGGGCCACACGCATTCACGCGCATCATCCCGAGGCCTCTCGGCATCTTCAGCTCATTGCGGACCTCGAGAATGACCGGCTGGATTTCGACGGATTTGAACAGCTTGACCGGGCTACGGCCCTCCTTGCTGAAGCGCCTGAGGCCGCCATCGATCTTCTCGAGCAGCTCGTCACGCGCTACCCCAACTGCACGGTTCTCTCTCTCACCAGTGCGCAGGCGCTTGTCGCAGAAAATCGGCTCGATGAAGCTCAGGCAAGGCTCGAATCGGGGCTCTCCACGTCTCCCGATGATACCGACCTCAATGCAACCTTAGGCCTGTTGCTTCAAGCGAGAGAGCAGCATGAGCACGCCCTTCCGCGGCTCGAGGTCGCAGCCCTCAATCGCCCCGGGGATCCGTCTCTCCAGCTTGCCTATGGAATTTCTGCCGCCAACGTTCGCGGCCCCCGAACTGCCGCCCAAATTTTCGCGACCTCAGCGGAACGATTTCCATCCGATCCACGACCAGCGATGGCCTTGGCCACTCTCTTGGCGCGCAATGGCGACCCTCAAAGTGCCTACACCGTACTGGAGCGTGCTGTGGCCCAGTACCCCTCTCCTGACCTGGTCTTGGCTTTAGCCGGTGCAGCCAAAGACATTGGGAAAACTCAAGAAGCTGCAGCAGCGCTCCGCAAGCTCACCGAGCTTACAGGCGACCCCTCTTGGACCCGAGCTGCCGACAGTCTGGGAGAGGATTGAAGTCAAAAGAGGAACCCGTTAGCTGAGTGGCACACGGAGGTCCTCATGGCAGGCCACTCGAAATGGGCAAACATCAAAAGGCGCAAAGGTGCTCAAGACGCCATCCGCGGAAAGCTGTTTACCAAGCTGATCAAGGAAATCATGGTCGCGGCGAAGATGGGAGGTGGCGACATCGACGCCAATCCCCGCCTGAGGCTCGCTGTGGACAAGGCCAAAGCCAACTCCATGCCCCGTGACAACATCAAGCGTGCCATCGACAAGGCCACCGGCAATGTCGATACCGCAAACTACGAAGAACTGATGATGGAAGGCTACGGGCCCGGCGGAGTGGCCGTTTTGCTGGAAATCCTGACCGACAACCGAAACCGCACGGCCTCTGAGGTTCGATTCGCATTCACCAAAGGCAACGGCAATCTGGGTACCAGTGGCTGTGTCGCCTACATGTTCAATCGCAAGGGGGTCATTCTCATCCCAACCGCGGGAGCCGAGGAGGATGACGTGATGATGGCGGCCTTGGATGCGGGCGCCGAGGACATCACAGAAGACGAGGGTCAGTGGGAGATTCAGTGCACTGCAGACGACTTCATGGCCGTCCACGATGCCCTGAAGGATGCTGAAATTGAGACCAGCAGCGCAGAACTGCGCTACGTCCCTGATCTCAGTGTCGATTTGGCCGGCCAAGAAGCGGAACAGTTCATTCGCCTGCTTGACCTTCTCGAGGACTGTGATGACGTTCAAGAGGTTCACCACAATGCCGACATCTCGGCCGAAGAGTTGGCCCGAATTGTTGGATAATCCGGTGCACCCCGCAGCAAGCTTTCGTCCCGTCCCCCGAACAGGTGTCATCTATGTGATGACCGAGGCGGCCAAGCGGGGATTTTCCTATGGCAACCCGGATTGGGCCAATCTTGGACAGGGCGCCCCAGAAGTTGAAGCCATACCGGGGTGCATTCCTCGTGTGGAACAGATCGCACTGGAAACCGCGGTCCACGAGTACTCGCCTGTAGAAGGCCGTCTCGAGCTGCGACAGGCCGTGGCCGATCTGTACAACGCTCGCTACCGTCGAGGTCTGTCGAGTCAATACAGCGCTGAAAACGTCGCCATCTCACCCGGCGGCCGGTCGGGTCTCACCCGGGTTGCAGCCGCACTGGGCAACGTCCACCTTGGCCATCTGCTCCCCGACTACACCGCCTACGAAGAACTCTTGGACATCTTTCGCGCTTTTGTGCCCATCCCGATTGTTCTGGATGAGCAGAATGGATTTCATCTGAGTCCAGAGGCCTTGCGAAAGGCCGTCGTTGGAGGGGGCCTCGGAGCCATCTTGCTGTCGAACCCCTGCAATCCCACCGGTCGACTGATCCAAGGCGAGGAAATGCACCAGTGGGTTCATCTGGCCCGTGAGCTCTCCTGCACCCTCATCCTTGACGAGTTCTACAGCCACTACAGCTACACCCCCACCCCAGAAGGCCTGTCGCCTGCCCGGAGTGCCGCAGCCTTTGTGGAAGACGTCGACCGCGATCCGGTCCTTCTCGTCGATGGAATGTCGAAAAACTGGCGTTATCCCGGGTGGAGGCTCTCTTGGACGGTCGGCCCGAGAAGCATCATCGAAAAAATTGGATCCGCGGGCTCCTTCTTGGATGGCGGTGCATCCCACCCCATTCAACAGGCCTCTCTCGACCTCATCTCCGTGGAACGAGCAGACCAAGAGGCCCGTGCGATTCAAGCCACCTTCGGTGCCAAACGCTCGCTGGTCATCGAGAGGCTCCAAGCCATGGGGATGGAGCTCGCGGTTGCGCCCGAGGGAGCGTTCTACACGTTCCCCTGCCTGGCCCAACTGCCCGAGCCGCTTCAAGATGGCATGGCCTTCTTCCAAGCAGCGCTTGAGAACAAGGTCATTGTGGTCCCCGGGGTGTTTTTTGACGTCAATCCCGGTAAACGCCGAAGCCATCTCCCGTCTCGGCTGAGAAATCACGTCCGAATCAGCTTTGGTCCACACATCGATACGGTCGCCTTAGGACTGAGTCGTCTGGAAGAACTCATCTCAGAGCATCGCTAAACCTCAAGCGATCTTCCGGTGACGGATTGCGCTGTTCAGAAGCTTAGGCTCCCGATCAATCAACCCTCGTGCATCTTCCTCCGACTGGTAGGCCACGAAGCGACGCGCTTCATGGAAGGGGTTTTTCGTGAGAGAAAGCTGCTCAAAGGTGGAGTCGCTGTAAGACGAAGCCGCACCCCATTTGTCGTTGAGAACGGACCACGATGCCTGGTAGTCCTCGGTCGTCAGGTGGGGCGTCCAGGCCATTAAGCAGTCCTGCGCCACTCGAAGTCGAAAACCTGAGAGCCGGATTCTTTGGTACCAGTCCACAAAGCCAAGCCCACCATCTCTGAATCGGACGTCAAATCCACCCACCCGTTCAAGAACGCTGGTTCGCACCATCAGGAACGGACTGTGGAAATTCGCGACATAGGCATGCTGTCCTCGCCAACTCTCAAAAAGTCCCCGTGCCCGCAGCGTAAGCTCGAGCACATTCTCTGCTGCCACAGCGCGCTGAGCTCCCTCTCCCAAGCTGGACACCGAAGAGACAAGACCAATGTCAGGCCATTGCTCGAGATGCTCGAGATGAAGCTCTCGCCAGTACGGTGTAAATCGGATGCTGGAGTCGCAAAAGAAGATGGTGCGACCCCGGGCATTCGCCAGGCCTGCATTCCACGCTGCTGAGGGTCCAAGCTCTGAGGTATCCAAGACCGTGAGGTCCGGCTGATTGGAGAGCCACTGCTCGCTTCCATCGGCCACTCCACGATTCAGAACAATCACCTCAACCGGACCCTTCACCGTTTCCCGGAGGCTCTCCACAGCGGCAGTGATTTCCGGAAATCCGTGCGAATTCATCATGAGCACTGAAGTCAACTCGGTGCGCAGACTCGAGGGCATTTTCATCCGCTCTGGGGGTACCCCCGTTGCAGCGACCACTTGGCCCACCTCAAAGGCATGTGCACCAATTCTCTGTGCCGCCCTGTGGAGTCTCTGCAGAGAAGACATGCGCTTCTCATCGGTGGGGAGAACGGCATTCTCGATGCGACTGGCTTCCAACCAGAGCCCTCGAATGGTGTCGCGTTGCCGCTCCAGACGGGCACGAAGCAAGAGCCAATTGTCTTCCACCTCGGGATCTGCACCCGCGAGTGCCGGCAAAAGAGCGGGCTGACGATACAGCGAGCCGAGACGAAACTGGTTGTAGCCCAGTAGAAAACAGTGGCCTTGGAAGGCCTCCAGATCCAGGTTCAACTCCCGATAGACACGCATGGACGGCTCTGTAATGGACTTCAACCCAAGCGATTGCTCGACGATGGTCTCGAGGCCTCCCCTCCAGATTTCCTCGCTGTCGAGTGCTCCAAGCGCCTCGATCGGCAGGGAGATGTTGCAGGCTCCACTGCCACCCCTTGGCTGGACACAACTCATCACCCCCATGGGGTCGTCCAGGAGACTGGTGGAGGCGAGTACCTCCAGTAGTGGTGTTGTTCGGCTGTCTACAGCCAGTTCCACGGCTCCCACCACCATCATGGCTTTTCCCATTCGGCCTTGGGCATCGAGGTGGAGACGGAAACAGTCTGCCGCTGGGAGGGCGCCCGGCTCCAGAAGCAGTGCCCAACGACCCTCCGAGCATTCAATGGCCTCTTTCATGGTCTCACAGACATGGAGGTCAAAAGGCCGTCCCTCCTCGATTGCCTCGTCGACCCGATCGACGCTCGTCCCAGCGACCAGCAGGACTTCGTAGGCCACAGGATCCAGGTCCTGCAAGGCAATCCAATCGAGTGTCCGCTCCAAATCGTCCGTGGATTCCACACGAAGAAAGACGCTCAGGGAAGGCGAATCCGATAAGCCTGCATCGCTGTCGTCAATCACGCCCATCAACCTCAACAATTCGATCGCCATAGGGCAATCTGGGGAGCGAAGCAGAACCCCCCGGAGGCACTCTGTGGCGGCATGCGGACGCTCGAGAGCATACATCACCTGCGCTAAATTCAGCCGGGCATCGGTGTCATCCGGCTCGAGCGCAAGACCGACTTGAAGAGCCTGAGCAGCAAGCTCGTGGCGACCCTTTGCGTGCAGGGTAACTCCGAGATTGGTCCAGGCAGCCGTGTCTCCAATATTTTGGTCAAGCGCATCCAAAAAACACTGTTGAGCGCGATCCACCTGACCGTCTCGAAAGGACATCTCGCCTGTGTTGACCGCCTCGGAACCCGTCGACTTCGTGGTCGGAATGGATCCACCCGCGATGTGATCGAGCAAGGACTTGGCATGAATTTCAGCTGAAAGTCGGCTCATTACATGGCGCCGATGTGGGGCCAAAAAGCGTCCGAATATGCCTCGAGCTTTCTTGAGCATGGAGGCGGCCTCGTCTCCGCGGGCCAGCCGGGCGTAGACCAATGCACCGATCACCCACGCATCCACGCAGGTGTCCGTGAGCAGCGGTTCGAGCTCTTCCAAAACCACATCGAGCTGCCCCTGGTGGACTCGACACTCCAGCAGCCCCAGCCTCGCAGGCTCGTGCTCGCCTTTTTCGTCGAGAGCGCTCTCAAAACACCGCTGGGCCTTTTCGATGTCGCCACGCATCAAGTGAAGCGCTCCGAGCTCCGTCTGGGCGGCATAGGATGTTGCGCCCGGGAGCACTTCCTCGACATAGACACGACCTCGCTTCTGGAGGGCCTCCTCCAACACCTGCTCAATCTCCACCAGCCTCGCCGGATCAGGCCTCGATGAACACGTCGCTAAAAGGGCGTTGCCAAGAAGCAAATCGAAGTTGGGATGGGCCTCTCCCCAACCGCGAGCAATCTGGAGAATCTCCACTGCCTCTTTGGCCTGTCCTTGGGTCAGGAGAAGATAGGCCCGCAGGGTTGCCGTGGTCACGATCGAGGGACGCAACGCTGATTTCTCAGGATCACTCATTGCGGCCAGAAGATCGTCCCAGGCCCTCTCGACCTCTTGGTGGGCCCGTTCCCCCTCTTCCGCCCTCAGGAGTTCTCGGACCAGGTAGGTCCTCGCAATGGGATTGTGGGGCTCCAGCGCGCACCGTCTTTCCAAGAGTCTCAGGTTTCGACGGTCTTTGTTGCGCTTGTTGCGAACCTCAACCGTAGCGCCGTAATGCACCAGAGGAGCCTCCAGGACGGCGATCGTCTTGTCCCCCGCGAGCCAAGTGGCCACGTTCTCATGGACTACGCCTTCCCACTTCAAATCCAGGCTTCTTCGGAACAATCGTGGGAGCAGTACAGGTTCTCCAAGCTGGGCCTCACCCTCCAGCACCTGGGCGATCGTCGCATCCAGGCAGCTGGCGTTGAAGAGCGGCAGGAGGCCACAGTCGAAGCTGTCGTTTTCCACACCCTCTCGGATCGCGGTGCTCGCACCGGGTGCCAGACGTTCGTCTGCGTCCAACACCAAAACCCACTCCCCGGTTGCATGCGAAAGAGCTTGGTTTCGGGCCGCTGAAAAATCATCTTGCCAGAAGTGGTCCACCACCAACGCTCCGGCACTTGTCGCGACCTCTCTCGTCCGGTCTCGGCTGCCTGTGTCCACGACGATAATCTCGTCCACCGCACCAAAAGCCGACTCCAGCGCTCCCGGAAGCATCTGCTCCTCATCCCGTGCAATCAGACACAGACTGATCTTGGCCATTCATTTCTCCTGGACGAAGCAGCCCCAACGCTGGGACTCTAGGGGTGGAGTTCTCCCTACGGCACTTTTGCGGTTCGCTTTAGTGAGAAATACGGCTGATTTTGAAAAAGTCCGATAAGACCCCATCCATGGACAATGTACGGATCGACAAATGGCTGTGGGCTGCTCGAATGTACAAAACCCGCTCGCAAGCCACTCGAGCCTGTACCGCCGGTCATGTGACCCACAATGGCCAGCCAGCCAAAGCCGCAACCAAGGTCCAGGTAGGCGACCGAATCACCTGCCTCACCGCCAGTGCGCTTCGTATTCTGGAGGTCCAAGCCCTGCTGGACAAACGCGGTCCAGCCTCGGTGGCCCAAACCCTCTATGAAGACCACACTCCTCCCGAGCCACCCAAAGAAGAGCCCGCCGTATTTCGCGACCGTGGGAGTGGTCGGCCCAGCAAGCGCGAGCGAAGAGCTCTCCACAAGCTGCGTGGGCGCTGAAATTGGTCAACCCGTTTGGTGTGGTTAGCTTGGAGGCATGGGTGACTCATTGCCAACCAATCTCGTTCTCTACGACGGCATTTGTGGCCTCTGCAATCGATTTGTCCAGCACCTCCTCAGGCAGGACAGCGCGGAAGTTCTTTCCTTCGCTCCCCTCCAGGGCAGCACTGCCGAGCAAGTTCGTACCCAGCACCCCAGTCTTCCTGTGGAGCTGAGTACGGTGGGCTACCTGCGAGAGGGGGAGTTGCTGCTCCGGTCACGCGCCGTTTTCGCGATCTGGTACGACCTCGGCGGTGCCTGGAAAGTGTTGGCTGCCTTTCGGTTTTTGCCGCGCGTGCTGACCGACCTGGGGTACCGAGCCGTGGCCTCAGTCAGATACCGGATCTGGGGCAAACTGGACGCCTGCAGGATCCCCGACCCCGACCAGGCAGCGAGGTTTTTGGATTAGCCTACTGCGCTACCTGAAACTCGAAGTCGGAGTAGATGCAGCCTTGCGGCACCATTGCAGGCCAGTCCTGCACCGGGTCAACGCAACTGAGGGCGCGCAACGCAACCGGGCCTGTTCGCCCCCCGAAGTCAAAAAACTCGAAGCCATCCCGTCCCACTTTGTAGGCGCCCTCCTCCAAGAACAATGGACGGCCGTCTACAGGAAACAGACGCTTTGCGCGATTGAGATCTCCGACCACCACATGACCGCTGCCCTTGACGGAGACTTGGAGCCCCAAACGTTCACTGCGCTGGATGTCTTCACCCGCAATCAACGGCCTCTCCCCCGTACGTTGCACCGCCCAAGCCGTGATGCTCACCGCCTCAGGTTCACCCACCAAATTGTATTCCGGCTGGGGCGTTGCCACTCCGTCGAGTGTGGCCGGATTTTTTCCTCGCTGATTGGTCAACGCCAAAATCAACAGCATTCCAAACACAACTCCAACAAGGGGAAGCCCGTAGATCCAGGTCATCGGACGCTTCTTCTTCGAAAACGGACCCATGCGGTCCGCATACGTCCGAATGTCATCCAGAACGACCACTCGGCCCGGATACGGGAGGGATTCAAGATTCTGACCAAAGGTCAACTCCGCTCGATGAATTGCAGAAAGCTGCAAATCCCTCTCGAGCTGCGTTCGCTCATGGTCACCCAGATCCTCCGGTCGCAACCCCAGCCAATTCTGCTGCATCAGGTGTCCATCCGAAGTTGATCCCTGAGAAGCCGTCTCGCATAGGCCAATTGGCCCGGGATTTGGTGAGAACGCATGTCCAAAATTTGAGCGACCTCGGCGGGATCAAGCTGATGCGCGTAATACAGCAAAAGACAGGCGCGGTGGCCCTCAGGGATGTTTCCAAGACCCAGCTCAAGTCGCCAACGTTCCTCACCGCGCGACGCCGCCTCCTCAGGTGTTCCAGGACGACCACCCCCAAAAGCAGGTGTGGGCTCACTGGTTCGCTTCATCAGCTTTTCTTTGGCCAGCACACAGAGCATGTGGGCCTGCTGAAACAGGAGATGACGAAAGCGCCCGGTGTTGCGAGGTCGAATCTCATAAAGACGGGCAAAGGTCTCCAACACAACCTGCTCCGCGACGCCAAGGTCGCGGACCATACGCCAAGCGAACGAGCCGACTTGTTCCCTGTAGCGCTCAACCAACCAAAGGAAAGGAATGTCATCCTCCCTCAGGAAGCCCTCCCAGAGAGCCTCATCTGAAGAATCCTCGGTAATTTTCTCCAGGGGCGTAATCAGCATCGAAATCCGCGAGCTCCAGCATCCAAAGTTTCTCACAACACACTCAAGTGTGGGAGTTTGACGCGGGCCTGCAAGAGCCGCTAGGATACAGGCGTGCCAAAGCTCCTCCTCATCACCGCGCTTCTGTGTGGCTGCTCAGTACGCCATTTAGAAGGTCATGATCGCTATTTCGAGGTGTGTGTGGATGGGGAGATCGAGTTTCATCTCGAGCTTGGTAACGAGGAGATTGCCTGCGATTCTTCTCCTGCTCGTTCGGGGCAACTGCGCATCAAAATGGCGCCCTCGGGTCTGTCGGAGATGCCCACTGAGCTTGGCGTCGAAGATCTCATCCTTGTCGAATGGTGCAGCGACGAATCTGCATGCCTGCCGGCAACTGGAGGCCTGCTCACCTTGGTGGCCTACGAGGAGGGAATCGCCCTGTCCGGACCCTATTCTTTCGCCCTTGCTGACGGTTCCCACATCGAGGGCGAGTTGGCCGCCCAGTTCTGTGACTACAGCCCCTGCCCCTAAGGCCGAAGACGCTGCAGAACCAAGTGCGTGAAGGCATGTCCTGGGCGTCGACAAACCATGCGCCCCTCGAACCGAACCCCAGATAGAGCAAGGTCGCCGATCATATCGAGCGCCTTGTGCCGCACCACCTCACCCTCCCCGCGAAGCCCACCCGGGTTCACGACACCGCTCTTGTCATAGACGAGGGCATTGTCGAGACTGCCGCCTTGCCCCAGGCCCAACTCTCGAAGAGCGGTGAGATCCTCTTTGAAGCCAAATGTCCTCGCCCAGGCCAGCTCTCTCTTGTAGTTCTCGGGGGTCAGTTCCAGCACCACCTGTTGTTTGCCGATGTCCGGATGTTCAAAATCCGCGGTGACATCAAGCACCAATCCCAGCCCCGGCCCACACCGAAAGTAGCGACCTTTCCCGATCACCTCGAGGGAATCTGAAATCACATACCTTGCTTGTGGTTGGCCCTGCTCCTCGATTCCAACCTCTTCGATTTTCGAAACCCAAGAGCGCGCAGAACCATCCATTGCAGGAATTTCCTCTTGATCGACTCGGATATGGGCGTTGTCAACACCCATGCCGTACAGGGCAGAGAGAAGGTGCTCCACGGTGGAGACCCGTGCCTCACCATTGGACAAGGTGGTCGCCAAGCGTCCCGAGCTCACCGAGGTCCAATGTCCTCGAATTGAAGGGCTGCCAGGGCAGTCAATGCGCTCGAAAGTAAACCCATTCCCTTCCGGTGCGGGCTCTACGCGACAGATGCACCCGCGCCCCGAGTGGAGGCCAATGCCCTCCACTTCGAAACCTGCCCGTAGCGTCTGCTGATTCAGCATGATCAATCCTTGGAGGGGCCAGGCAGGCCCAAGACCTGATCCCCGACCGAAACGCCAAGCTCTGTGAAGCGACCTCGATTGAGTTCGATTGCATACATGGCTGGATACTTGGAGGGCACTGCTGTTCGATCGAAGGGCACCATGTCCGCAATGTGAACGATGCGCCCCGCCTGATCGACATAAGCGATGCTCAGTGGGATCCGAGTGTTCTCCATCCAAAAGCTGCGCTGCGCCTCTCCACTGTAGACAAAAAGCATTCCCGCGTCTTTCGCCAGATCCGTTCGGTACATCAGCCCGCGCTGGCGCTCCGTCGGGTCATCCGCAACCTCGACCTGAATTTCATGGCCATTGATCTCGAGAGGAACCGCATGATCCACCACCGTGCCCGTGCCAGACAATGCACAAGCCGCTGTCCAAGCCAACCACATCAGAACAGCTCCTCTTGAGGCGCTTCTGCGTCCCGTGATGGGGGAGGCAGCTGCATGTGGGCATATCCGGACTGGGTCAACATTCGACCTCGCGGGGTCCTTTGAAGCAGGCCGCGCATGATGAGAAAGGGCTCATAGACCTCCTCGATGGTGTGAGGCTCCTCTCCGATGGCTGCAGCCAAATTGGTGAGCCCAACCGGCCCCCCATCAAATTTGTTGGCGATGGCATCGAGGATGCGACGATCCATCCCATCCAGCCCTTGCTCATCCACCTCAAGCCGACGGAGAGATGCACGAGCGATGTCGTGGTCGATGGTCCCGTCCCCCTCAACTTCTGCAAAGTCGCGAACCCGCTTCAGCAGACGATTGGCGATCCTTGGTGTTCCTCGACTGCGGCGGGCAAGCTCCAACGACCCCTCCGGCGTGATTTCAATTCCGAGTCGTTCCGATGAACGCTGAAGGATGCGATCCAGTTCATCGATTTCATAGAAGTCCAGAGTGCATTGAATCCCAAATCGGGCCCGCAGTGGTGAAGTGAGAAGACCCATTCGTGTTGTTGCGCCCACCAGCGTGAACGGTGGGACCGGAAGCTTCACAGACTGCGCTCCAGGGCCGGTGCCGAGAACGACATCAATCTGATAGTCCTCCATTGCGGGATACATGATCTCCTCCACGGCACGCGGGAGCCGGTGGATCTCATCGATGAACAGAACCTCCCGAGGCTGCAGGCTGTTGAGAATGGCCGCAAGATCGCCGCTTCGCTCCAGCGTCGGACCCGAAGCCGTTCGCATCGGCACACCGAGTTCCTCCGCCACGATGTAGGCCATGGAGGTCTTTCCTAGACCCGGAGGGCCTGCTAGAAGTACGTGGTCCATGGCCTCCCCCCGAGCGAGAGCGGCGCGGATGTAGACGCGAAGATTCTCCTTGATGCGGGCCTGGCCCACGTACTCGTCGAGGTTCTTCGGCCGAAGCGCAGGATCGAAGAACTCCGGTGCTTCATCAGGGTCAACAATCCGATCCATCATCCCTCACCCGAAAGAATCCGCAGGGATGTCGAAAGACGTTCCTGCAAGGACGCTTCTCCTAACTCACGAGCAGCCAAACCCGCGAGTGCGCGGTCAATCTCTGACTTGCGGTACCCCAACTGAGCCAGGGCCAGCGGGAGAGGATCGGAGGTGTTGTGACGCACTCCTTGGACAGCAGTTCCAGAGAGGTGCGGAACATCAAAGGTCACGGGCATCTTTCCTTTGAGTTCGAGCGCCACCCGACGCGCTGTCTTTGGCCCAATTCCAGGCGCAGAGGCGATTACGGAGACGTTCTCAGATTCAATAGCCTGGGCCAAATCGGAGAGGCTCAATGTCCCAAGAAGCGCAATCGCTGCCTTGGGACCGACACCTGAAACCCCCAAAAGAGTCTCGAACGCCTCACGATCCAACTTGTCATGAAATCCAAAAAGTCGAATATCGTCCTCTCGAACCTGGGTGGAGATGGCGAGTATCACCTCTCCGGACTCCGGCAGATCACTGACTTGCCGCTGTCCGAGTTCGACCAGGTAGCCAACTCCCCCTACCTCAAGAACAATGCTCCCCGGGGTCTGCTCGACTACGATTCCTCGAAGACGTCCAATCATCGAAGTGCTCCTATTGCCGCATGATGATGCGAGTGGGCGTGGTGAGTAATGGCGATTGCCACAGCATCCACGGCATCATGCGGCCCGTCCACTTTGTGTCCAAGCAACATGGTCACCACCCGCTCGATCTGATTCTTGTCGGCTCTCCCCGACCCTGTCACTGATTTTTTCACTGTCATCGCGTTGTACTCAAACAGAGGCACCTTGGCTTGAGCTGCTGCCAAAAGGGCAACACCCCTCGCCTGCCCCAGCTTGAGCGCAGATTCGCTGGATTTGTGGCGAAAAATCGCCTCGATGGCCACAACATCCGGTTGGTACACCTGAATCTGAGCAACCAGCCCCTCGTGAATGCGGGCCAGTCGTTGCTCCATCGCTAACGAAGCCTTCGACTGGATGGCCCCAGCACCCCGGAGAACGTAGCGTCCACGAACCTTCTCCACGAGGGCGTAGCCTGTTGACCCACATCCGGGATCGATTCCGAGTACGAGCATGATTTCCGTGAGCGAGAGAAGCGGGAGGTAAGGAGAAAGGATGTTCAGTATAACCAATCTCACTGACAGCTTATCGAGTTCCCCTCACATTCAAACCAGGTCTCCAAGACCATACAGCTCGAGGGCTGTCCGCAGTTGCCCTTTACCACAGGCTGAACCTGGAGGGCATGCGGCCACGTACAGCGTTCTTGGAAGGATACTTGCAGCTCGGCGTTCTCGAGTAGCGGAAGGTTCTCGATGCAGAAACTGCCGTCTCCAAAGCTGGAATCCTCATCGAGGACTCTGCAGCGGTCCAACTCCACGGCGCGAACCACCGCATCGGCGTAGGCGGCGTTCCTGAAATCACGAAGCTGACCGCGCACACAGCCTGTCGCTTTCGTCGTCTCGACAGCCTGTGTGTCCACGACTCCCGTTTCCTCACTGTCAGGGACATCTTTTTCAGCCTGGCCAGCGCAAGCCACCACAAGCAACCCAGCAAAACAAAGAATCTTCATGCGCCCATCATGCCTGCAATTCCCGATGAAGCCAATGCCCCCGATCTCAATGTGAGATAAGATCGTTCCATGTCGAGTCGAAATACGGGCCTTTTCGTATCAGGCCACCTCAGTGAGTCTGCGTCCCAAGCCCTCCAAGCCAATGGCATCCGAGTTGGGTTCTCAACCCGTCGCAGAAAACGCTACACACACTTGGGAATTCCCGATCTGGAGGAGCACGGCAGTCCGCTTTTGGACCAACTCGAGATTCCGGCAAGCGGTCCAGTGTTGAAGATTCTGCAGCAGACCTCTTCTGAATACGGCAAGGCCGTCCTCCTCTTCTGCGACGACGAGACCGGAGCCGGTGGTCACGTGCTTTTCGAGAAGGGCGTTCTCCAGTCTCGGAGAATCATCGACGGCCGGGCCTACACCCCAGTGGAACGGACCCAAACGGAGGAGATTCCATTGGAGAACCTGGACAGCAGTGACTGGGTTTGGCCGTTGATCGGCGATGCGCTTGAACAAGGTGCACGAGCGATCGTTGGACTGGGAATTCGCGACGATGACGACATCGAGCGCCTCATCGAGGCCGCAGGCAGCATGGCTGTGGAGGAATTCAAGCGCCCCTCCGCCCAACAAAGCGCACCCGAAGCGCAGGTGCGTGGGCGTTCGGAGCGAGTTGGGCGCCTTCTGGGTCGCATCCGCCGGCGACTCCAACGCTAATCGGCCCCAAAAACGGCACGAGCCGCCAAGTTGAAGCGGCTCGCCAATCAGTCTATCCGAAGAAGGCTACTTCTTGGGCTTAGGCTGCGGCCGGGGGGATGGTCGCCACTGCATGATTCGCCTCCGAGATAAGAGCAGGTTCGTCGCCTCGGGACAGCCCCGTGACTCCTTGGATCATGGGCTGTCGGGGCCCCCTTGTCAAGCTTTGAATGGTATCCTTTTCGCAATTCGAGGACCCCAATGAGTCTCCTAAACGCTGAATTCGCCGCAGACTCCCAAGTCGAGCTTCCAGGTCAGCCGCCCTATGCCTGCAAACTGCTCGAACAGGTGGCGGGCCAGGCTTTTTCCATGCCACCAACCGATGACCGTCTGACACTTCTTCACCAGGGAGAATCGGTGGGCTCGCCACCGCTTGACAACCTCGTTGGCATGATCCGAGCCTGGCAAGACCATCCTGAGTGGTTGGACTTCCTCGATCCCAACGCCCCGAACTTCACAGACAAAAGGCTCGAGCGCGATCTCTATCTTCACCATTGGGCTCCTTGGATTCCACGCGCGGGCCGAATTCTGGATGTCGGTGGAGGCGTAGGACGCTTCACGACCTGGTTCCTCGATCATGGACTGAGTGTGGAGCTGGCAGACCCCGACCTTCGATCGCTCTGGCGTGCCCTTCAGCATGCCGCCGGTCGAAGGGGCTTCTTGGATCTCCACTGGAGCACAGCCGAATGCCTTCCCCAACTTCCGCCCGTCGATGCAGCAATCGCGGCAGAGGTTCTCTGCTACGTCGAAAATCCTAGGCTCGCTCTGCAGCAAATCGCTAAGAATCTGGCACCTGGAGCCCCGTTGCTTCTCTCCGTAGAGGCCCGATGGGGTTGGGCTCAGGCGCTCGATGCCGCGCCTGGAACCCTTCCTGCCTTGCTCAAAGACGGAATTGTCCACGTCCCGGGCGATCGCTGGATTCGCACCTACACCCGCTCGGAGCTCCTGTCGCTCCTCGAGGGCTGGGAAATCCTCATGCTGCGCCCCAGTCACTACGCCTGTTCCGGGCCCTACGAGGCGGCTGCAGGCCAATTAGATCTGGATGAGTTGTTGGTCGTAGAAGAGGCCCTGCGGCAACGTGAGCAGACCCAACACAATCATCGAGCCTGGATGGCAGTGGCACGCCGCCCCGTCGACGGGTAGTCTCCCAATAATGCGCGTCATGATCGTCCAACCCCCGCGCTGCTACTGGCCGTTCACCTCGGAGGGGGACAACTTCCTTTTGCAGCAAGCGCTTCCCGCATTGGGCGCTGCAGCGAGGGCTGCGGGTCACGATGTCAAGGTCATTGACTGCATGCCGCTGAAGATGGGCTGGAAGTCTCTCTACGAGGAGGTCAAGTCCTTCAAGCCCCATGTGATTGGCTGCGGTGAGAACCATGCTCTGTATGCAAAAGAGGCCATGCGCTTTTTTCGGCTCTGCCGCGAGGCTGCTCCCGAAGCCCTGACTCTTGCGGGTGGGGGCCACTTCTCCAACCTCGCTGATCGCTATGCTCCTCACCCGGACATCGACCTCATCGTCGTGGGCGAAGGCGAGGAGACGTTGGTGGACATTCTTGAGAAGGCTCAAGACTCCGATCCCGACTGGCGTAGTGTCGACGGCTTGGTTTTCGCGGAAGAGGAAACCATCATCCGGAATCAACCCCGACGCCTCGTGGCCAACCTCGATGACCTCCCCATGCCCGCATATGACCTGATGCCAATGCACCTCTATGGGAAGTCCCGCTACCTCTTCTCGCCGGGAGGTGCCACACTCCATCACTCTCGAGGCTGTGTCTCCAAATGCAGCTTCTGTGCGTGGTGGACCACCATGGCAGACCGTCGAATCAATGCGGACGGAATCACCAAGTTGACGCCCCGATGGCGCACCAAATCCGTCGACAGAATGATGGACGAAGTCGAACTGCTCTACCACAAGTATGGGAAGCGCTCCTACGTCTGGGTGGACGAGTCATGGAACATCGATCCACGCTTCAATCAACAGTTCTCCGAGCGCATGATCAAATCCGGCATGAAAACCAAGTGGATGACCTTCATGCGAGCCGACTGCATTGTTCGGGATGAGAAGAAAGGCATTCTTGCCGACCAAGTCAAAGCCGGGTTGTCCCACATCCTGATTGGAGTTGAGCGGGCAGAGGACGACAACCTCACGGAACTCGACAAGCGCTTCTACACCGGAGGCGTGGCCGAGCAAGCCATCCGCATCTTCAAAGAAAAGTACCCGGATGTCTTCATCCAAGCGACCTTCATCGTGGGGGTCAAAAACGAGAGCCAAGATACCTTGGCGAAACAGGTGGAGCTCGCCCAGAGGCTCGATGTGGACTTCCCCGCGTTTCACCCCATCACACCAGTACCCGGAACACCCATTTTCGATGAGGCCCTCGCAACCGGGAAGATTACGATGGATGAGTTCGATGACTTCGACTGGCTGACTCCGGTGCTCGACTCGGACTACCTCAGCAGGCACGAAATCGCCGAAGAGCTCTACCGCATGAACAAGAAAGTCGTGAACACGAAATGGCTGATGAAGGGATTGACCTCGCCGGTTGACTACAAGAGAGACATGTACATCTGGTTCGCGAAGGTTTCTGCTTCAATGGCGTTTGACGCCATAAAAAAACGCATCAACCCGTTCAATGTGGGACACTACCAGCAACTGGTCAAACCCGCTTGGTACGACCAATAGGAGAGCCGCAATGGATCTGGTCATCGGAAAGCCGCTCTCAATCCCTGTGGATTTGGTCTGCACCAGCCTCGTCCCACCGGTAATTGCCCATGCTCGCATCACGACCTTTGATGGCGAGGCCTACGAGCTTGAGGTGGAAGAGCCCGTGCCGCCCGTGTCCAATGGGTCTCAAGTAATTCTCGACTTCACTCAAGAAGAGCGTCCGCGAGTGATCGCTGCTGTTTCTGAGATCCAGGGCCGCCGGCTTCGGGTGTCGGAGAAATCCGTCAGCCACCGCGACAAGCGCGCTTTTCCCCGTCTCTACGGCTCTGTCCAGCTCCGCTACCGCAAGCAAGAATCGACGGAGGGTGAAACGGCACTCCACACCTGGCTCGCAGGTGGCCTCGAGGAAGCGGGTGCCACCTGGAGAAAGCCCGATCCGTTCATGAACTTCAGCGTCACTGGACTGAAGTTTGAGGATCAAGAAACCTGTGCGGATGGGGACGTCTTGTTGTTGGAGTTCAGTGTCCCAACAAGCTCTAAAATCTTCCGTTGCCGCTCTCGTGTCGCACGGGTTGCCGTACTCGAGGGGGCTGCAGAAGACACCTATTCAGACCGAGAGGGTGAATCCGTGACTCCACCGACACACAGCATTGCGGTGGAGTTTCTGGACATGCCCCATGATGGACGCGAAGCCCTCTCCGAGTTCACCCTCCTCATTCAGGGCGTCCTGCTCTAGCAGCGATCGCATGGGCCCTCTTTTATGGCCATTGCATTCTTTGACCTCGATCGAACCCTGATTTCGAAGAACTCGGCATCCCTTTGGGTTCGCTCCGAGCTTCGGAGCAATGAAATCTCAACATGGGAGGCTCTTCGAGCCGGGGCTTGGCTGCTTCGCTATCGCATGGGTTTCGCCAACATGGAGGACGCCGTACGCCGCGCGATTTCTTCGTTGGAGGGCAAAGAGGAAGGTCCCATCAAGGCCCGGACCTTTGAATTCTATGAACGTGAGGTGCAAGGGCTCTTTCGACCCGGCGCACACGCCGTACTGCGCCAACATCGGGCAGCTGGAGATGAACTGGTTCTGCTCACCTCCTCCTCGTCATACATGTCGGAGAAGGTATCGGAGACCCTCCAACTCGACGGCTACCTCTGCACCTCGTTTGAGGTCGACGAAACCGGTCACTACACGGGCCGGCCCGTGGAGCCACTCTGCTACGGAGAAGGGAAACTCATGCTGGCTTCCGAGTACGCCAAGAAGCGAAACATCTCGCTTGAAGACTGCTTTTTCTACACCGATTCACTCGCAGACATCGCCATGCTTCGAGCCGTCGGTCAGCCCGTTGTGGTGAACCCGGACCCGCGGCTCATGCGAGAAGCCAAGCAGCAGGGATGGGAAATTGTAGACTGGGGACAGGCTTAGCCTTCTCCACACTCGTCCGAGTTGATCCAATCCGCGATGGCTGCGATTTCATCGTCCTCCAGCGGTACTCCGAGCGGCATCGGGTCGCCGAAGGGTGAAGGATCGAAGAGTTTCTGGTAGAGCGAACTGCTTTCCGCGTCCCCACAGACGACCCTCATCCAGGATGAGTCCCCCGCCGATGGCATATCGATCATGTTGGCCGCAGCAACATCCGCATCCAACGCCAATCCACCGGAGCTGGACCCGCCCATGTGACACCCCGTACCACAGCTTACGCTGAACACCCCAATCATCTCGCTGTAGAGGGTTGCTTCACTGCCGCTGTCGATCGCGGCGTCGGTGGAATCGCTGCCGCACCCCAAAGTGAGGACAGCGAGTGCAGTGTGGAGGAAAGGTTTCATGACAGCTCCATGATCGGTTTTGCGCAACCAAAATTCTACGTGCTCGAAACGAGGAGCACAAGCTCAACCTAAATCGCCATCCCATAAATCCCATACAGAAACATTTTTGGCGTGATCGTCCGCAACTCCACCATCTGCTTCCGAATTTGGCGAGGGCGCATGTAGAAGCGCCGCAAGGCATAGGACTGCATCTTCACCAGTTCCGCAGGGTCGTAGTTGTGCGGGTGGTAAATCAGCCGATCGGGATCCGGGTTGAAGGTCGTGTAGTTCTCCCAGTCGTCTCGAAACAGCGTCTTTTGCCACCGGTCATCGAAGAGCTTTGACCCAGGAAACGGAACGGTGATTGCGAACTTGGCGAAATCCAAATCCAAGTCCACGGCAAACTCAATGGTCTGTTTGGACATCTCGGGAGTTTCCCCAGGAAGCCCAAGCATAAACAAGCCTACGGTCTGGATGCCCGCCTTGTGGGCGTTGGCGACTCCCTCCCGAACTTTGTTCGTCGTGAGCGTTTTGTTGACATTTCCAAGCAGGAGGTCCGAACCGGACTCAATGCCCATCAATACGCGTCGACACCCCCCGTCGTACATCATCTGGGTCGTCTCTTCATCCAGGCGATCCGCACGGGTTTCGGAGAGCCAGACACACTTTTTGTCCAGCCCACGCTTGACCAGCTCGTCGCAGAAAGGCTTCAGGTCTTTCTTGACAAGCGGGAAGATGGGATCGATGAATCCGATTTGTTTCACGCCGTAGCGGTCTACCAAGTACTCGTATTCATCGGCAATCTTGATGGGGTCGCGTCGACGGAAGGTCTTTCCTCCCGTATGGATCAGCGAGCAGTAATCGCAGCGGTAGGGGCATCCGCGCGATCCCGCCATCGTAAGAACGGGCTTCGCGATGTCAGCGAAGGGAAGCAGTCCGTATTTGTGAATGGGGAACAGGTGCCATGCCGGATACGGAAGATCGTCCAGATTCCGATTGAGCTCACGGGCCTTGTTTGTGACCGCCTCGCCGTCCGTCGTCCTCCAGCTCAATCCGTCGATATCGGAGTAGTCGGTTTCATTCTTTGCAATGGCATCCACAAGCTCACAAACGGTGATTTCGCCGTCGTGATGAACGACAAAGTCGGACCAACCCGCGTCCAGTATTTCTTTCGGGAACACCTCCGCGTGGATGCCTCCCCAGACAATTTTCGCCTCAGGGAGCTTCGCACGCAGCGATTCCGAGAGTTCCTCACAGATCGGAGCCGAGGGCGTGAGAACCGTCATGCCGATCAGATCGGGCTTGAAGCGCACGGCCCGCTCGATCACCTCTTGCCCGCTTAGCTTCTCAGCGAACATGTCGATCGCACGCACATGGCAACCGTGATGCTCAAGGGAACCCGCGATGTAGGCGATTCCAATGCTCGGCATCGGCTCCAGCAGATTCGCGAATCGACCAAGCTTGCGCATGTTCATGGAAGGATTGATCAACAGAACGCGCAAGGCAGACTCCAACGGTTGGTTTGATGGCTCACACTATCCTCTACTGGCCCAGGGGTACAAGTCCTCTGTCACTCATTTTTGAATTCCCCATCCTCCACCGCCGGGAGTCTCGATGCGAACACGGTCTCCGGGTTGGAGCTCGGCAACGCTTCCGTCCCATGTCTGCCATTCGCCGCCTCTAAAAAGCGAATCCCTGCCCGGTGCCCCCTCACTCCCTCCTTGATGGCCCGGTGCTCCCCCGAGACGTCGAGTTGCGAGAAGCGCAACCTGAGTTGGCGCATTGACCTCGATCTCTCGGACAAGCCCCTCTCCTCCTCTCCAGGCGCCTTGTCCACCAGAACCCGTTCTCAGCGCCATCTCCCGGATACGAAGGGGAGCTCGGTTTTCCAAGACCTCGGGGTCAGTGGCTCGGGTGTTGGTCATGTGAACCTGCACTCCGGACACCCCTGGCCCATGTGGAGATGCCCCAGATCCGCCGCCGATGGTCTCGTAGTAAGCCCAGTCCCCTCCCCCCAGCGTCAGGTTGTTCATGGTTCCCTGGGATGCCGCCTGCATCCCCATCGCACGCAGGAACAGATCGGTGATTCGCTGAGAGGTCTCCACATTGCCTCCGACGACGGCTGCTCCTGCCGGTGGATTCACGATGGAGTTCTCGGGCAGAAGGATCTGAACCGGCTCGAGTGCACCCTCGTTGAGGGGAAAGTCTCGACCGACCAAGCAGCGCAATCCATATAAAATGGCAGCGCGTACCACCGCAGGTGGCGCATTGAGGTTTCCGTGGTGTGCCCTCGCGCAGCCTCGAAGGTCCACGATGAGCGTGTCGCCCCTCACCTCGACGCTCAGTGAGAGCCTCTCTCCATCCAACTGGTCCGTGACCCGACTCTGCTTGATGGCAGGCAACAAGCGACGAACCTCCTTTGCCGAAACCCCATGGAGGTGACGCATCCAGTGATCGATCAACTGTCCGGGTCCCATGGACTTCAGTGCTGCTGCCGTCTGAGCATTGGCTGCAATCTGGGCCTCAAGATCGGCCCGCACACTTTCCGGATCTCTGCAGCCTTTCAGGTGCTCGGCGAGATCCCGGAGCCCCCCTCCGTTTTCCAACAATGGAACGTGGCGAAACACGATTCCCTCTTCCGATAAGGAGGTGGAATGGGGTGGCATGGAGCCTGGAGTCAGCCCACCCACGTCCACATGATGGGCGCGGCTCGCCACGAAGAATCGGTAGGCATCGTGCTCAACACAGGTAACCACTGTGAGGTCGGGTAGATGCGATCCGCCAGCGAGCGGGTCGTTGCACAGCCAGGCCTGACCCGGCTGAGGGTTCGGCTCACGACGGAGCAGGTCTCGAACGGTTTCTCCCATGGCTCCCAAATGCACCGGGATGTGCGGTGCATTGGCGACGAGCCGTCCTTGCCCATCAAAAACCGCACAGGAAAAGTCCAAGCGTTCTCGGATGTTGACGCTTCGTCCCAGACGCTGAAGAACGGCTCCGCCCTGCTCAGCGGCGCTCATAAACCGGGTACTCCAGAGGGCCACGCCGCGAGCGCTGGATCGCCATTCTTGCCCGTCTGTCCCCTTCTGCTCGATCCGAAGCACCAGAAGTCCATCTTGAATCCGAGCCGACCAGTTTTCCGGAACCCACACCGAGGTGGTCCTTGAATCGAGACGCCTCGGACCCACCACCACCGAATCACCAAGACCAAAGGGGTCCTCCTGGCCTGCCGATACGGCGGCTGGAATCTTGAAGCTTCGATGCCTGAGGTGCACCACCTCAATGGCGAGTTCGGGACGGGTGAAGCCAAACTGCTTTTCATGCAGGCTCCGAAACTGCTCGGCCAAGCGGTCTGCTCGAACCCAAGGGACGACAAGCGTGTGATCGGTTCCTCGATAGCGCAGCCCGACCTCCGACTGGTGCTCACCGAGATCCGGAACCGTCGCACGAAGCGCGTTGAGCCAACCCTCCAGCCGATTGACCACCTTGTCGAGAGGCTTCCAAAGGACCTGCACCCGCTGTTCCTCAACACGGGCGAGCGACTGCCCCCAAGCGGAGAGCACAGCGGCACAAGGATGGATCAAGACCGTACCCATTCCAACGCGCTCCGCCACAGCTGCGGCATGCTGGCCAGCGGCACCGCCGTAGGACACCAAAGCGTGATCCACCAGGTCCACCCCACGATTCGTTGCGATGCGCTGTATTGCCGCAGCCATGGCCTCCCTGGCTACAGCAACAAAGTCCTCCGGGGATCCTGGAATGCAGTCCGGCTGTGGCACCAGCGGCGGATCAAAGGCCGAGCCGTCCATCAGACCAAGCGCCAAGGCAGCATCGGTGAGGGTCGGCGGCCCCCCTCTGCCGTAACAGGCTGGCCCGGGATCAGCTCCCGCAGACTCGGGGCCAATCTCGAGTCGAAACCCGGTGTTGCACAAGACCGACCCACCTCCCGCTGCAATTGTCTCCACCTCCAGGACCGGGCGGCGAATGCGCTGTCCTCCCACGCGATGCCCCCCCTCTCGCCTTGGCAGCTTTCCCACCTCGACCCGGCAAACATCGGTGGACGTCCCCCCCATATCCAGACCTACTGCTGCATGGAATCCAGCCATCCGAGCCACCTCCGCGACGGCGAGCACGCCACCGGCAGGTCCCGAGAGTACGGCGTCTGGAGCCCGAAGCTGAGCAGCGGGAGTCAGACTTCCATCCGACCGAATGGCAAGCGCCTCGGATGGAATCTCATCAGCCATCAGGGCACCCTGCAGTATCGGACTGATGGCAGCATCCAGCACCGTGGTTTCAATTCGAGCGAGATAATCGACAGCAGGAGAAAGCTGGTGACCGAGAGCGACGTGAAGGGATCCCGACAGACACGAGGCGACCTTCTGTTCATGCTCAGGGTTTCGATTGCTGTGAAGCAGCGCGACAGCGACCGCCTCAAAACGTGAGTAATCTGCGCCTCTCAGGGCTTGAAGTGATGCGTCTGGCAGCGCTTCTAACTCGGTGCCCTCGACCGACATCCGGCCCGGTATCTCCCAAACCTCTAAGCAAAGCGGGTCAGGCCAACATTCCAGAGCATCAAACAACGAAGGCCGCGTCATATCGCCGATGTGGACCAGATCCCGAAATCCCTGGCTCACAATCAGGAGACACGGCACACCCGTCCCCTCGAGCAGAGCGTTGGTCGCCACTGTGGTTCCAAAAACAAGCTCACCCTCAGCGAGTCTTCCAACCACAGCTTGGTCGGACCGGTGCTTCTCGACAGCAACGCGCCCATCGGGAAGAAAACGGACGACATCGGTAAAGGTACCGCCCCGATCAACAAATGTTCGCGTCGCCTTAGGGCTCCGCGGTGGTGGATACGACATTCGAGCGATTGCCTTGTTTGTCCGTCGCCATCAACTCAATGGTGTAGGTTTCCCAGTTCCAGACGTTGGCAACAACGAACCAGATCTTTCCATCCTCCACCCAAGAGGTGCCATCCGCTCCCCCAATGACCGCGGTTGCCGTGGCATCTGACCAATCCCCGCCATTGAGTGTCAGCTTGATTTGACCACCGCCATCCACGTTGTTTTGGGCATCCCAGAACTCCACATTGGCCTCAATGACATCCCCGAGATTCGGGTACTCGTCGTGGATCGCCACAAAGTTTCGAAGACTGGGCCCGTCGGTATCTTGAGGGGCCTCCCAGCCGCTCGGCAAACCATCGTCCACACCCTCTCCGGTGTCCGTCCTCCCATCCGTTGGGGTGTTGTTGCTGCCCCCCCCACCAAAACCGGTGTCTTCTTCCGGCTGACAGGCAAGAGCCATGGGGAGTAAAAACGCGAATCGAAACATGGGGGACCTCCAACGCCTCCCAGCATATATGGAAACCGCCGGAGTGTGCATGCGCAAACTCATCCTCTTTGTGATCGTTTTGATCTTGGGTCTCTTCCTGTTCCATCAATGGTGGAACCGGTTTCCTCCATTTGATGGACACGGCGAACCGGTCCAGGTGAACTACGAGGAGCTCCACAGCGACCTGGATGCCGTGCGCGTTCGTGGCCTTGCTCACCATGCCGTCAAAATCTCTCGCATCGACCCTGGGGGGCTTCTGCAGGCCGAGCGGACGTACTGGATCTGGCCGCTTTTCGCACCGGGTGACAGCAGCAGCCGTCGGATCAAAATCATGGCGGCCAGTCTCGTAGAGCCTCCCTGGGGGGTTGATTTTGAGGAGCTTGAGCTTGTGGGTACCGTCCGTCCATTGAGAAGCTTCATCTCTCCCGAGGTGGAGGAAAAGTTGGTGAGAATTGGCTATGACTGGGACCCCGATGCATTTGTGATTCAACAGTTCGAGATTGAGGAATAGCCTTGTGAAGCCCAGCACCCGAGCCGCCTGGATCACACTCGCACTTGTCGTCCATGGCCTCGCGGCAGCACCGCTGCCCACACGCATCCGAGCTCATGAGATGCGGAGTCCGGACAGCATCCAAGAAGCTCAACGTTGGGCAAACGTCATCAATGTTTTCGGCTTTGACGTCACAGCGGAGGGGCTCCTGGAGTTCTCCCAGTCATCTGGAGAGATTGCGACAACCACACGTCAAACCCTCTTGAAGCCTTTTCAACCCCTGCTGCGGCTGACGGGCACAGGCCAAGGCTGGGGTCTTTTCACGCACCCTGACCGTTTTCCCGACCACCTCGAGGTCTTCGGCAAAATCGGAGAGGAGTGGAGCCTGCTCTACCGTGCATTTGATGCCGAGCATGACTTCTTGGGCGAAGCCATCGCCTACCGCCGCATTCGCGGCATCTGGGATGGCAGCGCAAACAAGCCCAAACCTTCCTACAACAATTTCGTCGACTGGGTGGCTCGGGAAGCCTTCTCCGAGTTCTCCGATGTCGATGAAGTCCGAGTTCAATTTCGACGCCACAGGACAGCCACACCCGGTGAGCCAGAGGCCAAGCTCAACAAAGTTCGGCACCGAAGAACTCGCAGCCGAGGGGAGCTGGAATGACCCCCAAACCTCTCTCTCGATGGCAGCGCTGGGTCGCCCTCTGGGATCACAAAGAGCACCCTCGTGTCTTGGGCACCATTCGAATTCTCCTGGGTTTGGTGCTTCTGTACGACTTCCTTTACATCTGGCATCTCGGACTCGTTGAACCCCTCTTTGCTCCCCACGAGATTGGCGGCATCTCCAATGTCATGGAGCGTCCAAAAAGCCCGTTGATCTACGAGTGGTTTCCCGAGTCAACGGCCACGGCCTGGGGACTTCAACTCGCGATTTGTACCAGTGCTCTGCTGTTCACTGTTGGCCTGTTCACCCGCCTCAGCGGCGCCATTCTTCTCCTCTGTCTCGCGCAGAGCGCGCAGATCGTGCCCCTGGGGGATCGGGGGATCGACCTCATGGTTCGAAACGTTCTGTTTCTCCTGCTCTTTTCGCAGTGCGGCGCCTGGGCATCACTGGATGCTCGGCGGAAGACAGGCCGTTTCTCGGGAGACGGATCGGCTGTTTCCGCGTGGCCAAGGCACCTCCTGATCGTTCAACTGGTGGTCATGTATTTTACTGCAGGCGTTCAGAAAGTCGGAATGGACTGGATGCCGATGGGGGGCTTCGCGGCACTGTTCGTGGTGCTCCAAGACCCCGCCGTCGCCCGTGCCGACTTCTCTTGGCTGTCGTCGGTCTATCCAATCACTCAACTGGCGTCAGCCACCACCATGTTGTTCGAGTGGCTCGCCCCTTTTGTCCTCCTGACCTACCACTTCCGAAACACCCCTGGGAAGACCAGCCGACTTCGAACGTTCTACCGGCGCTTCAACCCTCACTATTACTGGATTGGAATCGGAGTTCTGCTTCATCTGGGCATTGCTCTCACTCTTGCCCTGGGCATCTTTCCCTATGCGATGCTGGCCCTCTACCCCGCCTTCTTCCACCCGGATGAATGGCAGAAGATTCTTCACTCGATTGCCGGTAGGTTTGGAAATTCTGCGATTCAGGGACACTCCAAAAAAGTTTGAACAATAAATATTCAGGGGATTGACTCGTCAAGGGCCTAAAATCCCTGACTTTATCGAGCACTCGAAACTTCAAGATCCCTTGTGAAGCTCGCTTTTGCCTGTAGCCCATCCAGAATTCTGCGTTATTAGCGGCGCAAGAAGCTGGTCAGTTCTTGATCGGTCCCACCCCCAAGCCACCCGACACCTTCATGCGAAATTTTGCCATCGGAGCAGCCCTTCTCTGCTGCTTTGGAAGCCTCTTTCTCCTGACCTCTTGGGCGCTCGTCCCCCAGCTCGGCGACAGCCTGATTCAACCCATTGCAGGTTTGTTGCTGATGATCTCGGTTGTCCCGCTCTTTGTTGCTGCAGCGGCAATTGGAAAAGCCGAGGAAATGCAAGGTGAACTCCAGCGACTCGAACAACAGCTGCGGATGGTTGCAGCACAGATTCCCCCACCCGGTGTCCACACCCCACACCCCGGCATGCCTCAGCTCAGCGAGCTGGTCAGCCGCCAAAACTCCGCACCCCCTCAAGCATGAGAAAAGCCCTAAGGGGCTTGCTCCTGCTCAGTGTTTTCGGGGGCTGCTCCAGCTCCGCGGTGGATTCGGCCTCGGAGCCGGACAAATGGCTGGACATTGACGAGACCACCGGAGAAACCGACAGCGTCTGGGCTGAAGGTTGGCCTGACGGCCTTGAAGCCATTGGTGAGGGAGCCTTGCTTGTTCGCAGCGTGGAGTCGGGGGAACGGATGGAGCTCAGTTGGGCCCAGCAATCCGATATCGCCTGCTTCCCAGGAACGCAGAGTGACCGTTTTGAGGGCCCCCACCTCCTCTTTGCGCTGGAGCAGAAGCCCGAGCAGTTCCTGACCATTCGAGCCACTCCCGAGGCCGAGCTGGATCTGAGCCTCTACACCCTGCAGCAAGGCGCCAACGCCTATCAAGTGCCCCCCGATATCAGCAGTGCTGTCGCGTGCGAGGCATCCCTCAGCGGCCTCTCCGGAGAAGCCGAGGAAATCCAACTCTGGGCGCCTCCGAACCCCTACAATCTGGTGATTGGAGTGGCAGGGACGCAGGGCGAGGAGGAAGGTCGGTTTCTTCTCGAGGTGGTCCGCAGCGACTGAGCCTGACCCGGCTTGAAGTGTCCTATCTGGAGGATGTCCGGATTTCCCGAACTTGAACCGATGGGCGGCCTGACTTCGCTCTGGACTCAGGAAAACAGTCCCTGAGGAAATTTCGCCACGGCTCCCAACTCGTCCTCAATACGAAGCAGCTGGTTGTACTTGGCGATTCGATCCGTGCGGCAGAGTGAGCCTGTCTTGATCTGTCCCGCGTTGACTGCAACGGCCAGATCGGCAATCGTGGTGTCCTCCGTCTCTCCCGAGCGATGCGAGATCACTGTGGAGTACCCAGCCTTGTGGGCCATCTCGATGGTGTCCAGGGTCTCAGTGAGGGTCCCGATTTGATTGACCTTGATCAGAATGGAGTTGCCCACACCGCTCTCGATTCCCTGGGAGAGTCGCGTGACGTTGGTGACGAAAAGATCGTCGCCAACCAGTTGGACCCGGCTGCCGATGCGGTCCGTCAACGCCTTCCAGCCATCCCAATCGTTCTCATCCAGCCCATCTTCGATGGACACAATCGGGTAGCGCTCGGACCAATCCGCGTAGATTGCTACCATTTCTTCTGAGGATTTCGACTCTCCACCGAAGGTGTATACGCCGTTGTCGTAGAACTCGGAACTTGCCACATCCAGTGCCAGGAAAACCTGTTTTCCCATCTGATAGCCTGCGACCTCGATTGCTTCCGCAATCAGAGCCAGCGCTTCCTCGTTGGATCCAAGGTTGGGTGCGAACCCTCCCTCATCGCCCACTGAAGTGTTCAATCCCTTGGCCTGGAGAACTTTCTTGAGGTTGTGGAAAATCTCCACACCACACTGCAGCGCCTGTGAGTAGGTCTCGAAACCGGCGGGAAGGATCATGAACTCCTGGACGTCTACGTTGTTGTCCGCGTGGGCGCCTCCATTCAAGATGTTCATCATCGGAACCGGCAGAGTTTTCGCATTGGTGCCCCCGAGGTACCGGTACAGAGGCTCCCCAACACATTCTGCCGCCGCACGAGCGACCGCCATCGAGACTCCCAGGATCGCATTGGCGCCCAAGCGTCCCTTGTTGGGTGTCCCATCCAAATCGATCATCAGTTTGTCGATGGCCGCTTGGTCGGTGGCCTCCATGCCAATCAATTGCGGAGCGATCTCTTCGTTCACATTGCGAACGGCCTGGTTGACCCCCTTGCCCATCCATGCTGAACCGCCATCGCGGAGTTCTACAGCCTCATGCTCTCCTGTCGAGGCGCCTGACGGCACAATCGCTCGAGAAGTCGTCCCGTCACTCAACGCAACTTCGACCTCCACCGTTGGGTTACCTCGGGAATCCAGGACTGACCGTCCGTACACTGCGAAAATAGCCGACACAAAAACCTCCAGGATCGGTGACAGGGCTCTAGCACGGCGGGGGGACCCTGCCAGTCGATAATCTGAGGTTGTCACCTACCAAAAACCAGACTGCCCTATATGAGGTGCAGTGCGGCCGAAAACGCGATATCCGAGCACACTCTTGGAGGTTTCATGCGCAGTTGGCCCGTCGCCCTCGCTTTCTTTGCTTCAACAACCGCTTCCGCCGGGTTTTTCACGCCATCGATCGACCGGGATGCTCTCTACGATTTCGAGGGCAGCATCAGCTTAGAAGGGCAGATTGAAGTACCCCTCTACCGTCCCTTCACGGGCTCCGCCCAGCCTTGTGTCGAGGTTGTGCTGGACGACGGAAGCGTGCACCTCTTTGACATCAACCTCGCTCAATCGGGCGTTACCGTCACGGCTGCCTTTGCTGAGGCGGCCGGCTCCGAAGTCAAAGAGGTCAAGTACAGAGGCTTCAAGGGCTCGACTGCGAAGGTGGCCAAAGACCTCCGCTTCTCCATCGGGGGTGCGAGCTTCTCAGGCATCCTCGCGACGGTGGCCTCCGGCCCCATCGGTGAGCAATCAAACTCTCCTTTCTTCTCGGGGGGAGGAGTCCCTCGAGCGGGCAGCATCGGAATTGCGGGTTTCTCCGAGTTAGCCGGCACCCTGGATCGAACGAATGGGGTTCTCCGACTGGCCCCAGCAAGCGAGGGCGAGTCGCTGCTGAACGGTTTGGAGGGCGGAAGTCAGGTAGCCTACACCAGCTTGCCGAGCGCCACACATGAGTTCGATGAGAAGACCAAGCACTTCAGTCCACCGACGAGCATCGTGCTCGAGGCCACCTACGGCGACAACGACGTCACTGTGGCATTCTCCACCAAGATGGCCTCCACCCTCAATGACCGTGTTTCTGCGGGCTACGAGGTGATTCACGTGGGCTCGAAGAGAATCGTGGCCTCCGACATTTCGGTCTCCGAGATCATCGAGGGCATTCTGCCCGTGGGGTTCTCCGCTGTGCCCGACCACATCGAGGGACGCCCCGACCTCTTGATTGGACAGGCAGCTCAGACGGAGTGGGACATCGCATGGAGCCCAAGCAATGGAGCCGTCTCCATCCGTCAAGCCTCTGGTGCAGGCGCCTCCGACTATTTTGAGCAGGCCAGCGCTCAACTGCTCGAAAGCATGAACACCGATTCGAGCGAGGAAGAGGCTGCTGAGTCGGGAGACGCTGAGTCACCCCAAGAAGACTCCGCCACCAACCCTCACGCTGCAACCTACAAGAGCCTTGCTGAGCTGGCTCTGTGGGCTGGTGATCACGAAAACGCCCTCGAGTATGCGCAAAAAGCTGCTGATGAGGAGGACTGCGTGTCTCACCTCATGACCGGCAGCATCCAGGTGATGGCTGGTAATCTCGCCGCCGCTCAAGAGGCCTATGCCGCCTCTTGGGGACTCTACAGCCCGTGGGATGCTCTGGATTTGGAGACCCGTAAGGAGCTTCAGGAAGAGGCCCAGGACGACCAACCCAAGCCCCAGAACGCCGCCTGCTTTCAAGCCGAAGGGCTCCACGCTTTGGCTGCTGCTGCCGCCGGAAACTCCGCAGCCCTGGCTGATGTGGAAATCGGCATGCAGGAGATGAGCCACCTTCCGGCGCTTGGTGTCGCGAACGCCAAGCTGGCTGAGGGAGATTCTCAAGGTGCTCTTGCCGCGTATCTTCAAGTGGCTCGGCTGAATCGAATGGCCGCATGGAGCGGTCTGGGCCTTGCTCAGCTCGGCAAGGGCCAACCCGACAACGCCATCGGCAACCTCGAGCAGGCCGTCTGGCACCAGGCCGCCAACCTTGAGTTGGCTCGCCACTATGTGACCGCCCTCACCACGCGTCGCGGCTCCGATTTCGCTGCGAAGACCATCGGCGAGCTCGCTGCCCAGCTTCCGACCAACGGAACTTGGCACCTGGCCCATGCGGAAGCACTGGCAGCTGCAGGCCTGGACAACAGCGAGGCCTTGGCCAAGGCGGAGGAACACATCCAGCGCGATATCCTGTTGCTCAACAACGCAGAGAGCATGGGCTTGTTTGCCCACGCCAAGATTGCCCGAGGTGACCTGACCATCGCCAAGGCCGTTGCCAACCGCGCCGTGAACCAGAGCATGTTCGCCCCCACCGCCCTTACTGCTCTCGCGGCGGTCTCCGTGGCCGAGGGTGACTTGGAGAGCGCAAAGAGCTACCTCCGACGCGCCGCTGCAGGTGGTGACCCCGCCTTCGTCGCGCTCTTGGCCGTCGAACTGCAGGCTCCTGCCGTGGACACCGAGGCGGAGACAGATGACGCTGGGGAATAGCCCTCAACGCCCGCTCCATTTCAGGATTCTTGGCTTGCCAGCAGTTCCGACAGCCAGGCCTCATAGGTCCCGTCCACGAGAAACTTCATCTGCACAATGAAGCCAATCGCACTGGCGACAAGGGCGATCAAGGCCCACTTGCGGTAGCGCTCCAAATCGGGCCCCAACTCGAAGCCCAGGTGCCCCGATTCCACCCTGGCCAGGTCGGAATCCGCCATCAGCCAGGCCCAAAGGACAAGCCCTGCTCCGGGCACAGACAGCCAGGTCAGCACGAAATAGGGATAGCCTGCGCAGCCTGCAACACCGAGCGTGACCATTGGAAGCCCCACAGCGAGCAGCCGACGGACCCATCGGATTCGCGACTCTCGCGCTGCAAAGCCCGGGTCCTCACCGAAGAGATCATCCAGTTTTTCACTCATCTCGGCACCCAAGAAGCCTCTGGAAACCCTGTCGGTACTCGGTGAAGCCCACCTCAAACAAAACCACTGGGGCGTCCTCCGACAATACAGAGCAGGTCCCGTCTTCCTGAAATCCCTTCAGGGCATTCTGGAGGTTGATGAGGTTCAGAGATTCCGCCCTGCTCAGATGCGGCTGGCCAAGTCTCTTGCGCCCCAACCGTTGAATGTCTTTGGCGATGCTCTTCACGGTACCCGTGCGCCCTTCCATCTCCTTGAGTCCATCCAGCACCAGCAGCTGGCTTTCGAGGAAGTTGGAGGTGATTGACGAGAAGTCCGAGAGTCGATCCGCGTTGATCACCATCCAGGTGCCATCGGTATCTGGAGCGACCACGCCCGCTCCCTCAAGATGGGCCAGCGCCCTCCGCTCAATGGTCTCCTCGTCGTGTTCCGGGTCGAGGGCGAACTCATAGCGGAGAACAAAGAGTTGAAACCGAAGGTCCAGGGTCAACTCAGAGGGGTGGAACCGATCCGCATCCCTCGCTTGGATTGAGGTGGCCAGGAGGCTGGCGGGGACAAACCAATGGATGATTCCGTTCTTGTAGTACTCCAAGGTCAGCCGTCGCGACTCATTCACCTCGAAGGTGGACCCCGCATCGGTCTCGGTCCTGCGCACCTTACCTGTGGACACAAACCGCGCCATCGCTTCCCGGAGCGGGGGGTAGTTGATGACCTGCTCGGTGTCCGGGATCGTGCCTCTCTTGAGCAGAAACGCATGGAAGCTCTCCAGCCGCCCCTCGAGTACGTCAGCCGAGACCTCCCCTCGGGCATCCACGAGAAGACCGAGTCCCAGCAGTCCGCTCGGCAACACTGTGGCCTGCTCTCCAATGCGAAACTGCAGTTCCTGGCCCAGTTGCAAGAGCGCTTCTTTTCGCTGGTCTCGGTTCAAGGCTGTCCATTCACCGGGGAGATCGTCGAGAAACTCCGAGAGACGCACGGCCTGTCCCACACGAACACTGACCCGACCATGGCGCTGAAAGAGAATTTTTGAGGCCTTCACAACCTCTCCCATGGACTCCTTTTTCTTGGAGGCTCCGGAGAGTTCACGAGCGTAGGGTTTTTCCTCGGCGACCCGTTCATACGTGAAGTAGATCGGAAGCCAGCTGACCTCGGCTAAACTGCGACCCACTCGCGACTCCACCCCTGCGTCCACACAATTTCCAAGAACGCCAAGCTTCGAGGGCAGCATTTTTCCGGTGCGCGACCGCCCTCCCTCAATGAAGAACTCCACGGTGTATCCCTCACGAAAGAGCTGAGTGACGTAGGCCTGAAAGACGGCGACAAAGCGTTTGTCCGTGAACTTCCGAGGGATAAAAAATGCCCCACACCGCCGCAGAAGACTCCCCATGGGAAAGAACGCGAGGTTGTCTCCCGCCACCACATGCGGCGGCATGATGTTGTTGCGGGTCATCAGGTAGGACATCAGGATGTAGTCCAGATGACTCCGATGACAGGGCACCAGTACGGCCACTCCCTCTCGTTTGGCCTGCCGGATGCGCTCAAGGTCCTCAGGCCGGATGTCCACTTCCTTGTACAGGCTTCGAAGGATGAACCAAACAACGTGTCGAGCGATCCCGAGGTAGAAAATGCTGAACCGCGACGACAGCCGGTCGTACTTCTTCTGTAGGTCTCGGTAAATCCGATCCTCGGACTCCCCGGTCTCAGCGGCCTCCTCCTCGATCAACCGCCGAATCGGTGCGCTGTGGAGCACCTGATACCGCATTCTGCTGTGGGTCTTTTTTCGTGGACCGCGAACCACCTGGGCCTCTCGGAAGCACCAGCGACGGAGCATCAGGCGCAGCGCCTTCGCCCGGTGACGGGGAGTCTCCTCCTCCATGGTCGCGATCATCTCTTGCAGATCCACCGGATTTCCAACTTGCACCACCGCCGTACGCCAGCCCAGGCCCACTCCGAACAGCTTCGAGAAAAACCCGGGCTCCTCCTCCGTCCCCAGCAGTGCCGTCAACGCCTGCGACTTGCGCACCCTCTCCGGAGTCTGGGCCCAAACCACCACCACCGGAAGAATCTGGATCGGCTTTTCTGTCTTGTGCTGAGCCTCCAAGACCGCCGCAACAGGGTCCGGCCAGTCCGGTGGCTGCCACAGATCACGCCACTCCGCCGGGGCTCGCAGAAACACCGTGGAGTGATTTCCCTCAGCGACATGCTTGGTGAGCCAACCCGAACTGACAGGGTGCTTCATTCGCCCTCGGCGAAAGAAGCGCTTGATGCGCTGGATCTGGATGGCAATGGCTGAGAACACCGGCCGGATACTCAAGGTAGAGACACCCGTACAGAATGTTGACAGCGGGAGATCGTTGCGCATCAACTCGCGGTTGAGCGCGAAATAGTCCACCTGGGAACGGCTCCGCATCGCATAGACCACGGTCCCCTTCTTCGAAGCCTCACGGATGATCTCCGCGCTCTCTTCCGAGAGCTTCAAGCGACGGAAGAAGATCCAGATTCCCGACAACCAGTAGAAGAAGCCGAACGACTTCACCATGCTGGACCGGTAGAGTTCCTCGCGGCGCTTCGCCATTCCTAAGGGGATTCCTCAGGGTCTTCTGCTGCCCCGGTGTCATCCACGCCAGAGTCCCCCGTGTCCGACCCGGTGTCGCCGCTCATGCCCGAATCCCCCGAGTCGGAGTCCCCGGTGTCCTCGCCGTCTTCTGCGGTATCGAACAGATGACACTCGTTGGTGATTGAGGCATCTGTGTCATCGCAGTCGCCACCGGTATCCGACCACCCCTCTTCCTCGGAACAGGCCAGTTTGAGATGGTCATCCGAACCCAGGCCGTCTCCGTCGGAGTCTTGGAAATACACATCACGCTTTTCGCAGTCTCGTTCAGCCGCCGGTTCGGGTGGCGTGAAGCCACAGCCTACGAGAAAAACAGTGGGGACAAGAAAACGCACCGTGTGCCTCCTTAGCGGATGCCTGCAGCCACCATGGCCTGGCTCAGATCGTCAATCAAGTCTTCGACGTGCTCAATACCAACAGACACCCTCACCAAGCCGTCTGCAATCCCAATTTCCTTTCGGACATCCGGGGGAATCGAGGCATGCGTCATCGCTGCAGGGAGCTCGATCAGACTCTCCACGCCTCCCAGGCTCTCCGCCAATGTGAAGACCTTTGTCGCCGCACAGAGCTGCCTTGCCGCTTCAAGGTCGGCATCCAACTCGAACGCCACCATTCCTCCAAAACCTGACATCTGCCTGATGGCGGTCTCGTGTTGTGGATGGCTGGGATGGGTGGGGTAATAGACGAACTTTACTTCAGGCTGCTCGATGAGCCAGTCCACCAAGGCCACGGCATTGGACTGATGCCGGTCCATACGAACCGCCAATGTCTTGAGCCCCCGCAGCGTCAACCAGCAGTCCCATGGCCCCGGTACTGGGCCTGCGCTGTTGCGGATGAAGTCCAGCTCGGCAGCCAGCTTGGCATCTTTGGTGACCACAGCCCCTCCGATCACATCGGAGTGACCGTTGAGGTACTTGGTCGTCGAATGCACCACCAAGTGAGCCCCGAGCTCAAGCGGACGCTGAAAAATTGGCGTTGCAAAGGTGTTGTCGACCACAACGATTGCACCGACCTCTCGACCGCGCTTCGAGAGCGCTGCAATGTCCGACACCTTCAGGAGAGGATTTGTTGGAGATTCCAGCCAGACCAGGTCCGTGTCCTCTGGTATGGCCTCCTCCGCTGAGACCTTCGTGAAGTCCACGAACGAGTACGAAATTCCAAGTCGGGCGAAGACCTTCGAAAACAGGCGCCATGTTCCCCCGTACACATCATCGCCGCAAACCACCTTCGCGCCCACACTCAAGAGGTGCTGAACAGTCGCTGTCGCCGCACAGCCCGACCCAAATGCAAGAGCATGGGTTCCTCCTTCCAGCGAGGCGAGGCAAGCCTCAAGGGCCTCACGGGTGGGGTTCTGGCTGCGGGAGTATTCGTAGCCTGTGTGTTTGCCGACTTCCTCTTGCACATAGGTGCTGGTCTGGAAGACGGGCGGCATGACCGCCCCCGTGACAGGCTCTGGCTTCTGACCCCCGTGGATGGCCAAGGTTTCGATCCGCTTCTTCATTTACTTCGCCCCGCCCGTTTTCTTGGAGATGTAGTCAATCAGGTCGATTCGGGTGATCACATCCACAACCTTGTCGTCTTTGTCGAGAATGAAGGCCACCTTGGATCGGGAAAACAGTGAGGTCACCAAGGTGATCTCGGTCTCCATCGTGACCGAACAGTAGTTGGCCTGGACGAGACTTCCCACCCGCTCTGCCCGATTGGTGCCCGCCAGGGCACGCTCGAGGAGCGCACTCTCCGTCAGCAGACCGAGCAGTCGGCCTTCTTCCGTCAGAACCGGCATCTGGGAGACCCCGTGGATCTTCAACAGGCCCACGACCTCCGTGACCGAGGCGTCGGGTCCCACGCTGATCAGTTCGCGATCGTTCGCCCGAGTGCGAACCAGGTCGCGAACCAAGCCCAGACTTGCCTCGGACTCCATGAACCCACCCTCTTGCATCCAGGAGTCGTTGAAGATCTTGGAGAGGTAGCGGGATCCCGAATCGGGGAGGATGACCAAGACATTGAGCCCCTCAGCGTCGTTGTTTCGCACCCACCGAAGAGCGCCCGCCACAGCAGCACCGCAGGAGCCACCGCAGAAGATTCCCTCCTCGCGGACGATCCGTCGGGTCATCTGGAAGCACTCTTTATCGTTCACTCGGACCACATCGTCGATGTACTCCCAATCCACCGTAGAGGGCATGAAATCTTCTCCGATGCCCTCCACAACATACGGATAAGCCTCCGTCATCTGACCGGTGTGGAAGTAGTCGTAGTAGAGCGAACCCACGGGATCCACGCCGACGATCTTGATGTTGGGGTTCTTCTCCTTGAGGTACTTCCCGATTCCCGAAATCGTACCGCCAGTGCCAAGACCCGCAATCAAGACATCAATGTTTCCATCCAGCTGCTCGTAGATTTCTGGTCCTGTGGATTCGTAGTGGGCCTGGGGGTTCGAGGGGTTGTGGTACTGGTTGGCGAAGTAAGCCCCATCTTCATTCCCCAGGCGATCACTGACGGAGTAGTAGGACTGCGGGTCCTCGGGCTCCACCGCTGTGGGTGTGATCACCACGCGTGAACCATAGGCGCGCAGTGCTGCTCGCTTTTCCTCGGACTGCTTGTCGGGCATCACGAAGGTGGTGTGGTAGCCCCGAACCGCTGCAACCATGGCAAGCCCGGCGCCCGTGTTTCCCGAAGTTCCCTCAACAATGGTCGCTCCACGCTGCAGTTCCCCCGCTTGCTCCGCATCGTCGATGATCTTCAAGGCGATTCGATCCTTGATTGATCCCCCCGGATTCAGCATCTCAAGCTTGACCATTACATTGGCCTTCAGGCCTTCCCCCAAGCGATTTAGGCGAACGATGGGGGTGTTTCCCACACACGAGAGGATGTTGTCATGAACATTGCGCACAAACGCCTCCTGATTGGGTGTGGCTATAATCCGCCTAAGGCCCGTCTGGGAGTGGCAAATGGTGGATAGCCGAAACCGTCTCGTTCGAAAAGGCAACTACATCTGTGGCTCGTTTCTCAAGCCCGAGCGCGTGGACGGCTACATCAACTGCATCAATCCCGGGGACCGTACGGATCTCGTGGGACGATTCCCTTTCTCCGCCTCCAGTGTGGACGACGCGGTCTTGCAGGCCAAAAAGGCCTGGCCCGGGTGGAGCGGCTTCAGCGTCAACGATCGTGCTCGGGTGGTCAAACGGTTTCGTGAAACCCTGAACAGCTACCAAGAGGCTGCTGCCAACCTCATCACACGCGAGTGCGGAAAGCCTCTTTGGGAATCCCGACATGAGGTGTTGGCGACTCTGCGGGAGTTGGACATCCTGCTGGACGAGGGCATTGGGCGGCTCGTACCTCGGGTGCTGGCTCAAAAGGCGGGCCGAACCGACTATCGGCCTCGCGGAGTTGTTGGGCTTCTTTGCCCTTACAACCCTCCTCTTCAGACCGCAGCTGTACAGACCGCAGCAGCCGTTCTCAGCGGAAATACTGTGGTGTTCAAACCCTCCAAGTTCACTCCGGCTGTCGGGCAGTTCGTTGCAGAGACCTGGGACCGCTGCCACCTGCAGCGCGGCGTTGTCAACATGGTTCAGGGCTCCGGATCCCTGATTGGTACGCTCTTGAGCAGCCACAGCGACCTGGATGCGCTGGTGTTCACGGGCTCCTTCAAAACCTCCATGAGCGTCCGAAAAACCGTGTTCAAACGACCTGAGTTGCCCGTGCTCTACCAGACAGGGGGAAAGGGAATCGCAGTGGTGCTGGAGGACGCCGAGATCGATCGAAGCATCTATGAAGTCATGCTCGGTGCGTTTCTGACCGCCGGTCAGCGCCACAACTCTACGGCTCGAGTCATCGTCTCCGACAAGATTTACGAACGTTGGGTCCGGGAGTTGGTTCACCGCGCTTCGCGAATCCATGTCGGCTATGGCTTCAGTGACAAGGTCTTCATGGGGCCCGTCATCAGTGAAAACCTTCGCTCACGCTATCGAAAGTACTGCCGGGCGGTGGCCAAGCGTGGTCACAAAGAGCTCCTGCCGGGCCGCAACCTCCCCATTCGTGAACCCAAGGGATTCTACGCTGCTCCCGCGATCTGGGGCATTCGCAGCGACAGCGATCACCTCTTCCTCAATGAGGAACCTCCGGGCCCCATCCTGCTCGTCTACCGAGCGAAAGACGACGCACAGGCGATTGAGCTCCACAACCGCTGCATCTATCGGTTGAGTACTTCCGTGTTTACGGGTCGAAAGGATCAAAAGCTCTCCGAGTTTACGGACGGTCTGAAGACCGGAGCGCTGAACATCAATCGTGCGACTCTCGGCTACTCCATGAAGCTTCCAGCGATGGGCCTTGGACGCTCCAGCGGCGGAACAGCGAGCGGAATCGACTTGGTTCGCGCGATGACTCATCCCCGATCTCAGCTCCATGAGACCCGGGCGTTCGATCCCACCATGGCTGTTCCTGGGACCAACTGGCGGGAGACGGACCTCGCCAATGAGGCCTTGGATACCGACACACTCGATCCCACTGTGTTTCGAAACAGCTGATTGCCACGAACAGGACAGACAATCGATGTAAGATTGTCGGCGAGGGCCAAACAATGCTCCCCGACCTCGAGTCCCTGAGATGCTTCCAAGCTGCGGCGGTTCGCCTCAACTTTCGCGCTGCAGCGAAATCCGTGGGGCTGTCTCCTGCCGCGTTCAGCGATCGGATTGGTAAGCTGGAGAGCCAACTTGGAGTCACCCTTTTTATCCGAACAACACGTCGGGTCCGGCTGAGCCCTCAAGGGGAGAAGTTGCTGCCCCAAGCCAACCTTGCGCTAGCTGAGGCCCAGCGGTGCCTTGAGGCCGTAGGGGATGGCGCCCCTGCACCTTACGAACTTCGTTTGGGCACACGATGGGAACTGGGCATGAGCTGGGTCTTGCCTGCCATTCAACGCCTCGAGAGGAGCACGCCACAGCAGCAGATCCACCTGGCCTTTGGCAATGGAGCACCCCTCTTGGAGCGCTTGATGCGGGGACAGATTGACGCAGTTGTAGGCTCCATGCGCATCACAAGTGGCCGCTTGGCCTATGTGCCGCTTCACGAGGAGACCTATTGCCTTGTTGGCAATCCAAGGACCCTCCAGACGCACCCTTTTGAATGCCCAGAGGATGCGGTCCACCACACACTCGTGGACACCCACGAAGCCTTTGTTCTGTTTCGATACTGGCTCGATCAGGCTCCACGCCAGGAATCATGGGTCTTTGGCGAGACGCGATTTTTAGGAACAATCGCCGCGATTCGCCAGTGGGTCTGCCAGGAGGATGGCCTGGCCGTGTTGCCCCACTACTTTATTCAGGACCAGCTCCGGAGCGGTGAACTTGTGGAGGTCATGCCCTCGATTCGCCCCCGCACCGACTGGTTTCGACTGATCTGGATGAAGGACCACCCCCGTGAAGAAGAACTGCGAACCCTCGGAAAGGAACTCAGTCAGATTCCCCTCTCTTGAGGTTATGATCGCCCTCGAGGTGTGTGCGCATGTTTCTCGCCGTGTTCCTGGGATTGCTTTCTGTTGGTGCTGCCGTCGGCATCAGTCTGCTGTTGATTGATGAAGCCGGAGAGGACTGAGCCCTTGCGAGATTTCGCCAGTCCAATGGATGCACTCGCGGCGAGGCAAGGCATTCCCTCCCTGTTTATTTTGGATCATGAAAACCGTTGGAGGATGGAATCGGATCTGACAAGAGATGCCTACCAACGCCTCCAGCTCCAGTCCTTGAACACCGAGCCTGCACGCGATCCCGCCTACGCACTCTTTCGCGACAACAACAGCCGCTATGTGGCTCGATTTTTTACCACGGCAAGAGACCTGCTCCGAGGCCATCCTCGGGGCGTAGCGCGCTTCTACGAGACGGAAGAGGAGGCCGACCAGGCTTACGCCGCCCTCGGCACTCCACCGCTCGCAGATGAAGACTGGATCGAGGGAGGACGCTGAGTCCTTGGAGCATTTGCGTTGAGTCCATCTGAACAACCTCCCTTGAGAAGAGGACCGATTGGCATGGGCCTCTTGGGCCTTGTGGTGTGTGTCCTCTTCTCGCTTCAGCACAACGCACTCCCCGAGGGTCTGAGTCCTGAGGGACTGCGCACCTTGGGTTGTGCCTGGCTCATGGCCTGGTGGTGGATCGGGTCGGGACTGCCTCTTGCAGTGCCTTCCTTGGTACCGCTTGCAGCATTTCCAACACTTGGAATTCTGGACTCCAAGGCCGTTGCAGCCCCCTATGCCGACCGCATCGTCATCCTCCTTCTGTGTGGCTTCCTCTTGGCTCTTGCTGTGGAGAAGTGGAAGCTCCACGAGCGCATCGCACTGCATGTCCTTCTCCGCGCTGGGGCGACTCCAGCTGGACTTGTGGCCGGGGTCATGGCGATCACCGCAGTTCTCTCCATGTGGATCTCGAACACCGCCACCACCCTGATGATGCTTCCCATCGTGCTGGCACTGGTGGACGAATGTGGCGAGGTCAATGAAGACCATGCGGCCAATCGTCGCTTTGGCCAACTCATGCTTCTCGCACTCGCCTACTCGGCTTCCATCGGAGGCATGGCGACCCCGGTGGGAACTCCCCCCAATCTGTTCTTCCAGAGCGCCTACAGTGAAGCCTTTCCGGAGGCCGACCCCATCACCTTTGCCTCATGGATGCGGGTGGCTCTGCCCGTCTCGCTGGTCATGCTGGGCTGCACCTTCTGGCTGCTCACGAAAAGGACCCTGCGTCTTCCCCCCAATTTCAAGATGGGCGAGCGGAGCAGTCTGCAGTCCCAGATCAAGGCCTTAGGCCCACTGCGAACACCGGAGATTCGAGTTGCCCTCGGCTTCGGGCTGACCTGTGCCCTCTGGATCCTCCGCGACCCGCTCAACTTTCCCGCTGAAATCCACGACTCGACCATCGCTGCGGCCATGGCCATTGTGTTCTTTTTGGCTCCCTCAGGGGGGCAAGCCCACGAATCCAAGCAACTGCTGGTCTGGAAAGACGCAGACGCCGTTCCTTGGGGCTTGTTGTTGCTTTTCGGCGGTGGAATCGCCCTTTCCGTTGCCTTCAAAACCACAGGCCTCACCGTCTTTCTCGGCGAGCAACTCAGCGCACTCAACAGCCTCCCGACTGTCGCCATGATCCTCGGTATCTGCCTGGCCGTGACCTTCTTGACCGAGGTCACGTCGAACACAGCGACAACCTCACTCATCCTTCCTGTACTGGCGGCGACCGCCGTCAGCGCCTCCATCAACCCCCTGCTGCTGATGGTGCCCGCTACCCTGGCGGCCTCCTGTGCCTTTATGCTCCCCGTGGCCACGGCCCCCAATGCGATTGTGGTGGGATCTGGTGCAGTCGATCAGGCCACGATGGTTCGCTCGGGGTTTCGTCTCAATCTTCTGGGCACGCTGCCGATCACCTTTATGGTCTGGCTGCTGCTCACCTAAGCGGTGTAGGAGAGCGATTTGCGCTCCCGTTGGTACCGCCCACCCCCCAACTCGCTGTAGGTGTGGCACCAGTCCATGTCCCCCCCGTAGACATGCACGGTAACCGCGGGTTCCGATCCGGTGTTCTGGATGACGTGGTAATCAAAGGGCGGGATCAATGCGCCAGCACTGCCGCAGCCAGCGACCACGGAACCCGCCTCCTCGAAGCCAACCTCGAGGTCTTCCGGAGAACCTCGGAGGTCGTAGGAGTCCACCTGGATGCATCCCCGATAGACGCACTCCACGCACCACAACCCCGCATGGTCGTGGATCGGAGTGGCCTGTCCCTCATCCCACACCATGATCACCACCGTGAAGGCGCCATTGGGGTCGCGGTAGAGAAGCCGCCGCGCGTAGGAATCGGGCGCGGGCCGAAGAAAAGCCGGCTCCAAAAAGTCCGCCTCAGGGCGAATCCAGGCTTCCAAAACATGCTTTACGGCCTGGCAAGAGTCGCTGTGATTTGCACAGGTATTCACCGCAACACTCAGGCGGTCGATCATGGCTTTCGCGCGTCCGGTAAGAGCGAACTCCGTCATCAAGGCACAGACCTCCTCTCCCAGACTATCCCGCCCCCCTTTAAAATCGAGCAGTGTTTTCAGTTTGCGTTAAGACACCGGCACCCACTTTGGAGAACTCATGTCTACAGTCGCCGACGGCAAAGTCGTCATCATGCACTACACCCTCAAAAATGCCGCAGGCGAGACTCTGGACTCCTCGGTTGGAAAGGAGCCGCTTCCCTACCTTCAAGGCGCCAACAACATCGTTGTGGGCTTGGAGAAAGGACTTGCAGGCGCCGCCGTTGGAGAGACTCGAGACGTGGAGGTCAGTCCGGCAGAGGGCTACGGAGAGCGACAGGGGCCCGGTCCCCAACCTGTTCCTCGCAACCAATTTCCTGCTGGAGTGGACCTTCAGCCAGGCATGGGGTTCCAAGCCCAAGCCGACGACGGTCAGATGATGGTGGTCTACATCGCCAAAGTTGATGAGACCAACGTCTGGGTGGACGGCAACCACCCTCTTGCGGGAGAAACGCTCTACTTCAACGTGGAGATCGTGAACGTACGCGAGGCGACAGACGCTGAGGTGGCCTCCGGTCAGCCCCACAGCGTCGGAGGCGAAGACTGCAACACGGGCTGCTGCTAACGCTTAGCGATTGTTTTCTGCCGAAGCTGGGCAGACCGACTGTTCTTTCGCTATCTTTAGAGAGGACAACCGGAGGTCCACTTGGCCCGCTCAGCCGTGATCGTTGCCGTGCTTTCAACCACAGCGTGTGGTGCTGGGGAGGACACTGGAAGCGACTCAGCTGGCTTGAAGCGCCTCACTGCTGTCAAGTACGAGAACACTGTTGATGACCTCTTGCCAGGTTTGGAGCATGAGAAAATCCACTTTCCACAGAGCCTTTCGGTGGGTGGTTTCGACAACAACACCGCGGTCAACAGTGCGTCGGCGAGTCTTGTGGATGTTTACCACCGCGCTGCAGCCGAGCTGGCCGGTTTCGTAGCGGATCAGGCCGACGAACAGTTGGGCTGCAGCCCTGTCGACGATTCCTTCCAAAGCTGTGTACTGGACTGGTTTCAGGACTTCAGCCAACGCGCCTGGCGTCGGCCACTGAGCGACTCCGAATGGGGTGAGCTGTCGCAGACGATCCGCAACTGGAACACCGAGTTCGGACCGGAAGTTGCGCTGCAGCTCGGTGTGCAGTTCATCCTGCAGAGTCCCGATTTTCTGTACCTCATCGAGGTCGGCGATCTCGATGAGTCGCTCGACGGAGAGAATCCCCTCACTGCCTGGGAGCTGGCCTCTCGCTTGTCCTATTTCCTCTGGGCGACCATGCCCGATGAAGAACTGTTCAACGCGGCAGAGAGCGGGAAACTGCTCGATCGCGCTGAACTTGAATCCCAGGTTCTCCGCATGCTGGAGAGTCCCAAGGCAAAAAAAGGGCTCCGAAATTTCACCCGGCAGTGGCTCGACCTCGACAGAATCGGATCCAACGAGTTGGACTTCGCGACCTATTTCCCCGAGGAGCCCGATGAGGAGGCCAATTCGGATTACCTCCATCAGATCTTGCAGCCCCTAATGCGCTTTGAGCCAGAGGTCTTCGTCGACCGAATCGTGTTCCACTCATCCGGCACCTTGGCCGAACTGCTCAACTCAGACAGGACCTGGTCTGCTTCTGACACGATGTACCTGTACGGCGATGACACCGAGTCCTTGGGCACCCCCGTCCAATGGCCTGTGGAGCTGAGCATTGAGAGTGTGGACTACGAACTGAACATTCCTTACTACCCCATCCGCTGGGACAGCACCCAGCGTATCGGCTTGTTGGGCCTGTCGGGCTTCCTTCACAGTCACTCCAAGCCGGTGTTTCCATCGCCGGTCGAGAGGGGGGTCTTTGTCCTGGAGAAACTCCTGTGCCAGCCGGCTGGTTCTCCCCCCGAGGATGTGCCGGCTTTGGAGGGTTCTGCGGACGCGGAGTCCGTCAAGACCAATCGCGATCGCTATGCCGCCCATTCTTCAAATGCGGCCTGTGCCGCCTGCCACAACCGCATTGATGGTGTGGGCTTTCCCTTTGAGAATTTTGACTCTCTGGGCCAGTGGCGAGCCACGGACAATGGCTATCCAGTCGATGCAAGTGGAGAGATCATTGGAACGGATGTGGACGGACCGGTTGTGAATGCAGTCGATTTGGCCCAGCGGCTCTCCGAGAGCCGAACCGTCCACGACTGCTTCACCAAGCAACTCTTTCGCTACGCATTTGCCCGCGACAACCAGCGGGATGACGACCCCGCAATGGGCTTCTACTCCGAGGGCTTCTGGGAGTCGCAAGGCGACATTCCCGAGTTGATGTTCAACATCGCCACGAGCAAAGCCTTTCGAACCCTGGAGGCCGAGTGATGAATCGCCGACAGTTTCTCGCCGCGCTGGGCCT
>JAYXVV010000163.1:0-9330 GCA_036021505.1 Myxococcota bacterium | reverse complement strand
CCAGAGATCCCGTCAGAAGGGCCCCAGATTCCAGACTGGGTTCGAGGCGATCGAGTTCAACCGATTTGGCATCCACTCGCCCCTGGATCAAGCCACCCTCGTCACGGACATCCACCAGAAGAACTCCCCCCAAACCCTCCACTCGGGCTCGAAGTGCTCCCTCGTCTGAAGTCTGGATTCCGAGTCCCTCGATCCGAAACCCTTCCGACCACTCCTCCCCCAAAACCTCTTTGAGGGCTCTGCCGTCCACCTGGGCCTCCTGGACCTCCAGACGTAGGCTCTCCTCAGAAAAATGCCCCGAGAGAGTCAAGCGGCTGTTTCGGGCCTCTACCTGAAGCCCATCGATGCGCTGACTCGATCCAACAAGCCCCTCCTCCAATGCCAGCGACACGGACTCGCCGTCCACAATGCCCTGGAACACGATGTCATCCAGACGAACACCTCCTGACGCCGATCGCACCCCCCCAGAAAAGCTGCCTTTCTCCAGCAGGACATCCAGATCACGCTCCCGATACCGAATTTCCACGGCATCCACCTCAATGGCGTCCACCGCGAAATCCGTCTCTCCAGAATCAGCATGTGTGTCCACGGGGCTTGAAAAGAGTTCCTGAAGGTTCAGGAGGCCTGATTCACGCTTGAGATCGGCCACAACCCGGCCGACAGCCGTCCGGCCGATGCGGATTTCCCCGCGAAGGAGTGGCCACAATCGAACGGCGACCTCGGCCTGGTAAAGCTCAAGCACGGCGTCCTCGTCGTCAAAGATCACCAGACGCTCCAGAGCCAATTCTCCCAAACCCGCATTGCTCAGTCCCACCAGCTCGGCGCGCCCCCTGCCCATTGCCTCATTGAGAGCCTCCTCCGCCTTGGCGCGAAGCCAAGCCTCTCCCGACGGGCTTTTCAACCACCCGATGCCACCGAGCACGCCGAGCACGAGCAGCGAAACGACAAGCCCCATGACCCACTTCCAGGACTGCCATTTCAACGGTTTCAAAACGGGTCTTTTGGGTGCTTCTGGTGGAGGTGCATCCTTCAAAACACTTCCCCCAAGCCTGCATGCAGCGCCCAGTTCGAAGTCGAGGAAGCCCACTCGGGATCGCGAAGGCGCCATGCGAAGTCGATCCGAAGCGGCCCAACGGGGGTCCCGTAGCGCAGGCCAAAGCCTGTTGACGGCTGAAGCTCAGAGAGCCGGACAGACTGGAGGGTTTCCCATGCCATCCCGGTGTCGACAAAAGCAACCCCGGCGATGGAGTATGGCCCCTCAACCCGCCATTGCAGCGTGGAGAACAGCGAGGCAAGCGCCCCACGCGGCACACACTCTCCCGAATCCGAACAGACCAGTGGACCCAGATGATCCGCTTCCCAGCCTCGTACCGAATTGGATCCACCCAAGAGAAAGCGTTCGGCATAGGGAACGTACGAACGTCCATCGTCTTGGCCACCCAAGACGGCATGCGGAGCAGCCGCGGCGCCAGCCAATCGAATCGAGAGGACGCCACTGGGCCTCTCAATGGGCCAAAACCGACGAAAATCGGCCTCCGCCTTCCAAAATCGGAAGCCCGTTATGAGCCCTGCCTCAGTAAACTTGCCCTCTGCATAGAGCCCTCGCCGTGTCTGAATCTTGCTGTCCCTCAGATCCAACAGGAGCGTCTGCTCGAGGGCTGACACGCGGTAATCCTCCAGCAATGCCTCCGTACCTTCTACTGAAAGCAATTCATCGTCGAGATCGCCCACCCAGTGTTCGAGTCGGTACCCCGTACTGAGAGACAGCGAATCCCTCACCAAAAAACTCAACGTCGGCCGAATTGCCCAACGGAAAAAACTGCTGGCCTCTTCGAGCCCCTGTTCCACCTCGAAGCTCTGACGAAACCGACTTCCTCTTCCGACAACTCGTGGAATGCTGAGTGAGGCCTCAACCCGCGCAAAAGGCCCCCCCTCTTTCCACTCATCTTGGGGCTCATTGGTGACGTCTTTGAGCGCCCCGAAGGTCTTGTAGCCCGCAGACACCAGCGCATCCGCCTGCCAGAGGCGACTCCGAAGATTGCCGTGTCGAAATTCGGAACTGGCTCTCAGTTCTTGCTCTCCGCTCTCCAAACCCAGTCCAAAACCGAGTTTGACCTCGCGCGTCTTCGCAGGAGCAAGCTGCACTTCGATCGGAATGACCGTGGAAGATCGACTGAGTTCTGGGCTGAGGCGAACCACAGAAAAGGCCCCCAGTGCGAAAAGTCGAACCTGACTCTCATCGAGCTTCCGGGTGCTGTAGGTCTCCCCCGGTTGAAACGCGATGGCCTCTCGAACAAGAATTTCAGGCACCCCTGCTGTGTCTTCGATGCGAATTTCCCCGAATGTGCACACCTCTCCAGGGCCCACCCCGTCCACCTTGTAGGTCAAGTCTACGGCATGATCCATGGGGTAAACCTCTACCTCCCCGCTGACTCGTGCTCGTGCAAAGCCTTGTTCCCAGAGAAAACTCTGTGTTTCAGAGATGGTGGAGTTGTGGGACTCCAGGGAAAAGCGTTCGCCCTCTTCCACATCGGCCCTTTGCATCAAGTGCTGCACATAGGCACCCATGCCCTCGATGCCCTCAAACCGAATGTCGCGCACCAAACTGGGCCGACCCTCGCGAACATGACCAATCACCTCAACGCGCTTCGGCGTTCCGTCCCCATGCCAACGCGTCGGCTGAAAGGCCCACCCCTGAAAACGCGCGTCAAAAAAACCATGGTGGGCATACCAGACCTCCACCCTCCAGGCGTCCTCTGCAAGTTGTGCGGTGTTGAGTGCCACCGGGTCAATCCACGGTACCCAAAAGGCGCCCTGTGGGCTGACCCCCTGGCGAATCGCTTGGCGCAGATGAAAGTCGGAGGTGCCTCGAACCCAGCGGAGACCATCCGTACTTTCTTCAAAGCGAAGGGAAGAGACGGCCGGCGGATCCCCACGCTGGTGGCGGACACACCCGACCATCAACAACAATCCAATCCACACGGTTGAGGCTATTCGCACAAGTCACTACACAGCTGGCTTCAAGAACACTTAAAAGTGTACCGTTGACAGCAGCCTGGATCCGCCATATCTGTGCTGGCCCAAGGGCGAAAGTCCCATTCAGTTAAAACCGACGGAGCACACCATGGCCAAAAAAGCTGCAAAGGGTCGTGTCATCATCCACCTTGAATGCACCACCTGCCGGGAGTCCGGAAAGCCGGGTGTATCTCGCTACTCCACCACGAAGAACAAGCGAACGACGCCCCATCGTCTGGAGTTCATGAAGTACTGCCGCTACGAGCGAAAGCACACGCTTCACAAAGAAATCAAGTAGACGTACTCTGCACCGACACGATTCCGAATCGCCCCGATCCAGCACCGCCTGGAGGGGCGTTTTTCATTTTTGGTCTGATTTTTTATAGGCGAAGAAAAATGCCGGTGGGGATTTCTCCCCACCGGCAAGTGCGGTAAAAAAGGCTCCTCTGACTAAATCTCGAAAAGGACTCGAGACGCGCGAGGACGAATGCCCCACGCTGGCAGGAATCAGGAACAGCCGCTGGTAGCACCGCAGTTCATGCATTTGTAGCAAGCCCCTGACCGAACCATGATGCTGCTGCAGACATGGCAGGGAGGAGCGTCCGCCTGGGACACGAAGACTTCACTCTCCAGATTTCCCTCGTCAGCGGTCACGTTGGCTGCAGGCAAGGTGCTCTCAGGAGCAGCCACTGCGGCCTGGGGAGTCGCTGCAACGGGAGTGACCTTGTTTTTGATGAAGGTCAGCTCGAGCCAACGGAAAATGTAGTCCGTGATTGACTTGGCGATCGGGATGTCCGGGTTGCCCGTGAAGCCGGAGGGCTCGAAACGCGTGTGCGAGAACTTGTTGCACATGACGTTCAGGGGAACACCGTACTGGAGCGCAAGAGACACACTGGTTGCAAAGGTGTCCATCAGACCGGAGACCACAGAACCTTCCTTGGCCATGACCAAGAAAATCTCACCCGGCATTCCGTCCTCATAGAGCCCGGCAGTGATGTACCCATCGTGGTTGTCGATGGAGAACTTGTGCGTGATGGCTTGACGCGTCCCCGGAAGCTTGCGTCGTACCGGACGGTACTCCACAATGCGCTCGACCTCTTTCTCGGTGGCCTTGGTGTCATTGGCCGCCTCGAGGCTCGTATTGAGCGGCTGCGTGCGCTTGCAGCCATCTCGGTAGACAGCGACAGCCTTAAGCCCGAGCTGCCAAGACTTGATGTACATGTCCGCGATGTCCGCTGGCGTCGCATCATGGGGGACATTGACCGTCTTGGAGATGGCTCCTGAGAGGAAAGGCTGAGCTGCGCCCATCATCTTCATGTGTCCCATGGGCGAAATCGAGCGGGTTCCACGCGCCGCCTGGAACGCACAATCAAAGACGGCCAGATGCTCATCCTTGAGGTAGGGCGCTCCCTCAATCGTCTCGTTCTCGTTGAGGTAGGCGAGGATGGACTCGGTTTCGACCTCGGTGTAGCCGAGTTGACGCAAGCTGAGCGGAACGGTCTGATTCACGATCTTGATCATGCCGCCGCCCACAAGCTTCTTGTACTTGATCAGGGCGATGTCTGGCTCCACACCGGTCGTGTCACAGTCCATCATGAACCCAATCGTTCCCGTGGGTGCCAAGACAGTCACCTGAGAGTTGCGGAAGCCAAACTTCCGTCCCAGTTCCAGGCAATCGTTCCAGGTGGTGTGTGCGGTATCGAGCAGGTCTTGAGGAAGCTCATTCGGGAGCTCAAGAGCCGCCTTCCTGTGCTTTGAGATCACGCGGAGCATCGGATCGGTGTTGCGTGCATAGCCCTCGAAGGCTCCCTTGATGCCCGCAATTTTTGCGGACTGCAGGTAGGCCTGCCCGTGCATGATGGCGGTAATCACGCCGGCATAAGCACGTCCTTCATCCGAGTCGTAGGGCAGTCCACGAGCCATCAGCAGTGCCCCGAGGTTCGCAAACCCCAGACCCAGAGGACGGTACAGGTGGGAATTTTTTCCAATCGCCTCGGTTGGGTACGATGCTCGGTCCACAAAGATTTCCTGAGCCGTGATGGTCAGGTTGACTGCCTTCTGGAAGCGCTCTTGGTCGAAGTCCCCATTCTCCTTGCGGAACTTCATGAGGTTCAGCGAGGCCAAGTTGCAGGCCGAATCATCCAGAAACATGTACTCCGAACAGGGGTTGGATGCGTAGATCCGGTCGGTGTTCGCGCAGGTGTGCCAGTCATTGATGGTGGTGTCGTACTGCATGCCCGGATCGCCGCACAGCCAGGCTGCTTCAGCAATCTGTGCCATGACATCACGGGCTTTCACTGTCTCGATGGTCTCGTCAGACGTTCGGGATTTGGTGTTCCAGTCGCCGTCCTTCAACACCGCCTCCATGAATTCGTCGGTGACACGAACGGAGTGGTTGGCGTTCTGGTAGAAGACCGAGTCATAGGCGCCACCCGGTACATTGAAGCCACCGTCATAGCCCGCATCGATCAGAGCCCATGCCTTCTTTTCTTCATCCGACTTGCAGTTCACGAAGTCGGTGATGTCTGGGTGATCCACATCGAGGATGACCATCTTTGCTGCGCGACGCGTCTTGCCGCCGCTCTTGATGACGCCAGCAAAGGCGTCAAAGCCACGCATAAAGGAAACCGGACCCGATGCGGTTCCACCGCCGCGGAGCGTCTCACGGGAAGAACGGATCGCTGACAGGTTGGAGCCCGCACCCGAGCCCCACTTAAAGAGCATTCCTTCGGTTTTGGCCAGTCCAAGAATGGACTCCATGGTGTCATCAACCGAGTTGATGAAACAGGCGGAGCACTGGGGGTGCTCTTCTGAGCCGACGTTGAACCAGACGGGGCTGTTGAAGGCCATGTGCTGGTGGAGACAGAGCCAGGTGAGCTCGTCACGGAAGGTCTGTGCGTCTTCGTCGGTGGCAAAGTAGCCGTCCTCTCGACCCCATTGGCTCACCGTGTCGCAAACCCGACCAATCAGTTGGCGAACCGAGGTTTCACGACCGGGTGTGTTGAGATGCCCGCGAAAGTACTTGGAAACGACCACATTGGTCGCGGTTGCAGACCAGTCCGAGGGAACCTCCACGTTCTTTTGTTCAAAGACGGTTTCTCCTGCTGCTGAACCAATCACCGCGTCTCGGAGTTCCCACGCCACCGTCTCGTAGGGGTCTTTGCCCGCGGTGGTGAAAAAGCGTTCGAAGGTGAGACCGGTTGTCTTCTTGGCGGCCTTCTTTCGCTTCTTGGGGGTTGTCGTTGCGCCTGATCGTGTCACTGCACCCGTACTGCTATCCATCACCTGCTCCCGCTGGGTCTACTTTGTTGTTCTTCAATGTTTGACGTGGATTCCCAAGGCCGACACGTGAACGTGTGGCCGACCGCAACAACCCACCCTCTCTGTTTACTGTCCCGACCCGAGAACGGTCAAGGCCCAAAACACAAGATGTAGTGGTTCATTTGTGCATAGCCCCCAAGATGTAGAGATTGCCTTTTCCTATGGATAACTCTCTCTTCGGAATCTAAACCCCTAAAACTCTTGGCGCGTAAAGAGCTTTGCGCTGTGGAAAACTAAGGGGAAAAAATCCAAAAAAATCGCCCTAAAAAAAACCAATTTTTTTAATCCACAGCTTTGTCCGTAGTTGAGGCGCGCAACATAGGGATGAGGCTGCGTAAAAAACAGGTCTCAGAACCCCATGACTGCCCCGCTGTGGCACACTATGAGGGTGTTGATGAACCCATGGATTGCGCGATTGACGGGACACTCGGAAGGGTGGCCGACACCGGTCCTTGTTGCGGCCACAAAGGCGACAGACGGCGCAATTTGTGCACGGTTTCTCCGAGGGCTGGAAAACAGACAAGAGAGTGCCGCTAAAAATTGCCTTGTGGCGCATTTGGCGCATCCGGTTCCCGGCATCAGACGTCAAGCGGCGCGCAGCATCCATTTTGCCGAAGCTCGTGGGGCTCTTGCAAACGCGCTGGTGAAGGAGCGGTGCACGAGTGTCCTGGTCCAACTTGCCTCTGCCTGGATCCGGTGTGGAGGGACACAATCGGAAGCTCTCGAGCGACTCACAGCTCACGGTCAACGAGTCCTCGAGACCCACACCGGCCGTCGTGACGTCGGAGGTGCGCTGGAGGGGGGACCTGAGCGCCTCTTGGCTCTTCTTCCGAATCCCCAAGAGCCTCTGACCGAGCTCCGTGAACTCCTCGAAAACGAGCCCCATACCGAGGAAGGAAGACGGGCCCTTTCTGTGCTCTCCAAACACGGACTTCGAGAAGACTGCGAGCGCATTCAGAATCTGAGGACATCGGGTGGACGAAGAACAGAGCATCAGCGAATCATCGCAATGGGGCAACACGGAGATCCTCAGTTTCTGAACGAGTTGTGCGGATTCCTCTCGGAAATGCATGTGGATCCCGGTCGAGGCTTCGCCCACCGTCGAACCGCAGCCACTGCTTTAGGACGTCTCGGACTCCACGAGGCCTTCCGGCCCCTCAATCGAGCCCTCCGCATGGAAGCCATCGATCACGAGGGGCGTCCCGGAGCCGGCCTCGGCATCCAGTTTCCCGTCCGAACAACCCTCATTTGGGCTGTGGGAGAACTCCAAGACAAACGGGCCTTATCTGTCCTCTTACCCTACCTCAACGACGATGCGGGAAGTCCGACTGGAGGCTTCTATTTGGCCGCAATGGACGCCCTTTGGAAGCTGGGGCCCACCGCTGTTCCTGAGCTTCGAAGGGCGGCTTCCACAGGGGATGCCACAGTTGCATGCAACGCCCGACACTTGCTGAGCGAGCTTGAACGCACTCAGTAGCTGGACCGGAGGTCCGTTCCCCCGGCATCGTTTTGGTACATGTTGCTCAGAGACGGGTCTACGCGGACCATTCCCGAGCGGTAGAGACGCACCAGGTAGTCATCGACCACCCCGTTTTCTCGTCCGATCTTGTTCACGAAGGTGAACACAATGTCTCCATTGCTTGTGAAGTCACCCACCGGGTTCAGAACCTGCCCCAGTGGAGTGAACACGACCGAGTCGGTACAGCTGCAGCTTGTCGGCCCACCGATACCCCCGCCGCTGTAGCTCAACGAGACCGCCTTCGTTTCTTGGTTGCCGCTCGCCGAAATGTCGTAGGCGCTGTTGTCGATCGCCGTCCACGTGTCGGAGCCGATTCGCTTGTTGCCCAGCTCCAGGATCCAGGCGCCCGCATGCGCCGACGAGAGGCTGGTCGCATTGGTGTCGTAATCCGTGATGCGAATGCGAGCCTCTCGGTTGCTCATAATGGCGCGCATGCGGATCATTTCAATGTCATTGGCAAAATCCCGAGCCACATGACGGGTGTTCATGCGGGGGATCAACTCTCGGGTTCGCGAGAGCCCAAGAGCCGACAAGATGGAGATGATCGCCACCACAATCATCAGTTCAATGAGTGTGAATCCGGAGTGCAACGGACTTCTTCGGGCTCGAAGACGCATGACTTTCTCCCTCAAGACGATCAAAGTATAGCCTTCAACGGTTGACTAAGGGGCGATAACGCCATAGATCGCCGGCTCTCGCCTCTCTTCCCTCGGTTGGGAGGCACCCCTGCGTCAGAGCCCACGGATCTCCATCCAAGCCCCTCTGCCGCTTAACTGCACCAAAAAGGAGCGTGCAACATGGCACGTTATCGTGGACCTCGGCTGAAAAAATGCCGCGCTGTGGGCACGGTGCTTCCTGGTCTCACGACCGCCGTCTCTTTGGAGCGGCCTTACCCCCCAGGCGTTCACGCACAGCGTCGCCGCGGTAAGCCCTCCGACTACAAGGTTCGGCTCGTTGAGAAGCAGAAGCTCCGCTGGCACTACGGTGTTCTTGAAAAACAATTCGTTCGCTACGTGAAGGAAGCTTCTCGCCGCAAGGGACCCTCCGGTCAGATCCTTGTTCAGATTCTTGAGAGCCGCCTTGACAATGTGATCTGGCGATTGGGGCTGGCCCCCACCATTCCTGCTGCCCGGCAGATGGTGGTCCACGGCCACATCTTGGTAGACGGCAAGCGGGTGGACCGCCCCTCCTACCAGACCAAGCCAGGTCAGACCATTGGTATTCGTGAGAAGTCGCGCTCCAAGACCTTCATTCAAGAAGCTCTCGAAGCCTCCATCACACGTCCCAAGCCGGACTACCTCGAGTTGGATCCAGCCAAGGCTGAGGGAAAGATCCTCACTGCACCACAGGCTGAACACCTCCCGCTGCCCGTCAACCTCCAGGCCATCGTCGAGTTCTACTCGCAAAAGCTCTAGAGCATTCGGACAGACTCAATGAAAAGGCCGCCTCGACCCCGGGGCGGCCTTTTCCGCATT
>JAYXVV010000162.1:0-8680 GCA_036021505.1 Myxococcota bacterium | reverse complement strand
GATGCCGTACTTTTGGGCAATCATGGCGTCATTACCGTGGGACCCGACCTCGAAACCTGCTTTCTCCGAATGGAGTTGGTGGAGCATCTCTGCAAGATCGCGCTCGTTGCTCGTCAACTCGGAGGCGCCCGCCCTCTCCCGGAAAAAACGGTCGCCGCCCTGACAGAGAAGCACGACAGCCTCTTTCCTCGAGAGGTTCAGGAACCTGAAACCCGGTTGCGGGCAGCATCCGACCGGAGTGCTGGAGACTCGGACTTCTCGCAAGGCGATGCGGGGAGGTTGGTCGCGGACGCTCTCCGCAGGCTCGGGAAGTAGGAAGCCTCAATCCGTGGTGCAGCGTGGGGCAATGTTTGCGGCGGTACTCGACCCGACGCCTCGCACGCGAGTCAACTGACCGCAGGTCTCAAAGGGTCCGTTGGATTCCCGATCCTGGATGATTGCCACAGCTTTGCTGGGTCCGATTCCTGGAAGACTCTGCAGCTCCGACTGGCTGGCCGTGTTGATGTTGATGGCGGCAACGGTGTCTGCGGCTTGTGGGATGGACACGCTGCTGGGTGAAGCAGCTTCCTCAAGGGAAGGGCTGGGTGCACTGCCCTCACCGTCCAAGCTTACGAGAGGAGAGATCTTCTGCAGTGTTGAGGGTCCGATACCGGGCACGGCATCGAGTTGAGCGATGCTCGTAAAGGCTCCATGGGTGCTGCGGTATTCGATGATGGCAGCCGCCTTGCTGGGCCCAATCCCAGGCAGGGTCTCGAGCTGTGACTGGCTGGCTGTGTTGACGTTGACACCGGCGAAAGAAAGGCCGGAGAGCAGTAGGAGGGCACTGAGGAGGAGGGCCCGAAAGAATTGGAAGAGAGGCATGGATCAGGGCTCCGGAGAAGAACTCACCTCCAGAAGGCGAGTCGCTGCAGGAAGGACTTGCAGGAGGATACCTCCTCGGTCTGAGGCGCGTCCACAGGTTTATCGACGTTCCTCGACGGGTTTTCTTCAATCGCAGGTGTGACTTCCGGCGGGAGGGGGTCAACGATGATGGGCTCAACGCGATTTTCTTCAGTTACGGGGCCGACTTCCACAGGTTCCGGTGTCGCCTCGATGCGTAGTGGCGCACTGTCAGGAAGGCCGTCCTCCACACGAAATCCGCGTCCTGTTGAAACAATCGTGACATGACCCGTCAGGTCGGTTCGGAAGGTTTGGACGTCCATTCGGTGCAGTTTGCGGATCGTCTCATCACCGGGATGACGGTACCGGTTGCCTTCCCCTGCAGAAATCAGTGCAATTTCAGGAGAGACGGCATTGAGGAAGCTCTGGGACGTGGAGTGGCGTGACCCGTGGTGAGCGACTTTCAAGAGCCCACACGGCTGGAAGTTGTGTCGAACAAGGGCATGTTCGGTGTCTTCTTCCGCATCACCGGTGAACAGCATGCAGTCCTCTCCGTTCTCTACACGAAGCACCACCGAGTTGGAGTTGAGGTCTGACCGGGTTCCCTCGAGCCGCATGGTTCCTGGCCAAATGACCCGCATGGTGGCGCCATCGCCAAGGTCGAAGACTTGTCCAGCCTTTGCGTTCTTTCGGGGCACGCCGCGCTCCCGAAGGGTGTCCTGAAGTTTTCGGTACGTTCGGGTGGTGTGCGTGCTGCCCGAGTCCAAGTAGGCCTCGACGGGGATGCGCTCCAAGACCTCCGCCATACCACCGATGTGGTCTGCATGGGGATGGGTTGAAACCGCGAGATCCAAGCGCTCCACCTTCATGCGCATGAGCGTGTCCGCGACTCCGGAGCTGCTTGTGCCGGCGTCGATCAGGATGCGCTGGCCGTTGGAGGTGGTGAGGAGAATCGAATCCCCCTGTCCCACGTCCAGCATGTCAACGGTCACTTCACCGGCAAGTGCTGACCCGAGTAGGAAGAGAAGCATTGCGGGTCAGTAGGCCGCGAAAAAGAGGAAGCGGTTCGTGTAATCGTAGCTGGCCACGTAGACTTCGTTCTCCACATTGAGTGCCTCGATGTGGAAACCGAGAGCGGCCTCGTCACCGGCGACTTTGCCAATCTGCCAGGCGTCGGGTGTCTGCTCAGCCAGCAGGAGATCGTTGTTGTACCCATCAAAGGTGTAGATCGCGGGTGCTCCTCCAATGAACACCACCTCGTTGTCCGCACCCCGGTAGTCGGAGTCATCCACCAGTTCTGTTGCCCAGTTCCCCGGTGTGCCCGTGGCCATCAGGAGGTCGTTGTTCTCAGCATCCTGATAGGCGATGTAGAAGACGCCATCTTGAAGTCCAATGGACGGCCATTTGCCGACGTCTCCCTCCGCATCCACCACCTCAATGGCGTATGAGCCCTCGGTACCCACCGCGAGCTTGAGGTCGCCGTTTACCGCATCGTAGTAGGCGATGTACTCCACCCCATCGGCGATGAGCAGGTCGGAGTAAGTGCCAACACCGCCCTCATCGACCACCTCTGCGGAGAACCCGGAGCCGGTGTAATGAGAGACCCGTAAGGCCTCGGCTCCGGCATCGTAGTAGGAGATCACAGGATTCTCAGAGGCATCGAGAGCGATGGAGGACCACTGTCCCACATCTGGAGAGGCGCCGCTTCCACTGCCGCCAACACCGGTATCCCACTCTCCTGAGGCGTCTCGCTTCGCATAGCGGAGGGAGGTGTTCGAAACGTCACGATAGGCGATCCAGACCGTACCGTCGCTGGCTGCGACCAAGTCGGTGTGGGTTCCTCGGTCTCCCGGATTGAGCCCATCCTCACCCGGATAGCCGTCGACCTCCTCCACGGTCCACTCGATGCTGTCGGTACCGAGTGCTCCGATGGCAAAGCCCAGTCCACCCTTGGTGCGATCGTAGTAGCTCACAGCCGGTGAGCCGTCAGGCAGCATGTCGAGACCGAGCCACGAGCCGATGTCGTTGAAGGCCGGTTCGGGGTCCGGCTGCGGGTTGACGGTGTTGTCGCGGTTGCAGCTGCAACCCACGAGAAACAGCCCAGCGAGCGCGGGCATGACGGAGAGTGCATTGGGGCGCATGACGGTCCTTCTGGAAATCCCTACGAGGGTAGCCGTGGCTTCACCTGCTGTCAATCGCACAGAGGCTCCGGAAAATGGCATGATGGTACGGTGATGATCGCCTGGTTTGCTCTCCACCTGACTGTCGCGCAGGACCTGCCGTGCCCCGGGGCCATGGTGGACCTGGAGGGCGGCTCCGCATGGATGGGAAAAGCCCGCCCAAAGTACGGTGAGGATCAGGTCCACCCGATCCCGGTCGAGGTCGAAGACTTCTGCATCGATGCACTGCCCTTTCCAGGTCAGGCCGGGGACTTGTGGCTCGAGGACGGGTTGGAGGCGGGTTCAGTGCAACGGTTTGAGGCCATCTTAGCGGCCTATGACCGTCGCCTGTGCCAGGCCGAGGAGCTTCTCTGGGCCACAGCAAGCGGACCCGCGAATCTTGCCTTCATCACAGGAAGGGCGCCGCCCGTGCACTGTGAGCCGCACTCATCGTGGGGAGACATGAAGCCTCTTGGGGCTCACAGGGGTTGCGTGAACGCTTGGGGAATACGGGATGTCAACGTGGCCTCGGCGTGGGTGCGCTCGTCCCTGGAAATGGATGAGGCTCGTGGGGCCAGTCGCCTCCGTGATTACGTGATTCTCGGCGGAACCAACCGCTCGGACACCTTCTACGCTCCAACAAACTTCGGGGTCCACGCACACGACCCCGGGGACATCGCGTACTTTGATGACCAGGTGCGTGTCTGCGCGGATCCCGGTGCGGGAATGGAAGCGCAGTGGCAGATTTTTCGCGAGGCGGCAGCGCTCCAGGGCACTTTTGAGGGCGCCATGCGGTGGTTTGAGCGCCATGGCGTCGATGCCACTGCGCTGGATGTCCTCGAGGAGCCTTTCCTCTACATTCGAGATGATGGGTGAATCCTGTGGAGTGAGAATGGGGTCTCCTGATTTTTCGCAGCGGCCTTGAGTCGTTAGACAGACGCCATGGATCGAGTTTGGCAGTTGGCAAAGCGCAGCATCAACAACACGGAGTGTCGTGAGGCGGCCGAGCGTGTGGCCGCAGGGTACGAAGGGGTCACTGTGGAAGCCGACCGAGAGGCGGACGACTGTTTGAGCCTGTTTTTCAGGTTGCCTGTGGAAGAGGGAAAAGCGACGGAGATTGAGTTGTCGATCTACGACTTGGGCGGTGGCCAGATCGTGCTCAGCCAGGAGCCAGACGCAGGGGAGAACAACCTGTACTGGGACGAGGCTTGTCAGTTGGCTGAAGACCTGTCCGAAGAGTTGCACGCTGAGCCGGTGGACCTCTGAGGCCAGGTGGTTCGCTAGGGTCGAGCATGCCGCTCGAAAAAGTCGAGCATGCTTTCTAAGGCAAAGTTTTCACCGTTCCGGTTGCCCCAGGTGTGGCGTCCAGTCCAGACACAGCTGACGACCTCCGCGCCCGTCGTGCAACCTGTGTGGGCTTTGCAGGTCCAGCCCGTGTTGCCGTCGTAGGGGGTGGGGTAGTCTTCTGCTGCATCGGAGCATCCCTGTTGGGTGGCCCAGATTTCAAGGGTCTCGTCCGCACCGTCATAGATCATGCCGTCGCTGGAGGGTGTGTCGTTTCCATTGACAACGCGATCGTTGCTTGCCCACACCTGAAAGAGTCCCATGGGGGTCGTGGGGGCTTGCGTGTACCCGTTGGCAGCAAATCCGTGCTGGGGCGCTGCAGCGGCCAGAACATCGGCCATTCTCCATGCCAGGGCTTGTGTGGTTTGCCCTCCTTGGCTGAAGCCGGTCAGGTAGACCCGCTTGGGGTCTCCCGACCATTCCGTGGTGGCCTTGGTGATGAGGGCTCTAAGGAACCCCTCGTCGTCGGAGCAGGCTGTCCCCCAGTTGCAAGCGTCTTGAGACTCCTCGGGAGGACAGTTGTCGAAGACGCCGTAGTCGTAAGAGTTCTGAGTGCAGGTGGGTCCGTCCGGTCCATCGCTGTTGTGGGAGTCGATGTCATTGAAGGAGGTCACCCAGCGGCCTTGCCCCGAGTCGCTCATGCTGAGTCCGTCGGGAAACAACCCGATCCATCCTTTCTCGTCGATCCGATCGAACATCTCGGAGGTGCTTTGTTCGAAGCCCTGGCCGCTTCCGTAGTAGCCATGCAGGCCGATGAGAATTGGCCGCGGGGTGCAGTCGTAGTCCGAGGGAAGGTGAATCTGATAGCTTCGGGGCACCCCATCGTGGCTCAACTCCAGCGAGAGGCTTTGGCCCGGCGCCGCCTCCCCCCACTCACAGGGGGACTGCGAATCCGAATCGGTATCGGTATGCGCGTCCGTGTCTGTGTTGGTGTCCGTGTCACCCGTCTCTTGGGTGTCGCTTCCGCTGGTGTCCTCCAGTTCGACCCGGCTGCATGCAGACAGGATGAGGAGTCCAGCCATCGCATGGAGGCCAAGGTGGCTCCGCGCGATGCTCAGAGCCACTTTTCGACCTTTTCTCGTGCTCGGTCTTTGTGCTCGGGTTTGATGTGCATGGCAACACTCGCGATGGTCATGGTGATGACACCCAAGTCATCTGAAAATCCGATCATCGGGGTAATGTCCGGAATCGCATCGATCGGCGAGATGAAGTAGCCGAGAGCTCCGTAGATGGTGGCTTTGACGTGCTTGGGTGTGTCGGGATCCTCTGCGCAGTACTTGAGTGTCAATGCCGGAATGAGAACCGTTTTTCCGGCTTTTCTGAGGAATTTCTTACACTTGTCCCAAAAGTTTTCATCGCTGTAGGCAGCACTGTAATCGGGCGGGTCGAGTTCGATCTGGTCACTCATGCGATCTCCGGGTCATAGGAAAGAGTATAGCCGAAGGCCCACAGCGGATCCGGGAATCCGCGGGTTGGAGCTGAAGTGCCCTCCTCGGCTTGGTGGAGGCAAGTAGGGACGGCGACAAGGGCTTTGGAAAGTGATGTATAGTGTGAGTGTCTCACGTCGTTTGGAGGGTGCACCTTGGCACTGGAAAGGAAATCGCGATGGCCGTGGTCGTTGGGCCTCGGTGCGTTTCTGTGCGTCGGGTGTTTGGACAAACTGACTCCCCTTGAAGTGCAGTTCGACACGGGGCGTGATGCTCCCGTGGACACCGCTCTTCCGGACACGGGTCCGGGTGAAGACACCTCCGCGCCCGATCGGGATGCGGACGGGGATGGGTTTCCCGCGTCGCAGGATTGTGATGACGACAACCCTGCCGTGTTCCCAGGGGCCGTGGAGGCGTGTGACGGAATCGACAACGACTGCGATGCGCTGGTCGACGACGAAGACGACAGCTTGGACAGCACCACCACGCCGGTTTGGTACAACGACTCCGATGGTGACGGGTTTGGTTCCTCCGATGCGTCACTGCAGGTGTGTGTGCCGCCCACAGGGTGGGTAGCAGACGGCAGCGACTGCGACGATTCCGACAGCCTGGTTTTCCCGGGGGCCGTGGAGCTCTGCAACGGGGTGGATGACGACTGCGACTCGGAGGTAGACGAGGGGCTTCCCGATGTGGACGGCTCAGGTACTGCAGACTGCAAAGAGGTTGCAGTGGTGGTTTCAGCAGGCTTCTTCATCCACGCCGAGGAGGGACAATGTGATGGCGTCAGCTACCTCGAGCGTGAACTTCAGGAGATCAAGAGTTTCTTGAACGATCTGGGGCTCAGTCTTGTTGCGTTTTCCGACAGAGGGAATGCCCCGTTGGCCTACAGCGAAATCTCGCCCTACCCCGTGGTTGTCTATCACAACGGTGGGTGGGCAGAAGCCGGTACGGGAGAGTTCATGAACGCTCTTGAGAGTGCCTCCGCAGCAGGCCAAGGGCTTTTCTTTCTCGGCGACGACTTGGCCAATCATGCCTCGCTGGTTGAGGCCAACTCGGGCCATGTGACACTGTTCAAGCTGGCAGGCCTCGACAACTACTCGGCCAATGTCTCGGTGCCGGAGGTTGTGGTTGCGGAGGCCAATCACCCGGTGATGGACGGCGATTACGGTGCTGTGGGAGCCTTCGAGTACGTGGCAGACATCGATGAAGTGAGTGCTGCGGGCCTCGGAGAAGTGGTCTTGATGGAGACCAGCCTGGGGCCAGTGGCTTTGGCCTCGGAGTTGGAGACCGGACAGCGCACGCTTTCGATGATGGCGAGTCTCCACAACTCGCACGACTGCCCGATTGCCGATGCCGACGGGAGAACACAGCTTGAGCGATTCTTCAAAAACGGCCTGGAATGGCTGATGGACTGGTAGCGGCCCTGCACTCTTCTTGGGGGCATGACAGCTTCTTTTCAGAACGCCTGCAGCGGGTTGGAAAATCCGAGTCTATTTAGGGGGTGCTTTTCAACAGAGGACAGAGACTCATGAGCACCTTTTGGATCGGGCTCGGCCTGAGCACCGCAGTGGCCGGGGGAACCGAGGCGTCCCCCAAAATTATCAATGGCGAAGAGGCGACGGCGCAGGACTACCCCATGACAGGCGGGATGCTGATGGACGCCAACCTGAGTTTTGGTGGCGCAGGGGCCCAGGACATTCGCACTTTTGTCTGCAGTTCCACCCTGATCGCACCCGATGTTGTTCTCGTCGCCGCGCACTGCATCGACCCCTACGCCTTCACTTTTGGTTTTGGAGAGCTCAATGATGTGGACATCCGCTGGTCTCGGCTGGCCGATCTCTCCGCGCACGACGGGTCGGAGAAGGCCCCTTGGCCCGAGGATGCGGTCAAGGCCTGGGACTGGGTGATGCATCCCAGTTGGAACCTCCAGGAGTTGAGCATGGGGGTCTCTGTAAACTACGACATTGGGCTGCTCTTTCTGGAGGAGCCGGTGCTTGATGTGGACCCTGCAGTTCTCATTACGGCCGACGAGGCTGAGCAGATCGTCGAAGGGGCTCTAGTCGATGTGGTCGGTTGGGGCCAGCAGGTCGCGACGAGCACCTGGGAGAGTCCGCCAGCAGGAAGCTACGGGTACAAAATCATGGGCACATCCACCATCGATGAGCTGGGAAGCCATGAGTTTCACGTGGGAGAGGCCTCGGCCGATGTTCGAAAATGCCACGGAGATTCTGGAGGGCCGAGTTTTATGGAGGTGGATTCCGACAGCTCGGAGCCTCTTCGCTTGGTTGGGGTGACCTCACACGCCTACGACCAGTCGGATTGCAATGAAACCGGAGGGGTGGATACCCGAGTGGATGCCTACCTTGGATGGATCGATGCCGAAATGGCGTCTCGATGTGTTGAGGGTTCTCGGGCTTGGTGCGAGGAGTTTGGAGTCCTGCCTCCCCCGGTCGCCAACACTGGAGAAGACACCGGGCTTGGTGACGGTGAGGACCCCGCGGGAGGGTGTGCGTGCTCGAGCAGCTCGCCAACGTCGGGGTGGAGTGGTTTCGGTCTTGTGGCTGTGTTGGGGTGGATCGGTTCTCGACGGCGCCAAGCTCGCTCATAAGTCCGACACTCTGTCGCATCTATTCCTCGCCCAAAGACCGTGCGCCGGACGTGCCTTGAGCAGAAGTCAACGGAAGTCCGAGCGACCGGTCGGTGCGGCCTAACTTGGACCGTTCTCGTCGGCGCGAGGTCGAGAATGCATCCTGCAGCGAAGCGTGGATTGTGTATGCATCGATGACGTCATTCGTCTTTTATTCTTTATCTTTAAATGTGCAGATAGGTAGATAGAACCTGACGTTTTGGAAATTTAATATTTAAAATTTG
>JAYXVV010000161.1:0-15231 GCA_036021505.1 Myxococcota bacterium | reverse complement strand
TGAGAGGCGTCACCTCTGAGGGAAGTTCCGGAGAGGACACGGTGGTGATCGCGGTGGTGGGCAACGAGCCCCCCTCCGTCACACTCACCACTCCGGCACCGGAGGGGTCGGATTTTGAGTCCGGGGAAGCGGTCCGAATTCGGGGTTTCGTGGACGACTCCGTCGAACCCCTCGACTCGCTCGAGCTGAACTGGACCCTGAATGGTGAGCCCTTCAACGGACCCGAGCATCCGTCCGCGAAAGGAGAGATTGATTTCGAAGCCCAGGTACCCGGAGGCTGCCACCGCATCGAGTTGAACGTGACCTATGACGTCTGCCAGGAGGCGACCGACCAAGGTGACTTCGTTCTGTGGGAGGAGTCTTCCGAGCTCCAGAGCTACCTCTGGTGGAGCGACGACGACGGCGATGGTTGGGGCATTCCCGAGGGAGAGGTCCTGGCCTGTGACGCGCCAGACGGCACCGTGGCCTTCACCGTCACCGAAGACTGCAACGATGGCGACGCCACCATTCACCCTGGCCATGCGGACTACTGCGGCGATGGCATCGACTCCGACTGCGACCCCGTAACGCCTGTGGGCTGCTATCCCTTGGGGGAAATCGGAGCGGAGTTCGCCCAAGCCTCGCTCTCCGGTGGGGTCTACAAACTCAGCGGCACAGGAGACATCAACGACGACGGCTACGATGACTTTGCCGCGGCAATGACTGACCAGAAGACCCACCTCATTTATGGCCCCCTCATCGGCGAGCTCAGCAGCGACATCCAGATCGAGAGCGAAAAAACCACCATCTACCAGTACCTTGCAGGCGATCTCGGCGTGGGCATGCACGGCGGGAAGGATGTGGATCTCGACGGCATCCCGGATCTTCTTCTCGGCAATCCGCAGTGGACCTGGGCTTGCTCCTCCAGGTCCAACAGCCACAGCGGAAGGGCCTACCTGCTCAAAGGGGGATCGGACCTCAGCTCCGGGGTGATTGAGGACTGGCTCGGGGATTCGAGCACCCTCGCTTCAGGCGAGGCACTGCCGCTGCAGACCGACTTCGAGAGCGGCTGCGACAGCTACTTCAGCGCTACCGGTGCGTCTGTGGAGGTGCTCGATGACATGGATGGAGACGGGCTTCCCGATCTGGCCATCGGCTCCACCATTGCGGACAAATCCACGGCTGGGGGGGTCTATGTGGTGCTCTCCAGCCAGCTGTCGACGCTGCAGAGCGGCGACACCCTCGAGGACATCGCGCACCTGAGGCTTCTGGGGTCGCGCACCGACGATCGCTTGGGCTCCGCCCTCACAAGCGGGGACTTCGATGGAGACGGTCTCACGGATCTCGCAATCTCCGCCGTTCCCGACTCCTTCACCGAGCCCGGGATGGTCTACATCGTTTTTGCCGCCGACCTCCCGGTAGGCGCCACCACCATTGAGATCCAGGCCATGGCAGGGGTGATGTTTACCGGCACCACCAACAACGACCAGCTCGGTACGGATCTCGCTGCTGTGGGAGACTTGGATGGGGATGGAGACGATGAGTTGCTCATCACCGCTCCCGGGGCACAGTCTCCTCAAGGTCTGGCCTACCTCGTTCCCGGATTCTACGAAGTCTTTGGCAACTACGGCATCGAGGACGCCTTCTCCACAACCGTGAGCCCCAATGCCACATCGGCTGTTCGCTTCATTGGCGGAGCAACCGACTCTCTCCGCAGCACCGGAGGTGTCGGTGACCTCAACAACGATGGGGAGCCCGACCTCCTGTTTGGGGCTCCGGGACACAGCAACGGCTCCGTCGCCCAGGCTGGAGCGGCCTACGTGGTCTACGGAGGCGCAGCCTTCTGGGGCGACTGGTGGGACCCTCAGACCGGAGCGGCACGAGACGATGTGGACTTGGAAGGGTCCTCGATCAAGCAGCAAAAGACCGCCAAGATTGCCTCAAGCCTTCTCAATGAAAACCTGGGCTGGGACGTCGCCTGGGCAGGCGATCTCAACGGGGATGGCGTTGGGGACATCGTCATCGGCGCCTTGGACGAGGACGGACGCATTCGAATCTTCTTCGGCGGCGGAACCTAACCTTCCCAGACCAACACTCGGCTGCTCATCGCTGGCATCGGTACCGACAACCCGTCCTCGGCGGCCACGAAACGCTCGCCGCTGAGAACATCCCGCCACTCGCCTTCGGGCATCCCGGCCCATGAGAGCCCATTGCTGATCGTGCGCTCCTGTTCCTCCAGGTTCAGGATCGAGAGGGCCCAGCTCTCGCCGCTCTGGGTCGCGCGAGCCAACACGCGGGCCTCCGACCACCAGAGGGTGCCTTCCTCGGCCGCCAAGGCCGGGTGGGCGAGGCGCGCCTGGCCCAGAAGCTGGACATGCGCCCGCGTCGCAGCTTCTTCCACCGACAACTCGTCCTCAAAGCGCATCAACTGGCGGTTGTCGGGATCGGCGTAACCGGGAAGCCCGATTTCATCCCCGTAGTACACCAGTGGCAGCCCCGGTCGCGTGAGCAGCCAGGTCCAACCCAGCCTCAACCGTGTGTAGGCATCGGTCCCCTCCGGCGGTGCGGCAGGGGTCCAGAAGTTTCCATTGGGATCGCATTCGCCATGGTAGCCCTCAGCAGCCTCGGTCACGAATCGCGCGACATCGTGATTCCCCAGGAAGGTCGACATTCGAGCTGTCCCGTAAACCGCCTGACTCTCGCTGAGTGCACCCTCAAGGTCCTCCAGCGTCGTCGAACCCGAGAACATCGCATCGCGAAGAGAGAAATAGAGCGGAAAATCAAACTGGCCGTCGAGCATCCCGTCGCCCACATACGCGGCCACAGTCTGACGGCTTCCATCGAAGGTCTCGCCCAAGGTGTAGAACTCAAATGGAGCCCCAGGGTGCTCCAGTGCGTTCTCCAGCTCACTCACCAGGTTGTGAACGACGGCCATCGGCATGTGTTTCACAGCATCCACTCGGTAGCCATCGATGTTGTATTTGCGAGCGAAAGCCACCGCGTCCTCGATCATGCGATCCAAGGCAGGGAGCTGACTGTAGTTGATGTCAGGCAGAAACGGATCGAACCAACAGGTCTCTGGGTAGTCGTTCCAGTTGTTGGCATCCTGACAGATGAGTGGCTGGCTCGCGAACCACTCGGGGTGATCCTCAAGGTAGGGGTGGTCCTCATGAACATGGTTCCCGACCCAGTCCACAATCACGCGCAGTCCTCGATCGTGAGCGGCCTCCACCAAGGACACAAAGTCTTCTTCCCCGCCGAAGTGCTCCTCAAAATCCGATACGCTGGTCGGCCAATAGCCGTGGTAGCCCGAGTAGTCTGTCCCACACTTGTCTCCCCAAGCCCCCGAGGGATTGTCTTGAGGTGCGGTCAGCCAGAGGCTTCGGACCCCCAACTCCACGAGAGAATCCAGCTTCTCCTCGATGCCCTTCCAGTCCCCACCGCGGTAGTCGCTGGACTCCGAGAGGGTTCCCTCGCTCCAGTCGTTTTCCGCCTGCGCATTGGCGAAACGATCGGTCATTGGAAAATAGAGGAGGCCCTCCATGCCGTCGCTGCCATCGTTCCAAAACGGAACGCTGAGTTCCTCGGTCTCCCTGGAGTTGTCATCTGTCGCGCGGAGAACCACCGCATGGCGCCCGGGATTGAGTCCTGAGAGTTCCAAGCGGTAGGTCGCACTGCCATCCCATTCGAGCTCCTGGAGAACCCCATCGATTTCGACCTCTGCCTGCGCCAACATGGCGCCACTGGCACCCGGCTCAAAAGCCAGTTCCAGCTCCGCGCTGCTCTCGGAGGTGACCACCTCCAGAATGTGCAGTCTTGGGCGCTCGCAATCCCCGACAACGACCATCGAGTTGCACGCATTGGCCCCGGGTTCACACACGTTCCAGGTGGCCTTTTCGTAGCCCGGATCGCAGTGGTACAGCTCGCTCTCCGGATCACAGGTCCACCGAACTGAACCGTCTTTCTCGACAAACTTGTAGGCGTACGCCCCAGGCTCCAGGGCGATCTCGATTTCGTAGCGGTCTCCCGTCTTTTTCATCGGCAGCTCCGTGTCGGACCATCCGTTGAAATCCCCCGCAAGGAAAACCCCAAACGCGTCGGACGCGTAGGAGAACCGGGTCTCACAGGATCGAGGCGGAAAATACGAATCGCTCTCGGTTCCCGAATCCGAGTTCACTCCTGAGTCCTCTCCCGCTGAATCCGATTTGCAACCGGTCAACAGTGCGGTCACGAAAAGTCCAAACGCTGCAGTTTTTGTCATGATCAAGTACCCTCGGAGTGCGCGATACTTCGTCTCCACCCGCCTTTCAACCTCAAAGATTTTCCCATGAATCGACTCCTCTTACTTCTGCTCTGGCTCCCAGCAACGGTTTCGGCCGCAGAACACACGCGGCTCACCCAGGACCAAGTGGACACCCTCCTCGATGACCCTGGAAAAAGCGTTGCTCTCATCGAGTCACTCGATTCCCCGCTCGCCGCCGGGTGGAAAGCCTATCTCCAGTTTACCGGGCATTGGCCGGGGGTGCAGGCTGGACCGAGCCCCGAGATTGATCAGACCATGGCCGTGCTCCGACGGGCCAGTGAGACGCAGGAGACCGAGAGTCAAGATGGGCACTATCCGAGTCTGACGCAGGTGCTCTACGACATTCGATTCACCTCCGAGCCCCAGTTCATCGCACCCTGTTGGCTCTTCGAGAAGCACCCGGATGAAGCGGGACGAGCCTTCGGGATCTACTACGGCTCCGGGCGAGACGGCGCCGTTGGCTTCTGCGAGCTGGACTTTGCGGAGTCTGAGCCCTTCGCTGCGCTGGCCTACGCCAAGGGCGCACTCTCTTCGAAGTTCCTGATCACCGAAGCCACCGATGTCAGTGAGCCGGGCGAGATGCCCTGGTGTGGAACAATTCGTGTCGGAATCTACCGAGAGATTGCGGTCAACAATGTGCTCTCCCTGTTTCACCCCGACCGACTTGTGACCCGGCAAGCAGAAATTGAGAAGGCCCATCGCGCTCACATGAAGACCCTTGTGGCCTGGGCCAAGGACAAGCCCGATCATGTCGAGCTGCTGACAGGCTACGAGACGGCCGTTGAGGCCTTTCTGCCCACCCTGATCCGCTGGTACACCCAAAAGGAGGGCCTCGGCGGCGAAGAAGCCACCCTCGCCGCCCATCTCTGGACGAAGCGGTCCTTCAACGTCTACTTTGAGGAGGACCTGCGGTGCTTGGGCCTGTGGAACCCGGACGCTCCTCCTTGAATCAGGGAGTGGGTGCGACCTGGATCTTGCGGCCCACCAGCCAATCCCAAGCCCGATCGGCATAGCGAAGGCATTCCTCTTGATCCGATGTGTTCGGAAAAACAAGACATCCTTCGGGATTTCCCCAGCTTGAACGGGGTTGTTCTTTCCACCAAGCCCCCCAAAACCACGCCCAAAAGCGCTCCTCGAACTGGGGGTTGCGAGCAAGCGCCGGCTCCCTGTGCGCGAAAAACACGCGGCGGACGGCATCCAGGGCTTCCTCACTGGAATCCGAGCCAGGCCGGAGTGCCATCAGCTCCGACTGCCAGAGGTGGTAGACGCAATCTTTGGCCTCCTGGCCTGAGAACTGATCGCAGTTCTGATAGGCTACCCGCAACTCAGGCCGCTCCTCGAAATCCTTTGGCCTCGCCGCCAGAGAAGGGGGCTGCGGGTCGGGCCTCGGCTCCGCCGATGGGCCCACGTCCGCAACCCCACCAGCGGGCGGCTCAGCCACCACCACGCCGGTTTCAGTCACGCCGGACTGGCAGCCCAGCCAGAGAAGGCCTGCACTCAGCACGGCAGCTTTAGCGGCGACGGCGCAGGAGAAGACCCATGAAAAGCATGCCGACGGCCCAGCTGCTCTGAGGGCTGGCAGGCGATGCGCAGCCGCACGAGCCGTCGTCGTCCTTGCCCTCTCCATCGGAGCCTGTGTCCTCCGGTCCGGAGCCTGTGTCCACCACGGTGGCGTCCTCACCGCTGCAGTCCTCATCGACACCGTTGTCGGGAGTGTCCGTGGCAATGGGGTTGATGTCCGCGTCGTTGTCATCGCAGTCGTCCCCGCCACACTCCTCGGAGAAGAATCCGTCTCCATCAATGTCGCAGCAGACGGGATCTGCTCCGCAGTCCGAATCGCTGCAGTCGGTGTCTCCGTCAAAATCGTTGTCTTCGCCATCGTCGCAGTCTTCAAAGCAACCCGTCGAGGCCGAGACATCAAAGCTCAGCGTGTAGGAGGGATCAAACACCGTCCCCGTCGCGGTACCGTCGTCGGTGCACGGACCGCTGGCCACATCCAAGTGCTCCGCACCGTAGGCCTCGATCACGATGTAGTGGGTCTGGCCTGCAATGCAGTCAAAGACCACCTCGTCGTCCTCGTTGTACGGAGCCGTCGACCCCTGCAAGCACCCGGTGTAGGGATCGCAGGAATCGTCGAGGGCGTAGATGTCCATGTCACAGGGCAAATCCGTGATCAGGAGACGAACCGTTCCAGACTGCTGGCACTCAAAGCTGTAGACATGCTCCGGAGCAATCTGCTTCTCATTCGCATGGGGTTCCCCGCAGGTGTAGCACTCGGCATCCTCGCACTCCCCGCCCATCGTGTTCGCCGCGGAAGCGGAGATCGTTCCTTGAATCGTCGAGGAGCACGTCAGCTCGGAGACAATTTGGACATCGGTGGGGCAGGTGGCCTGCACCACCCCAACACCCGCAAAAAACAAAGAGACGGCCTTTACTGACATGGACTTCATGGATCCTCCTCGGGGCACCGGGTGAAGTCTATCACCCCTTGGGGAAACAAGCCGATCCCCGTTGCCACAGAAATACGATACTTCCCTCAGCAGACAAGGAGTTTTTCATGGCCCTCACCCCGTCCACCATGCTTCCTCTCGGGACCCCTGCACCCGATTTCTCGCTTCCCGATGCCACCAGCGGCAACTCGGTTTCCCTTGCCGACTTCGACGGAGCCTCAGCCCTGCTGGTGATGTTCATCTGCAACCACTGCCCTTACGTGATCCACATCCGGGAGGACTTTGGCCCTCTTGCTGACGCCTATCGGGAGCGCGGGCTGCGCGTTGTGGCCATCAACGCCAACGACCTCGAGAACTACCCCCAGGATGGGCCGGTGAACATGAAGGCACTCGCGGCAGAGCTCAACTGGTCGTTTCCCTTTCTCATGGACGAGGATCAAGGCGTAGCCAAGGCTTATCAGGCAGCCTGTACCCCCGATTTCTTTCTCTTCGACGCAGACCAGAAACTCGTCTACCGAGGACAGTGGGACGACAGCAGTCCTGGAAACAATGCCCCGGTCAACGGCAGCGACATTCGAGCCGCGGTCGAGGCCGTCCTGAACGGCAGCGCCATCGCCGAGCAACAGACACCGGCGATGGGATGCAACATCAAGTGGCGCAGCGGAAACGCGCCTCCGTATTTCGGCTGACGGGGCAGGCCTCTCATTGACACCGCCGAACCGCCTCGCCAGCGCGTCACCGATCCCGAATGCACCATGAACACCCCCTACAACAGCCTCTCGGAATTCTACCCGTACTACCTGACTGAGCACCGAAACGGCGTCTGCCGGATGCTTCACTTTTTGGGAACTACAGCAGTAATCGCCATCCTCTCCGGCTGCCTGCTCACGCAGCGGCCCGAATGGATCTGGACCGCGTTGCTCGCAGGCTATGGACCGGCCTGGATCGGCCACTTCTTCTTCGAGAAAAACCGGCCGGCTACCTTCAAGTACCCCGTGTACTCCTTCCTCAGCGACTGGTTGATGTACCGTGACCTTTTGCTCGGAAGAGTGCCTTTCCGAGGCCCGCTCGAACCCTGCGATTAGCGGTTCTGGGCGTAAGCACGAGCCGCAGCTTGATGGCTCGCCTGGGCCTGCTTGAGCCCCATCGTCAGGCGTGAGAAAAGCCCCATGTCCCGCGGAGGAAGCTTGTCCGTGATGGCCAATGACGGCAGATGGAGAGTCTCCCGCTCGCGTAGACGGGCCGTGTCCTGCGCTGCGGCCGCATTGAGAGCCTGCACCATCGCGGAGCTGCGGTAAGGTGTGGTTCCATTCATTCCGATCATGGTGAACTCTCCGTGGCCGCCTCTATAACCCCTGTGTCAAGCCCCTCTTCTTTTCCTGTTTGCCTCCGACGACCATGACCCTGAGCTCCACCGGAACCGTCTACCTCTACTGCTTCAAAGCCGGTCTGCTCTCGCGTGTCGCCCACGACATTCGCTTGAGGGTCCAACCCCGAGAGTTCACCCAAAACGACAGCGAGTTTCGGGCCACGTTCTCTCCGATGGACATTGAGGTCGACGGGGCCATGCGCGGAACAGCCCTCGACCCGTTGGGCCTGAGCCAGAAGGACAAACACGAGATCCGAAAGAAGCTTCGTTCTGAGGTGTTGGAGGTTCAGAGCTTTCCCGAGATCCGTGTCAGCGGGCATCTCGTCGACCGCGTCTTTGAGGGTCAGCTCACGCTGAAGTCGACCACCCGACCCCTGAAGTTTCCCACCACTCTTCGCGGCCATGTCATCTACGCAGAATTTGAAATTCGACCCTCACATTGGGGCATCCCGCCCTACAAAGCGCTGTTGGGAGCCATCCAGCTCCAGGACCGCATCCTGGTGGAATGCCGATTCCCGATGGCTTGAGGGAGACGACGCCCTGTGGAGGGGCTAAGAGAACCTTCCAGGGTCTTCCTGGATTGAGGATTACGCACCATGAGTCTTGAGCAAATCGCAATACTGATCACCGGCCTTGCAGGCGCTGTTTCGTTCTCCACCATTCTGTGGACCCGGAGACTCAAACACGTCTGGCCCAAGCGTGGGCAGATCAAGATTGTGAACCCCAAGGGCTTCTTCACAGGGACCGCTGAGGTGGTCCTCCAGACGCGCGTGATTGCCAACCGACCCGTCGTCGGCATCATGCACCTCTTGGTGTTCTACGGGTTCGTCAGCTTTGGACTGAAGAGTGTCACCCACCTCTATGCGGGATTCCAGAACTACGAGCACCCCATCGCCTTGGGGCCTCTGGACGGCATCTTGGATGTCTTTGCCGTACTGGTTCTGGTCTCCGTGGTGGGACTCGCCATCCGGCGCTACACCGTGATGCGCCACCAACTCACCCACATGCTTGAGTCCGGAATCGTTCTCGCGATGATCGGTGGCCTGATGATCACCTACATGCTCGAGCGCCCCACTTTCGGTGTGGACCTCGGCATCTCGGGCTCCACGGGGGCTGAGGTCAACTGGTGGGTCCACAGCCTCATCCTGTTCTCCTTTCCTTCCCTGATCGCCTACGGGAAACATCTCCACCTCATCATGGGCCCTGTAAACGTCGTCCTCAAGCACATGGTGGAGCTGCCCAGCGACCGACCCGTGCCAGGTGGAGACCTCGACATGGGCGATGAGAACACTCCCGAGGAGCACTTCGAAGCCGAGCTCATTCGGGTGGGCATGCCCAACGGTGTGTCGGACTTCAGCTTCCACACGCTCTTTGACCCGGCTGCCTGCATCGAATGCGGTCGCTGCAACGACGCATGCCCCTCCGCAGACGCGGGCCTCAAACCCCGCGAGCACTTTGTCCTCGCCTTTCGCGATCCCACCACAAGCACCGAGGGGCTCGCCGAACTCGCTCCACCCGACACCGTGTCCACCTGCACCCAGTGCAGGGCCTGCGATACCGTCTGCCCCGTCGGAAACCGCCCCTCTCGTGCAGGGCTTGAGCTTCGCGGCAGGATGACCGCTGAGGGAATCTACCCCCCACGAGGGCTCAAAGAAGGCGGCTCTGACCGGGTGACGGCCTCTGGCAACATCTTCGCCGGGAATCCCTCCGACCGTTCGAGCTTCATCGAGTCCAACAACATCGCCTACTTCGATGCGGAGAACCACGAGGTCCTTTTTGTGCTCGGCTGTCAGGGGGCCCACTCGCCGGAGGCTCAGCCGGTGGTGGTGGCCACTGCCCGCCTGCTCGAGGCTGCCGGGGTGAAGTACGGCGTTCTGAAAGAAGAATCCTGCTGGGGCGAGGGACTCCTCCACGGTGGCGGCATCATGGAAGACTGGCCCTTCTACAAAATGGAGCGGGTCATGGAGCTCTCCGAGGCCTTGGCCGAGCAGCACGAGCGCACCATCTTGACCATTTGCCCGCACTGCAAAGACAACATCGGAACCCAGCTCTCCGCTGCGGCAGAGGGCATGAAGCTCGACCGCTTCGCCAATGTGGTTTCGCATGTCTCCTTCCTCAAAAATCTCGTGGATGACGGGAAGATCGAGTTGGAGAAGAAAGCCGAGACCATGGCGGTGCACCACCCTTGCAAGACCATTCACAACGGGGAGACCAGCGACTTCGACGCCCTGCTGAGTGCTGCAGGCGTGACGGGGAAAACCGCGGACAAATCCCCCGCTGTGCCGAGTTGCTGCGGCGGCGGCGGCGGAGGCTTCCTCTGGGACTCCCCAGCCAAGGTGAGTCAGGCACGCTGGAAGAGCCTCGAGGAGACCACCGGTGAATCCAAGGTGGTCACCGGATGTCCTGGCTGCCACCGCATGCTGGGTGTCGCCAAGTCCGAGGAAGGTTCCACGACGGACATCGCCAACCTGGTCTACGAGCGCCTGAAGACCAACATTCAGGCCGTCAAAGACGCAGAGACCCCCAAGGGCGAGGCCTAAGCTTCGCTCCCGTCGACCGCTCCCCCATCGTCGGCCCAGCCAAAGGTCCCCCCATTGAGGCTGCGGACGTTGGTGTAGCCCAGGGAGTTCAGCACCAGCATGCCCGTGAGGGACATGTTGCCTCGGTTGCACACGGTGACAATGGGCGCACTGCGGTCCTCAGGAAGCCCTGCAGCTCCTGCGAGCTCCGCTGTGGGAACATTCAATGCCCCCCGGATGTGCTGCTTCGCATAGACCTCTGGACTTCGCACATCGACCACCACAGGTGCGTTCTCAGACTTCAGCTCCGCCTTGAGGTCACCGACCTCGAGTGTGGTGTGGGGATTGCGGGCATTTTCAATCAGAGCCTTCATCTGCTCGGCCTTGGGATCGGGCGCCCCATCCTGTCCAGGACCCCGTTGGGCTCGAATGTCCGGGAAGTACCCCTCGAGTGAGGACACGTACTTGAAGGCATTGTCCGGAAAGATCACCACGACAACCACGCCCGGCTCGTCTTCCACCACCTTGAGCGCTCCACAGAGGGCCATGGCCGCACTCGGACCGGCAATGATGCTGTCCTGCCGGTTGAGTTCAAGGCAGAGCTGGAAGGCCTCGTCGTCGTCCACCTCAACGATGGCGTCGTACTCCTCCGGCTTGAAGAGGTCCGTCTGCTGGAGCTGAACGAGGGACCGAACGCCTGGGATGTTGTGGCCCGGCTTGGGGTGGGCTGCGATGATCTGCACATCCGGATTCTTCGACTTCAAGAAGCGCCCGTTTCCAGTGATCGTCCCACAGGTGCCGAGTCCTGCCACGAAATGGGTCACCTTGCCGTCGGTTTGCCGCCAGATCTCTGGGCCAGTGGTTCGGATGTGGGCCTCGATGTTCGAGACGTTCTTGTACTGATTGAGCATGTGGAAATCGGGACGCTCCGCCAGCTCCATCGCACGGGCGATCGCCCCCTCAGGCGCCCACGGTGCTGGACACAGAGTGTCTTCCAACTCCTCCACATGAGCCCCAAAGAAACGCAGCATGGCCCGCTTTTCCGGGGGGATTTGATTGGAGAGCGGGGTGTAGAGGCTGTAGCCGAAGACATTCGACATCATGGCCAGACCCAGTCCTGTGTTGCCACTTGTCGGCTCGACAAGCTTCTGCCCCTCGGAGAGCAGTCCTTTTTCCTGCGCATCCCGGAGCATGTTCGCTGCCACACGGTCTTTGACAGCACCGAAAGGGTTGTACCACTCCAGTTTTGCATAGACCTTTGCGTGCTTGAATCCGATGGCCTTTTCCACACGCACCATTGGCGTGGGGTTCTCGGCGCTCGAAAGCATCTCCACCATGTTCTCGTAGACGCGTGTGCTGTAGTTCGCCATCGGGCTTCTCGTCCTCTGTTGATGATCCGTGCATAACCAGCAAAGCAGCAACACGACCATGCTGCACAGCCATCCCCTCGCCGATTGCGCCGGCCCCAATGAACGCCGACTCGCACGAAAAATCTGTTTTTGGGGAAGGAGGTCGGCCAAATCCGGGTATAAAGAAGGTGCAGCAATGGTGTTGCTCAACCGTCACGTAAACCTTTTTTACGTGTCAAGACTTCTGCTTGTACCATTTTTGCAGTGGCCTCCTCGGGGGCTGCTCGGCCAGGGAAAGCAGCCTGGCTGGCGGGATTTCCCGCAACCCTCCCGGGCGCCACCGGCGGGTGCCTTGGGGGTCACAGGTCGGGACCTGTGTTGTCCAATGCGCCGAGAAAGGAGGTGATCCAGTGATTTGTTTTCATGTGCTCTGCGAGGTGATGGCTTTGTAGTGGTGCCCTCACTGGACCCTCCAAGCGATGGACACTCCTGCCTCGGCAGGGGGTCGCTCTGAAGGGTTCGGGGTGAGCCTATCGGGACTTTATCTACTATCCCGGTCATCACCGAACCTCCCGAGAGCCCAGGTAAGCACCCTGGGGAACAAGAAGTTCTAGGCGTTAGCGCGTCTCTCTCGGGGGGATCCCCCCCTCTGCGGACTCTCCACTCCACCGGGCCACGGTCGGCCCTCGGAACCCGAGACCGATTGGACTGAACCATGCTCGATGCCCACCTTCATGCGGAACGGTTGGACCACCCGAACGAGGCTCTGCGACAGGCGCGCCAGGTGGGCGTCAGTGCTTTTGTGGTTCCCAGTGTCGGACCTGACAGCTGGGAGACCATCTCCGAGTTGGAACAGAACCATGCGGATGTCCATGCCGCCTACGGAATCCATCCCTGGTCGGCGGCCGTGATGGATGACACCCAACGGCTCGATGCCTTGGGTACCCTCAGGCGTTGGCTCAACAGCCATCCCCATGTCGCGCTGGGTGAGATGGGCCTGGATCATCACCCCTCTTTCGCACCGGAGACCCACTCCTCCCAGGAAAAATGCTTTGTGGCCCAGTTGGCCATGGCGCATGTGCTCGTCAAACCCATCGTGATTCATTGCGTACGGGCCCATGGCCGCTGCTTGGACATCCTTCGAGACATGGGTGTACCCGAGGCCGGGGGCATGGTGCACAGCTTCACAGGCTCCATTGAAGTCGCCGAACGCTACCTGAAGATGGGCCTGCACCTCTCGTTTTCTGGCAACCTGACCAAAAGCCACCACAAGCGAAGCCGGGCGGCAGCGGCCGCTGTCCCCATCGAACGGATCCTCATCGAGACCGACGCACCCGACCAGACGCCTGTTGAACGCGGAAACGTTCCCAACGAGCCCGCCTTTCTGACCGATGTTGTGAAGGCCTTGGCCGAGCTTCGTGGTGCGGATCCACTGGACGTGGCGGCTCAAACGGAGCAAAACGCCCGCAGGCTCTTCCAACTTCCGCTGTGAATCACCAAAAAAGGACGGACACCATGAAGCCAGGATACCGACTTCATCGACGCTGGGACCGCATGGGTAGATTGGTCGGCGATCCCACCATGGAGGTTCTCCAGAACAGCCACGTCCTCGTGATCGGTGTCGGCGGTGTTGGCTCCTTTGCTGCCGAGGCCCTTGCCCGGAGCGGTGTGGGCACCATTGCCTTGATGGACTTCGATCTCGTGTGTGCAACCAACACCAACCGACAGCTTCAGGCAATGCGCGACACCGTGGGAAAACCCAAAGTGGCGGTTCTTGCCGAACGCCTCCGGAGGATTGCACCGGATGTCGACGTCCGGGAACACCCCTTCTTCTACGAGGCCAACCTCGCCGATCGGTTTCTGACCGAGGAGGTGGATTTCGTGGTGGATGCCATCGACAACCTCACCACCAAATGCCACCTCATCGCCACCTGCAAGAAAAAGGGCATCCCTCTGGTTGTGAGCACAGGAGCGTCGGGCCGCTGGGATCCCACACGCCTCCGCGTCACGGATCTCGCAGAGACCACAGTGGATCCCCTCGCCGCCTCCTGCCGCAAGATCCTCCGAAAAGAGCACGGCTTTCCTGCTCAGGGGCCCTTTGGCGTGTCCGCGGTGTACTCGGATGAGCCACTCAGTGAACCCCAGGAGCTGGCCTATGACAAAGGTGAAGGGTTTCGCTGTGTCTGCCCACAGGGTGACAACGGTCTCCACAGCTGCGAGCATCGAAACCGCATTTGGGGAACAGCAGGCTTTGTGACCGGCGCCTTTGGGCTCACCTGTGCGAGTGTCGTCGTACGAGAGCTTGCTAACCGGGCCTCCGCAGCAGCCGATGCCTGAACCTCGCCTGCTGCTGACGGGCTTTGGGCCGTTTCCCGGGGTCCCGCAGAACCCCACAGCAAGGATCGCCAAGGAGTTCGATGGCCAGGCCATTCACGGTCTGCGTGTCGTTGGAGCCGACCTTGAGGTCTGCTTTGAGAGCATCGCCTCTCAGCTTGAGTCTCTCTTTGACAAGCACGAGCCGGCGGCCATTCTGTTGCTCGGTGTTGCGGTGGCGCGTGACTGCATCGGCCTTGAGGGTCAAGCCTACAACCTTCGGGAAGCCGGTCGCCCCGATGCAAAGGGAAGGCACTTCGACACCCCGCAGCCTCTCCTGTCTACGCGAAGCCTCGGAGAGGCCCTGCAGACCTCGATTCAACGGCAAGACCTCCTTGCTGAACTTGAGAAGGCAGGTCTGCCCGTCGAGCTCTCAGAAGACCCTGGGCGCTACCTCTGCAATGCCTCTTTTTTCCATGCGCTGCACTTTCCCAAATCGGCACTTCAAAAGCCTCCATCCCTCTTTGTGCACCTCCCCCAAGTCGGAAATCCGATCCAAAAAAACTCAGAAAAAACCTGGGCTATGAAGGATCTCAGAGAGGCAACAAGAGTGCTGCTCAAAGGCATTGCTGCTCAGATCTCCCCGCAAACCGTGTCGTCCTCCCCCTCTTGATGAATTGCAGGAGACCAGTTCCCCCAGATAGGAATTGGAAACGATGACCCTCCACACCGATGGATGACGGCTCATTTCTTCTTTTCCAACGGATACGTGCACCTTGTCTTTCCACCTTCCACTCACGATCGTCTCTCACGGGCTGCTCCTTTCAGCGCTTCTCGCGCCTTCCTTGAGCTATGGCCAGGACACTCCCCTTTCGTCCGGTCCGGCCCGAGCCACTGAGGCATCCGAAGAGGTGAACCAAGAGGAAACGCTCCTCTCCGCATCCATCTC
>JAYXVV010000160.1:0-9054 GCA_036021505.1 Myxococcota bacterium | reverse complement strand
CGGAGCCACCGCGCGTCCATTCACGACGCACCACAATGCGCTCAGCATGGACATGTTCATGCGGGTAGCTCCGGAGCTTTATCTCAAGCGCCTTGTTGCGGGTGGCTTTGAGCGCGTCTACGAGATCAACCGAAACTTCCGAAATGAGGGGATCTCCACCCAGCACAACCCCGAGTTCACGATGCTGGAGTGGTATCAGGCCTGGTCCACCTACGAAGATCTGATGGACATGACGGAAGAGCTGATCACGGGTCTCGTTGAGGAGGTCTGCGGTTCAACCCGCTTGCCGTACGGCGAGATGGAGATGGACTTCTCGCGGCCATGGAAGCGAGTCCCGATGGCTGAGGCGGTTTCTGAGGCCACGGGACTTGAGGATCCGATGGATTTGGAGGCGGCGCATGCGTGGTACATCGCCAAGCACCCGGGCACTGAGGCGGCCGATCTCCCCCAAACGCCGGGCAAGATGCTCGCAGAGCTTTTTGATGATGCGGTCGAGCCCACGCTGCTCAATCCAACCTTCATTACCGCCTTTCCGACCGAGATCAGTCCTCTCTCCCGGCGAAACGATGACAATCCTGAAATTGTGGACCGCTTTGAACTTTTCATTGCGGGTCGCGAGATTGCCAATGGTTTTTCGGAGCTCAATGACCCGGTGGATCAGGCCGGTCGCTTCGAGGATCAAGCCAAGGCCAAAGCGGATGGCGATGACGAGGCCATGTTCTTTGATGCGGACTACATTCGAGCGCTTTCTTATGGCATGCCGCCCACGGCTGGCGAGGGCATAGGGATCGACCGCTTGGTCATGTTGTTGACCAACCAGCAGAGCATTCGGGAGGTCATTCTCTTTCCGACCTTGAGGCCGCAACAGGCTCAGCAAGCGGATGCCTCCGCGGACGAGGAATAGCGGGATATGCGCTTTGCGCTGCACATTGCCTTGAGTCACCTCCGGTCCAAGCGCCGAGAAGCGGGGGTGTCGGCCATCACCCTCATTTCGATTGCGGGAGTGACCATTGGTGTCGCAGCACTCATTGCCGTGATGGCGGTCATGGCGGGCTTTGAGGTCGACCTCCGAGACAAAATCCTGGGGTCGAACGCGCATGTTGTGGTGACGCACCCCAATTACACCGCGATGGCGTCTTATGACCGGATCGCAGAACGTGTTCGAGAGCAGGAGGATGTTACCGGCGCGGCCCCTTTCATCTACACGGAGATGATGCTCAAGGCCCCCGGTGGTGTTTCTGGGGTGATTGTGAAGGGGATTCAGCCTGAGCGGGTGGGGGAGATCCTGGATCTCAAAGAAAACCTCATCGAGGGGCCAGAGGGCCGCCTCGGGGAGGAAGATGAGCCAGACACTCCGGCGGTCTTGGCCGAGAAGGAGCGAATTTTAGGGCTCTTGGCGCAACCCGCGGCGGTGGAAGCAGCGTCTCGCGATGAATCCACTGAATCCGGTGTGGATGAGCCGGCCAAGGTCTCGCGCCCGGGGATCATTGTCGGCGATGAACTTGCGACAGAGCTCAGTCTCTACCCCGAAGATGTCGTTCATCTCGTCAATCCAGTGGGGGGAAGCCCAGGTCCAATGGGAACCCAAGTGCCTGAACTCAAGAGCTTTGAGGTCGTCGGGATTTTTCACTCGGGCATGTATGAGTACGACACCAAGTGGGCCTACGTTCACATGGAGTCGGCACAGAACTTCCTGAAGATGGATGGATTGGCCTCAGGGATTGAGGCCAAGGTGTTGGACGTGGATGAGGTCCACGTGGTGGCTGAGGCGATCTCCGATGAACTGGGGCCGGCATACCGGGTTCGTCATTGGCGTGAGCTCAATTCCGCTCTATTTGAGGCGCTCAAGCTCGAAAAGGTGGTCATGGGCTTGATCCTCGGATTGATCGTGGCGGTGGCTTCACTCAACATCGGCGGCACACTCATCCTCTTGGTGCTCAGCAAGGGCAGAGAGATCTCGATTCTGAGGGCCATGGGCGCGACAACCAGTCAAATTCGAGCGGTCTTCATGCTCGAAGGAATCATCATCGGTCTTGTTGGTGCCGGCATCGGCACGGTGCTCGGCCTCTCTTTCTGTTTCGGTCTTCGAGCCTACGGTTGGCCACTGGATACGGATGTGTACTACCTGGATTCTCTTCCAGTTGTCATCCAGCCTGAAGTGGTCGCTGGTGTGGGTTTGGTCGGCGTCTTCATCTGTTTCCTCGCGACACTCTATCCAGCCACTCGCGCGGCACTGCTGGACCCGGTGGAGGGCTTGCGCAATGAATAGAGGGGTCCAGCTGGAGTTGCGCAAGGTCAGCAAGACCTATGAAAAAGGTGGTCGCGAAATTCGTGTGCTGCGAGACGTGGATCTCCACATCGAGGCGGGCGAGGCTCTTTCCATTGTGGGTCCATCGGGCTGTGGGAAGTCGACGTTGCTGCACCTCTTGGGGACCTTGGACCGACCGAGTTCCGGAGAGATTCTCTACGATGGACGGTCTTTTGCCGATCGCTCCAAGCAGCAGCTGGATGGCCTCCGAAATCAGATGGTGGGCTTTGTGTTTCAGTTCCATCACTTGCTTCCTGAGCAGACTGCGATTGGCAACGTCGCCATGCCACTCTTGATTCGCGGTGAGCCGCGAAAGCGGGCCTATGAACAGGCCAAGGCGCTTCTCGCTCGGGTTGGGCTGGTTGAGCGAGCGGAACATCGCCCTGGGGAGCTCTCCGGTGGTGAACAGCAGCGGGTCGCGATCGCCCGCGCCCTGGTGGCCGATCCCGGACTGATCCTCGCCGATGAACCCACTGGAAACTTGGATCCCAAGACGGCCTCAGAGGTCTTTGAGTCATTCATGTCCCTGAATTCCTCCTTGGGATCTACCCTTGTGGTGGTTACACACTCCCTCGAATTGGCGGCGCGTTTCCCACGACGGTTGAGAGTGGTGGATGGCCACTTGGAGGAACTGTAGTGTTGCGTCGGATGCTCATGGCTTGGATGGCGGTCGTTGTGGGCCTCCACACCACCGCGCTTGCTCAGGATTCCTCCCCGATGCCTGCAGGTGAAGCAGCAAGCTGGCAGCAAGATTTTGGTCTGGTCAGTGCGATTAAGGTTTCCGGAAACGTACGGATTGAGTCTGCTGCGGTTCTTGCGGCAGTCCAGTTGCGCATCGGAGAGCAGGCTGAGGCGTCCAAGCTCCGTCGCGATCTGAAGTCGGTTTTTGCGACCGGGTTGTTCCAAGATGTCCGAATTGATGTGAGTCCCTCGGAGAATGGGGGGGTTGAGGTCACCTTTTTGGTTCTGGAGAACCCCGCAATCCGAGCCGTGAATCTCACGGGCTTCAGCAAAGTCAACGAGGACGACATCCGCGAAGTGTTGGACATCACCAGCTATGCCGTGCTCAACTCGACCGCTGTCAGCGTCAATCAGCAGCGGATCCGCGAACTCTACGTCGACAAAGGCTACTTCCTTGCGGAGGTCGAGCCGGTCGTGCATGAAGTCTCCGCCAGCCTGGTGGACCTGGAGTTCGCCATCACGGAGAACCGCAAGGTCTATGTGGAGACCGTAGACATCACCGGCACTGAGAATTTGGAGGATCGGGCGGTACTCAAGTTCATGTCCACCCGGCCTGCGGGTGCGCTGCCATGGCTCACGGGTTCAGGAACCTATCGCTCGGCAGACCTCGAGAACGACGTGTATGTCGTTCGCTCGGTGTTCCTGGAGGAAGGATTTGTAGACGTCCAGGTGGCTGAGCCAAAGGTCTATCTCTCACCGGACAAGCGCACGATCGCGGTGACCATTCATGTGGAAGAAGGCGTTCGCTATCGGCTTGGCGGCATTGATGCCAAGGGGGACTGGGTCCCTGAGTTGGGGCTCACAGTCGACAGCGTTCTGCGGCTTGTCGCCGGCGACTCCGTTCAGGATGTACTGTCCGACCTCGACGGAGAGAGTGGCGGTTTAGGGAGCCTGCTGGATTTTCGGGATGGAGGCGGCTCGGTTCAGACCGGACAAATCTTCAAGCTCCCGGAAATCCAGACGGTGAGGCAGAAGATCTCGGACCTCTCCCGCGCTCGAGGATTTGCGTTCGCCAGTGTGGTTCCACTGACAAGCACGCGCCCTGAGGACGGTGTCGTGGATCTGACCTTCGACATTTCGAAAGGCGATCGCTTCAACGTGGGACAGATTCACATCACAGGCAATGACCCCACATGGGACAAAGTGGTGCGTCGTGAAATCCCGCTCAATGAGGCGGAGGTCTTTGACGGTTCGCAGCTCACGGAGGCGCGAGCAAGACTCACCCGACTGGGGTTCTTTGAAGATGTTCGGATTTCGACACCTCGGTCCGCAACGCCCCAGACGCTCGACGTCAATGTGGAGGTTGTGGAGCAGCCAACGGGATCGTTCTCCATTGGGGCCGGCTTCTCGAGTGTCGAAAACTTCGTCTTCACTGGCAACATTTCCAAGAACAACTTTTTGGGCCTGGGCTACGTGATGAGTGCGGCCATCAACTGGTCGTCGCTCCGCCAGCAGGGAAACCTCTCCTTTGCCGACCCGCATTTCTTGGACTCTCGCTGGACCTTGAAGGTGGATGCCTACTCGGTGTCTCAGCAGTATGTGGAAGACCAATACACACGTGGCGGCGGGATTACCATCGGGCGCTACTTGGATGAACGCGAGGACTGGCGCCTGACAGGCAGCTACACCTTGGAGGACGTCGGTCTCACCACCATCACCTCCTACCAAGAGCATCTCCTGGGCGGAAAGCTGTATGCAAGCGGTTTGACGTCCTCGATGGGACTGAGTCTGTACGCGGACAAACGCAACAACCGGATCCTGCCGACCCATGGAGTCTATGGGAGCCTGTCGTCCACGCTTTCAGGCGGACTTCCTACAGGAGATGGCGAGGTAAAGCCTTTCCTCGGTGGGGAGTTCAACCTCCTCGAAACCAAGGGGAATCTCCGCTTCTACCAGCCGGTCATCCCCGGGTCCGATCGGTTGATCTTCCGATTCAACTCGACCCTTGGGTTCATTCAATCCACGGATGGAAGTGTGGTGCCTTTCGTGCACCGCTATCGTGCGGGTGGAATCAATTCGGTTCGTGGGTACAACTGGTACAGCCTCGGACCCACGGTGCGGTCCCTCGGAACCGAGGACCCCGGGCGTGTAGACGATGACCTCATCGTTGGTGGTACCTCGACCTGGATCAACAACATCGAACTGGAAGCCCCCATCGTGAAATCTGCTGGGATCTCTGCGGTGGTATTTTTCGACGCAGGAAATGCCTTTGGGGATCCTTGGGGTGAAGGTTCTGTAAGCCTCGCGGGTCTAAGGCTGAGCTATGGTGCCGGTGTACGGTGGTTTTCGCCGATTGGTCCGCTGCGATTTGAACTTGGTTTTCCCATTAATCCAAAGGCCGATGAGGATCCCTCGGTCTTCGACTTTTCGATTGGGTCCTTCTTTTAGAGCTTCAGGAGCACAACATGCTTAAAAAACTTCTCGCACTCTTCCTTCTCAGTGGAACTCTCGCGGCTACCAGCTTTGCGCAGTCTGTGAAGATTGGCGTCGTAGACTTCACTCGAGCCATCAGTGAGACGACAGAGGGGCAGTCTGCCAAGACTCGCCTCGAAGCCATGGCCAGTGGGAAGCAGGCCGAGCTCGAGCAGATGGATGCAAGCCTTCAAGCTCTCGCTGCGGAGTACCAGGAAAAAGCGCCAACCTTGAGTGCAGAAGCACGGCAAGGGTACGAGCAGAGAATCTACCAGGGCCAGATGGAACTCCAGCAGGCCGCCGCTCTCGCAGACCAGCAGATGCAGATGCAGAAGGTGCAGGTCATGGACACGGTCTTCAACAGCCTGAAGGGCCATGCGGCCGCCATCGCACAGGCGGAGGGCTACACGGTCGTCCTCGAGGCCTCTCAGGTCATCTTCAGCGTTGACGGCGATGACCTCACCGACAAGGTGATTGCACGAGCCAACGGCGGTCAGTGAGTTCGATGCGCCTCGATGAGCTTGCCGAGCGGCTCGAAGGACAGGTCGTCGGTGATCCGGGGCGCGAGATCGCGGGTGTGCGAAGCCTGCAAGAGGCGGGGGAAGAGCACCTTGCCTTCTACGGAAATCGTCGCTACCTCGAGGCACTGAAAATCAGCGCGGCAGGTGCCGTTGTTGTGGCTCGAGAGGCCGATCTGCTGGGGCGAGATGGCATCGTGATGCCGAAGCCTTATTTGGGCTTTGCTCGAGCCTTGGCCGTTTTTCATCCGCTGCTGTGGCCCGAACCGGCCGTCTCCGAACAAGCCCACGTTGCTTCCGATGCGGTTTTGGAGGAAGGCGTCTGCATTGAGCCCTTCGCGGTGATCTCGTCAGGCGCAACCGTTGGAGCAGGAAGCTGGGTTCAGGCTGGAGCGGTTGTGGGGCCAGGTGCGAAGGTGGGGCAGGCCTGCCGCTTGATGCCGAACACCGTGGTTCTTGGTGGATGCACACTGGGCAACCGGGTCTGGCTCAATCCCGGTGCGGTCATTGGCGGCCAAGGCTTTGGCTTCGTTCCAACCGAGGAGGGTTGGGTGAAAATCCCTCAGGTCGCGGGGGTGGCCTTGGGAGACGACGTCGAGGTCGGTGCAAACAGCTGCATCGATCGGGGGGCGGTGGAGACCACACGGGTGGGAGCAGGGACAAAGCTCGACAACCTCGTCCAGATTGGCCACGGAGCGGTGGTGGGGGAGCACAGCGCGATGGTTGCCTACTCGGGGGTCGCTGGAAGCACGCGAATGGGTTCAGGAGTGGTCTTGGCGGCTCGGGCCAGTGTTCTCGGTCATCTTGAGATCGGAGATCGGGTGACTGTGGCTGCGCACAGCATGGTGAGCAAGAGTGCCGGCGTTGGGGAGAAACTCGCAGGTGTCCCAGCGAGAGACCACCGTCAGTGGCTCAAAGAAGAAGCCTTGGTGCGCACGATCAGCGAGTTGACCGAGAGAGTCCGGCTCCTTGAGGCCCGGTTGAAGTCCGAGTCTTAGGTCGCTTCCTCAACGGATTTTACCCTCCACGAAGGGGACCTCCATCACTTTGTTGTGCATGATGGGTCCGTGCCCGAAGTAGCCTCGTTCCCCAAACAGTTCTCCGTGGTCGGCAGTGACGGTGATGTAGGTGTTGGGGGGCACGAGGTCGTAGAGCTCCTCGAACAGGCTGTCGATGTATTGGACGGTGTCCACCTGCCGGGCCTTGAGCTCCTTCATCTTGGCGTCATCAAAGAACTGGGGTGCCGAGGATGCATGAACGAGTTGTCCTTCGCGGAGATTCTTGTCGAGGTTCTTGAAGACGCCATTGACACCGTGAATGCGAGGCCAGTTGCTCGTGTCCTCGTCAGGTCGAGCGTAGGGATAGTGGGTCTCTCCGACATTGAGCAGGAAGAAGCTTGGCCGGTCCACGTAGAAGCGCATGTCTTTGAACATCGCCCTCATGTCGTTGTGGCTCTCCATGAGCTTGAACTGGTCAAAATCCTGGTTGATGGGCGTCTGGGGATTGAGGACGGGCATGCTGACGAGCGCATTGGTCCGGTAGCCGATGGTGTTTCGAAGGTACGAGGGCAAAAAAAGCCGCGGCACCATTTTGCTGAATTCCATGCCCTCAAAACCCAGGCGCTCCGAGTACCGGAGAAAATCCTCCTTGTAGTACTCGCTGGCATAGACATGGGGAGGACTGGAATGGGGAAGCAGGCCCATCAGAAGATTGTAGTGAGAGGGAGCGGTCCAGGTGGCATAGCTGTAGCGCTTCTCGACCTCACCCAGCTTGGTCATGAGCTTTGGCTTCGCCTTCATGAAACTGTCGTAGCGACAGGAGTCCAAAATGATGATGAGGTAGTTGTTGGCCTCATCCGGTGGGGTGGGCCGGGTCCAAGCTGGGGCGGGATCAACGGAAGGCACCGAAGACGCTTGCTCAGGGGTACCCGCTAAAGCCTCGCGCGCCGCACGCATGGCTCTTCGGGCGGGGATTTTATCGAAAAGGCCCATTGCTGGCTCCTGTGTTGGGAGGCTTTTCTTGCCGTCGCTCGCCCCATCCTTTAGGCTGCCGAGCAGGACATGGCCAGGGAGACATTTGATGGGCATTCATCCGACAGCAGTTGTGGACTCCAATGCAGAGCTCGGTGACGTCGAAATTGGACCCTACGCCGTGGTGGGCGCGGGTGTCACCCTGGAGGACGGAGTCCGGGTCGGGCCTCATGCAGTGATTTACGGGGAGACCCGAATGGGTGAGGGAAACCTTGTTCATGCCCACGCCGTCATCGGTGGCGACCCCCAGGATCTCAAATACCAAGGCGGCGCAACGCAGCTTGAAATCGGAAAAAACAACACCTTCAGAGAGTTTGTAACGATTTCCCGGGGCACGGAGCATGGCGGTGGGGTCACCAAAATAGGGGACAACAACCTGTTTATGGCCTGTGCTCACGTGGGTCACGACGCCTGCATCGGGAGTCACTGCGTCTTCGCCAACTCAGTGGCTCTTGCGGGTCACGTTTTGGTTCAAGACCATGCTGTTCTGGGTGGAATGGCAGGTGTGCACCAATTTTCGAGGATTGGGCGCTTTGCGATGGTGGGTGCGGGTGCCATGGCGGCTCAAGATGTTCCACCGTTTTCGATTGCTCAGGGAGACCGAGCTCGGTTGTTCGGATTGAACATCATCGGACTCCGTCGCGGAGGATTTGACAGCGAGACGATTTCGGTGCTCCGGAATGCGTACAGGGAGCTGTTCTCCAAGGGGGCGCCCCTTAGAATTGCGCTCGAGCGGGTGCGTGAGACTCACGGAAACTCCGCCGAAGTTCGAGAACTGATTGAGTTCATCGAAGGCTCGAAGCGCGGATTGTGCCGAGCCTCTGGCCCTGAGGTTGCATCCGACTGAGTCGAAACAGGATGGGGCAGCGTAGGGTCCATCAGTGAGGTGGGGTGCATGGCTCGAATCATGATTTCGGTGGGTGAACACTCCGGGGACAGGCTGGGGGCCGGTCTTGTGGGGGCGGTTCAGGCCCGTGGTGTCGACCATGAGTTTGTTGGACTCGTCGGACCTCAACTCCGGACACTTGGTGTCGAGGAGCTGGGC
>JAYXVV010000159.1:0-2965 GCA_036021505.1 Myxococcota bacterium | reverse complement strand
CACGAACGGCTTATTCCGGATTGAACACCCACCTGGCGCTTGCGATGGACCAACAAGGTGGGAACCGTTTTTTATGGGTGGATGCGGGCTTTGGCCTCGATGAATCCGGCTTTGTGAGGCACCATGGCCGGCTCATCGAATCCGGACTGGTGCCGAACAATGGACTTTTGGCTGCGACGGTGGTGGAGACCGATGAGGGGTTTGAGTTGGTCGAATTTGCGGAGGCCTCCGAACTGGATCAGGTCGAGGCAGATTGCGCCCATGGAGCTCCTGTCTTCCACTTGGATTGGATGGCCAACGGTCGATGCGCACTCGATGAAATGGATGGCGAACGCGTCGTTTTGGAGGTTTGGTGATTGGGCTGTTTCTGAGTGTGGCATTGGCCTCGGAACTCAGTGGCCAGGTCACGGAGATCGGCAGCAGGACATCGCTCTCAGAGGTTGTGGTCTGGGTGGATCAGAACTCCGAGACGGTGGATGAGCGGGGCCGTTTCTCGATGGAACTTCCGGATGGGATCCACATCGTGGAGTTTCGTTCTGAGGGCCACAAGCCGGTAATTTTGGAGGTGCAGCTTCCTTTGGCGAAGGAGCTCCTTGTGGTGATGGAGCCGGAAGACGCCCCACTGGAAATCGTGGTTGAAGCGCGTCGCGACCTTCCTCATGCGTCGTATCAGGTGCTCGATCGTGAGCGTGTAGAGCGCACTCCCGGAACCCATGACGATCCGGGCCGACTCATTCAGGCATTGCCGGGGGTGGCCTCCACTCCCGAGTATTCACCACGCTCAGGCGACCTCTCGCTTCGCGGTGCGGCGCCAGGGGATTCGAAGTTCTACCTGGACGGTGTAGAGCTTCCCTACCTCTTCCACTTCCAGCAATATGCCTCCGTGTTTCACACCCGTCTGCTGGAGTCGGTGTCGATCTTCCCATCGACCTTTGGGTCGAGCTACGGCGATGCCATCGGGGGGATTATTGAATCGGAGAGTCGAGAGACGGGAGCCTCTGAGGACTTTCATGGGGGAGCTGCAGGCAACATGATCATGGGAGGGCTGTGGTTTCAGACGCCACGCACCGAACAGGGGGGAGTTTCCGCATCGGCAAGGCGCTCCTATGCGGATCTGATGGAGAACAGCTCGGAGTGGTACACCATCTGGCCGACCTTCTGGGACTATTTTTCTCGCGCGGATCGCACCCAAGGATCACATCGGCTTTCAGTAAGTGCCTTTGGTGCTGGGGACCGCTTCGGGCGGTACGTCCTGCAGCCCGAGAATCTCGGGCCTTTGGAGCGTGAGGCGAATCCTCCATTTGTCTTCGACCGGGCCTTTCACATCGTGAGTGCGCGCCACCACTCTCTTCTGGGTGACTGGGAGGCCAAGGGGAATTTGGCTCTGGTGCAAGATCGGTGGAAGGCCTCTCTGCCAGACGACAGTCAGGACCGCTTGGAGCACTACATCTGGCTCCGCCAGGATCTCAGTTATGCGTCCACCGACTGGCTGGAGGTGGTCGCAGGTGCACTGGCCAAGGGGCAGAGAGTTCAGCGGAAGGTAGAGGCGTCTCAGGCCTGGGTCGAGTTGACCCAGGATGCACCGCTGTTGGCTCGCGGGGTCGATGTGGACGAGACGCTCCAGCGCGTCGTTGCGGGTGCGTATGTGGAGCCTCGTTTTCGGTTCGGCTCGTGGCGCATCCAGACAGGCGCACGACTCGGGTATGACTCGCTTCTGCGAACTGGAGTCCTCGATCCAAGGGTGACATGGCGGTGGAGCCGAGGAGATCGGCTGGGGCTTCGTGGGGCCATCGGGCGCTACAGTCAGTCTCCTGAAATCGACTGGGTCTCTCCAGTGGCTGGCGATCCCAGCTTGGGATTCTCCCGCTCCTCACAGGCTTCTGTTGGGGTTGATTCAGCCGTTGCCGGCCGGCTCGAAGTGTCGGTGGACGGTTGGATCAAGCAACTCGAAGACATGGTCGTGGAGATTCCAGGTGAGGCGCCAGAATCGGTCGATGGCCATGCCTGGGGGATGGAGTTTTCGAGTCGCTATCGAATCCGAGATCGCTTTTTTACCTGGCTTTCAGTCAACATCGGAGAGTCCATTCGAGGGGGGCTTCCCTTTGATTACGACCAGCCTTTTGCACTCAACTTTGTCTCCTCCTGGACGGTGTCACCGGAGTGGACGCTGGGCCTCCGGTATCGCTATTCGGTGGGGCTTCCCTACACTCCGGTGGCCTACGGTGTGTACGATGGGACGCAGGATCGCTACCTTCCCGTGCTGGAGGAGCAGAATTCCGCGAGGCTTTCGGACTACCAGAAAGTTGATGTTCGAGTAGAGCGGGCCTGGCGGTTTGCCCAGTGGAGTCTGACAGCGTACGCCGAGCTGTGGTACGTGCCGAACGCGAACAACAGCATGTACGTCGTCAACTCTTACGATTACTCCCAGCAGGTGATGGTCGCAGGACCGAGCTTTGTGCCGTTGGTCGGTTTGCGAGGCGAGCTCTAAAGAAACCGGCGGGGGTCAAGGTCTGTACAGAACGGATGCTGTCCCTCCAGTGCTTGATGGGCCAATGCGGCACCGGCAAGGAAGGCAAAGCCGAATCCATGGCCGGTGAAGCCTGCACCAACAAGCGCTCCTGGCGCTCCGGGTACAGGTCCCACGAGAGGCAGTCCATCTCGGCTGAACCCCATGATGCCGGCCCATTGGTGGCGAACCTTGGCTTCAATCCCCATTCTCAGGAGGAAGGCTTTCATGGCTTCCTGGATGTGAGGCTGAACGGTCTCGTCGTGACCCACCTCTCCATCGGGGTCGAGGTTTCGCCAGCCGCCCAAGACCACACAGCCTTTCTCATCTTGCCGCCAGTAGTCGTAGCCGTGGTTGGCGTAGATTGGGCAGTCAAAAAGAGGTGGGGCAGGGGCGGTTGTGAGCATCTGGCCTCGTACGGGATCGACTTTGTCCGCCAAGGCTGGGAGCAGTTCACCG
>JAYXVV010000158.1:0-5904 GCA_036021505.1 Myxococcota bacterium | reverse complement strand
AGGCCCCCAAAAGGGCCACTGGGCCCCAGGACAGAGCCGTCATAAAAATTTTTAACTTGGAGATTTGGAGCCTACTCGTAGACCACCAACCAAGAATTCAAGACAATATTGCCTGAGTTGTCAGGAGGGTCGGAGAACCCGATCTTGACCTCATAGGCGAGCTTTATGTCCTCACCCGGCACCCAGTCCGTCGTGATGTCTTGCACAAAGGGCTCAACCTGTTGGCCAGGACACCACCCTCCCCGACCGAACCACCATGTTCCTCCCTGATTGGGGACCATGCCATTCTCGATTTCATCGATGCAGCCCTCGGCGCTACCCGCAGCCCCGTGGTTTTTCTTGTACTGGCTGTCATTGACCTGAAAATAGTGTTTGTGATTGCAGAATTCAGCACAGTTCCCGTTGTCCATTCCATGACCCGTGATGAGTGCCCGCAGCTCCACACGCTGTGCGGACTGCGGTATGGGCAGACTGAACTCCGGCTGATTGGCATTGTAGCTTGAACTCAGGCCCCCTCCGCTCCAGAGCGGGATCAGTTCTGCAGGTCGCATCCCCTTGCCCCGGTTGCTGAAACGAAAATCCATCTGGGTCAGATAGGCCTGTGGATTCCACGAGGGACTGATGTTGTACCTCAGACGACGTGTTCCGCCCTCCTTCAATTCCGCCAAGAGGTGCGTTGCGTCCACTACATAGCGACCCTCCCGATGGTAGGTCGTGATGAATCGAGCGACTTCATGCCACAACTCATCGTTTTCGTCGTCCTGCAAATAAATGTGTGAGAGATAGTCCCAGGGGCCACAATTGCCGAACTCACCTGCCTCGGGATCCGGGCAGTCCATGGTCAGATCGATCTCGAGGGTGTCGAATTGGTTGAGGGTTTCTGCATCCGGAAACGCCACATCGATTTCCACAACATGCCCCAAGACTTCCTGGCTCCAAGCGCTCACCACAAGCACCTCTTCACCAGCGAGACGCTCATCGCGAAGGGCCTCAAAATTCCAGTGGCGCGCCTCGTGTGTCACATAGGCCATGTTGGCTTCCCAAGGCCACTCGCCCGCATCAGACAGCGCCTGGTCATAGCGGTTCACATCCGCCCAATTTCCAAACAACCGAAGCCCTTGAGCACGGTCGATGCCAAAACCATAGTAGAACGCCTCCGTCGAAAGCATGTCGGAGAGCCAGCCGGGAAGCTCCGAGCGGAACTCACCCGCCACATGCAACCGCTCGCTCCAGTGTGCCCTCAGTGGTTCCTCGAGCGCCTCGAGTGCTCGGTCTATCCGCAACTGCATGGCTTCAAGATTGGCCTGTGCTGTCTCCTCGGAGGCCGTAGCAACAAAGAAGTAATGCGCATTGAGCGGAGAACCCGCGATCAGTGCATCCAAGTCTTGCTCCCAGATGGACGTGTCATCCAAGCCGCTTTTGGGGCGCCGATCCGGAACAAAAAGGTACACATCACAGCCCGTCCATTTCTCCCTGAGCGACCATGAATCTCCTCCCCATTTTGGAAATTCAAAATCGTCTGCTATGTCGTGACGAAGCAATCCATACGGACCCGCATGCCACTCCCGCGTCGGAAGCTCCATCGCATTGCAGACAGGGTGGCCGGTCTCGGGTGAGGCCGTTTCAGCTCCACTGTCCCCCTGGCTGGTCTCCCTGCTCGAGTCCGAAGAATCCTGTGTCCCCCCACCACACGCCATCACCACCGACGTGCACCAAAGCCCGAAGCGTCTTCTCCCAATCATCTCGTCCTCCTTTCCTCGCAGATTCCAGGCTACAGGAAAGACGGACAATCCTCCAATTCGATGTCAATGACAGACGGCATCGATGGGGTAGATGTCTGCCCCCGGGTTCGAGCCATCCGCCTTCAGGAGTTTCGTCATCAATCCGCTCTTTTCGTAAGACTAGAGATGCAGCTGACCGGCACCTTCGTCGTCCTGCAGATCCACGGATGTCGCCAGCAGGACATTGTTGCTCGTATCGATGCAGTTGGACCCCTCAGACATCAAATAGCTGCCCGGCTGACCGTCATAATGGCTCTTGAGCCAACACCAGCCCTTGTCCTCCTCAGGGCAAGCACCGAGGTCTTCCAAGTTGCTGCCCAGACTCAACACCAGATCGGTTGATGCGGTCCCATTCCACGCTCGCCCGGCGAGAAACACCAGCTCCTCTTCAGGGTCCACCACCGCGCCATGGGACTCCAGCAAATAGGGACGCTCCTCGTGAGAGACTGAGACATCAAAGGCATCTTCCAGCTTCTCAACGGTGCTCATGTCAGCGAGCTGGGCAAACGAGGTATTCGCTCCCGGAACCACCCCATCGTATTGAAAAGCAATCAACTCCGAGAGGGTTCCCTGGGGCCGACCAGCATAAACTCGAGCGGTCCAGGGCTCAACACGCAGGTTGCGAACACTGAAGGACCAATTGTTGGTTTCTGGAAACCACTCTCCAAACGGAATCGGCGATCCGGTCAATTCTTGTGACTCGTCCCCGTGCAGATCGTACACGTGGACACCTCCATCCGACGAGTCGTAGATGAACAGCAACTGACGCACAGGATCAATGTCCCAGGCGGCTGAGGTCGGCACTTCAAATCGGTTCAAGAAAGGCAGTTCGGGGCTCTCTGTACCGTAGATGTGCATCTCGGACTTTCCTGTCTCGCCGTCCACAAGAAACACATACAGACGATCGTGGTAGGGATCCATCTTGGAGAAAAAAGGCGTCCATTCGGTTTCGATCGAGCCGATCAATTCAGGTGCGGCAACTGCTGTGGAGGCGTTCTTGGGTCGGTCGAGCTGAAACAGATCGACACGTTTCTCAACGTCCTGAACCACGATCAGGCGATCATTTACAGCATCCAGCTCCAGGTCATGGGCACTCCCCTGCAGATTCATTTCCCCCCCAGCAACGGCATTGGGGCCATCGGTTCGGGTCCAGGCCAAGGTCGTACTGAGGTAGTGCCCAATGTACGCGACTCCTGCATTCTCCGGCTGGGGGGGAAGAACTCCCTCCACCGCCCTCGAATCGGTGTCCTCGCTTTCGCCCGAATCGCCAGTTTCCACGTTGCCACAAGCACCCAGCAGAAGTGCTCCTGCCATCCATGTCCTCTTCATGCTCAACCTCCTAAACTCCAAAGTTCCCCCGCTCAGCGGCCCCCTGTATCGGCGAAGTGGTGCTTGCGCACACAAAGACGGATATTCCTAGCCGGGAGGCCGGATTGAAACCGAGGGTTCTCATTGTCGGTGGGGGTCTTGCCGGGAGCAGCATTGCCTGGCACCTCTCAGCAGATACGAAGGTTCAGCTCATCGAGGCCGGTGGCCGGTTGGGCAGTGAGTCCTCTCGTCAGAATGCGGGCATGCTGAGGCGCCTCGGCGAAGATCCTTATGAGCGCAGACTGGCGGAACGCAGCCATCGGTTTCTCAGTGACCCCCCACAAGACTGGGACGGCTTGCGTCCAGCGGAACAGACAGGAGCTCTCATGCTGCTGTCGCAGGACCCCCACCATCTGGAAGATGGAGTAAGCCACCTCCGAGCGCTGAATGCAGCGATTGAAACCCCCCGGAATCTCTCGCAGTTTCGTGCCATTTTGGGAAAACAGGCATTCTGTGGAGCCTACTATCTCCCGGACGAACTGGCCTGCTTTCCGGACGATTTGCTGACGGGGTTCCACAGAGGCATTCAGAGAAAGGGGCACTCCTTGGCACTCCGGACACCTGTCCGCAGCTTGTTGGAGTCTGGTGGACGTCTGGTCGGTGTACACACCGACTCCGGACCGATCTACGCAGACCACACCGTCCTCGCTGCAGGAGCTTGGTCTTCCGATCTCGCGGATACTGTAGGGCTCAAGAGGCCCATCACTCCCCTGCGCCGAAGCCTGTTCTGGACCGGTCCACATGCCGCCTTTCAGTCCGACCTCCCCTGGATCTGGGTCGATGACGTTGGAGTCTATGCACGGCCTTTTCAAGGGGGCTTCATGGTCTCCCCATGTGATGAGCGTGTCGATTGGCCTGGAGAACAGGTGGATTCCTGGGGTACTCCTGAGAACTGGCAGTTCACACTCTTGGAAGAAAAACTTCGAGACTACTTTCCAGGACTCGCCCAATCCTCGCTGGAGAGGAGCTGGACCGGGCTTCGCAGTTTTGCTCCAGACAGAAGACCCCTACTGGGTGAAGACCCGGATCTTCCGGGGCTCTGGTGGGCGGCTGGACTCGGCGGGTTCGGGCTGAGCGCCTCGATCGGAGTCGGCGAGGCCATCGCGGCATGGATCGAGGGAAGGGGCTGCGACGGGCTTGACCCCCGGCCGGTCCGGCCGGGTCGCCCCCTTGCCAAACGTTGGCTGATGCGCCCAAACGGACACATCCATCGGGGGGAACTGATCGGTGCCTCTCGCTCCTCAGTCAGATGAAGAAGTCCGGCATCAGCTCCATTCCCGGCTCCACCGAGTAGTGACTGAGATCCGAAACGCCAGCCGTTTCGAGCACATCATCGTCGATGAAAAAGTTTCCAGTGGTGGTCTTGCTGTCCTGAGTGAGAATCCAATGCGCAGCGTCCCCCATGATGCTCGGCTTCCGAGAGCGTCTCATCATTTCCTGGCCACCGATGATGTTTTCAATGGCTGCGGTTGCAATGGTGGTTCTCGGCCAGAGCGCATTCACACCGATACCCATTCCCTTGAACTCCCCGGCCATGCCCAGAACACACATGCTCATTCCATACTTGCTCATGCTGTATGCGACGTGATTTTCAAACCAACGCGTCTCCATGTTGAGAGGAGGCGACAGATTAAGAATGTGGGGGTTTTCTCCCTGGCTGAGGAAGGGAAGACAAACCTTGGAGCACAAATAGGTGCCACGCACGTTGACGCCGTGCATCAGATCGTAGCGCTTCATCGACGTCACCGGAGTCGGCGTCAACGAAATCGCGCTGGCGTTGTTGACCAAGATGTCGATGCCGCCAAATGCATCCACGGTCTTCGCCACTGCGGCTTGGACCGATTCCTCGAATCGGACATCGGTCACCAGCGGGAGCGCCTTGCCGCCCGCAGACTCGATCTCTTCCGCCGCCGTGTAGATTGTGCCTTGGAGCTTCGGATGAGGCTCTGCCGTTTTGGCCGCAATCGCGACATTCGCACCGTCTCGAGCCGCTCGGAGGGCAATCGCCTTTCCGATACCGCGACTCGCGCCTGTGATGAACAACGTCTTTCCTTTCAAGCTCGCCACTGTCGCCTCCTTCGCTTCAGTCAATGAACCGCGCCCGCAAGTCCGCATCGGACCCGCGGAATCCCACACCCAGTGCCTCTCCGTCACGAACCACAATCGGCCGCTTGATCAGCATGGGGTCATTTGTGAACGCCTCGACCCAGGTCGAATCATCCCATTGTTTTTTCTCTTCTGGCAGTGCCCGATAGGCCCCGCCGCTCGTGTTCCGCATCGCCTTTGCACCAAAGCTCGCGACCCAGTGTTCCACCTGTTCTCGATCGGGCGGAGTCTTGCGAAAGTCCACTCGCTCGACCTCTACACCTTGTTCCTCAAACCACTTGCACGCCTTGCGAACCGTGTCGCAGCTCTTGATTCCGTACACCTGAACCTTCATCCCGCCTCCTGCATGGAGGGTGTAACACTGAATCGCCATTCAGTGAACACGAACTTCTTGCCAGCAGCCTGCGAAAAGCACCCCCGCCTCCGGCCAATTGACGAGGAGAGAGCGACAATGCTACGGTTCCCTCGGTCGTTGGCACAACGCGACCTACACGAACAATACGTTCACACCAGGTAGCCCTGTGAAGGCTTCGGCCGGAGCGTAGGGTTGTGGCGCTACCCGACCTGTCAGGGGCCGCCGATGAAAATAGGCGGGCGGTGTGGTCTGCGACCCGTGTATACTGTTTTCAAGCGCACACACAACATCCTG
>JAYXVV010000157.1:0-14774 GCA_036021505.1 Myxococcota bacterium | reverse complement strand
CTCGAGGGTTTCCAAAGCCCAGCGCTGATTCTCGACTTTGTTGAGCAGCTGGTAGTAATGCAGATTTTTGGCCTGCCCTGAACGATCGAGTGCCCAAATGGCCTCTTGACCGGGCAGAACATAGAGGGCGTGAGCGCGACTCGAAGAGGAGACGGACACCTCCAGAGGGCCGGGGGAAACTTCAACCAATACGCCGGCCATGCCATGCTCCAGGTAGCGTGGCACAGGGCCCTCCTCCTCCAGCTCTTGGACGTCAGCTGTTACAGGTGGAGACTGGTGGAGGGTGTCTCCCTGGCGAATCGCGATGCGCGTACCCAGTGGCCCGCGTACAAGAAAACCCACAGGACCTGCGGCCTGAATTTCCAGCATCCCACCGGATGCCTCATCATCGACGAGGGCGAGGGCTCCCATCTCGGAGGAGGAGACCCAGTTGTGGGACTCCCACCCAGCGGCCGGACGAAGGGAAACCTGTTCTCCGAGTCTCTCCTGCAGGTCTGCGTGGTACCAGCCGACGTCGAGTCCTCGTGACAGTGTGGGGGAGTAGGAGACGGCGAGAGTGGACACGGTGGTGCCCAGAACGAAGAGACCAAAAACGACCTTGGAGCTCGGCCGAGGAGGGGAGTGGACGAGGGACCGGCGGAGGCCACTGAAACCGATCGCGGCAGCGCCGACAGCCCACAGAAGCCAGCTTCCAAATCCTGTGAGCCGCATGAGAGCGACACCCATCCCGGCGATCAAGATCCCCACCCATGCAGAATCCACAAGGCTTTGGACCCAAGATGAACGCGGCCAGATTCGACGAGCGAGTCCCCAGCCGGGGAGGAGGGTCACGCAGGGGATGCCTGTGCCAACGGTGACCCACCAGGGAGCATCGACCAGCTGGATAATGGCACCGAGCAGGCCTATTCCAAGCGCAAAAAAAAGATACATCAGGTGCGACTCACCGGAAAAGCGATAACGTCAGACGGCTGATGGGCGGCCTCTGCAAACGCCAAGACCAAAAGGTCTTCTGGACCCGTATTGAAGATGGCATGCGCGATGCCCGCCGGAACGTACACGCGTTGTCCGACGAGGGAGGCTTCTGCTGACTCGCCAGTCGCCGGGTCGACGGCGACCACGACCCCCACACCGACGACTGCGGTGAACCACTCGCCCATCTCTCGGTGGAGGTGGTGACCCCTCGATTGATTGGGACCTGCTCGGACCGCATACACCTCCCCATGAACCGTCTCGGGGTGGAGCTTGTAAAGGGCCCCTCGCGAGTCGGTGTGAGCAACGATGGGTTCAGTCCTCAGATGCAACACGCTCTCTCCACCACGCTATGGTAGCGCGCAAGCCCTCCCTGAGTCCGGTCTTGGCCTGAAAATTCAGGAGACGATTGGCCTTGTCATGGACGCCGACGAAGCGTTGAACTTCGCCCTCTCGGTACGGCAGGGCGCCCCAAGTCACCCGATTGAGATCGGCCTCAGTCAACAAAAAGATCTGTTCGACGACCTCACGGATGCTGTGTTCAGTTCCACCACCTAAGTTGATGATTTCTCCAGAGACATCGGAGCGCAGGACCGCCTCAAATCCCCGAGTCATGTCATTGATGTAGTTGAATTCCCGTGTTTGATGTCCTTCAGTGGTCAAGAACACCTGCCCCGAAAGAGCAGCCTGGATGGCCGACGGGATCAGGCGCGGACTCATCTGGCCTGGACCGTAGGTCAGGAAGGGGCGAACCACAGTGACCTGTAGGGTTGAGGTGTGAAAGCGGTCCATCGCCCACTTGGTGAATTCAGCCTTCGCGATGGAGTAGGGGGAGACCCCTGGAGCCTGCATGACCTCTGTGTACGGTCCCTCTTGGGCACCATATTCCTCGCAGGTTCCCGCCGCGATGAGCGGAATCCCATGGGCCTCGCAAGCCAAGGCAAGCACCTTGCCGCCTTCCACGATGCACCGATGCATGAGGGGACGAAGCGCCGGGTCCCTCCGCAAATTGATGGGTGATGCGAGGTGGATGACCTTGTCGGGCTGGGCATTCTCGAGGATCTTTTGAATGGTGTCTGCCTCTCGGAGATCCCACTGAAAACAGGGCCCGGCTCCCGAACGCGACCCACGAGTGGAGGTGCCGAAGACCGTGTGGCCTTGAGCGACGAGTGCTCCTCGAAGTGCTGTTCCGAGAAAGCCCGTGCTCCCCGTCACCAGGATCCTTTTCGAGGAATGCTTCATTTCAACTCCCGCTGCCGCTACACTAACCGCATGCGATGGTTTCTCCCGTTCCTGCTTGCAGGGTGTAGCTTCAATGCTTCCAACACAGTCCATACTCCGGAGGACTCCGGATCAACAGATACTGCTGCTCCCGGGGACACGGGAAATACGGTGGACACCGGGGAGTGTCTGCCGGACTACCTCCGCGATGATGACGGGGATGGGTTTACGGAAAACCAGGGCGACTGTGACGACACCAACAGTTCGATTTATCCGGGTGCTGTAGACACGTGCGACGGGTTGGACACGGACTGCGACGGGGAAGAGGATGAGGATTCCATCGGCGATGATCCCAACGAGCCAAATGATGATGCGCCCGTTTCAATTGGCAGCCTCGGTGACAGCAGTGACCTTTCTGTGGTTGGCATCCTTCACAACAACGACGATGTGGATCGGTATTCGTTCTACCTTCCCGATTCCGGCTGGTCGAACTTCTCGTTGACCATGAGTCTCGCCAACATTCCGACGGATGCCACCTACATGATGACCTTCTCGCGGCTCTCAAGCGATGGGGACCAGAGCTTGGGTGAGGTGGATCAGGTTTTTGGCACTGGAACTCAAGTGCTCGTCTACAACGACAACTTTGATGGAACCGAGGACGGGGGAGTCTATGAACTGGCCATCGAGGCCATCGCGGGTGCAGACTGTGCGGTTTCCTATCTCGTCAACGTGGTGTTTGAAGGATGATGCTTCTCCTCGCCCTACTGGGTTGCTCCCCGATGAGTGGAGACAACACGGGTGAGAGAAGTCCCCCGGAGATCCCGACTCAGAGCTGCAGCGACGTCGCCTACGAATGGGCAGACATGCAGGCAGTGGGGCAGCTGATTTCCTGGGAGCCTTTGTTGGAGGGGACGATTGGACCGGCGGGCATTGCCGCACTTCAAGACAGCACCGATCAGAACATTGTGGATGAGGTGCCCTTTGGGGCGAGGACCTATCGATTTCGGTACACCACCCAGGACCGCGGAGCAATCGTTGAGGCCACTGCAATGGTTTCGTTTCCGGATACTGAGGGCGAGCCGTTGGAGACCAGCAGTCTCCTGTGGATGCACCCAACAGTCGGTTTTTCAGACACCTGTGCACCATCTGCCAACGGCATTGAGCAGATGGTGCCTCTGCTGGTCGGGGCTTCTCAGGGGTACATCGTGGTGGCTCCGGATTACCTCGGCATGGCGGGATACGGCGAGCCCTCCGGTATGCTCCATCCCTACATCGTCTCGGAGCCCACCGCCGTGGTCAGCTTGGATGCCGTTCGGGCCGTGGAGCAGCTTGCGACGCAGTCACGTGGGCCGGAACTGGGTGTAGTCCCCAACGACAAGCTGGCGATGTGGGGCATCTCCGAGGGGGGCTTTGGCGCCCTTTGGGCGGCTCGGTATCTCCCTCATTATGCGCCTGAATACCAGCTTCTCGGTGTGGCAGCGGTCATTCCGGCCTCGGACATGTTGGCTCTCGCCCAGCATGGACTGTCGACCTTCGGCGACACCACATGGGCAATCATGGCGGTACTGACGACCGCCCATCCCTGGTTTGGTGCGAGCGGTGAGTTGCGCGATGCCCTTACCGATGAAGCGCCTGCCTTTCTTGCATCGAGGCTTCCCGAGATCCTGAGCGAGGAGTGTGAGCCGACGAGTTTTGAGGGAGCGGACCAACTCAGTGAGGTCGAGCACCTGTTTCAGTCGGATTTCGTGGAGGCGATCGTCGAAGGCGACTGGGCCAATGCCGACCCGTTCGCCTGTTACCTGCGCCACTCGACTCTTCCGGGAAGCTCCATACCTCGGGTGGAGGATGCGCCGACCCTGTTCATTGTGGGTGAAAATGACACCTTGGCCTACGCGGGGACGGAGCGGACCTCAGTCGACAAGCTGTGCGATGAGGGGCAGCGCATTGAATACATCGAGTGCGAGGGTGCGAGCCATGTCACTGCGGCGGTAGAGTCTTTGTCCTACCAGTGGGAGTGGCTTTCGCGTCGACTCGAAAACAAAGAATGGATTGACGGGGGCAGTTGCGACACGAGCGAACCCGTTTCCTGCATCAACCTCAAGAACTAACGCGGCTTTCGACTCAGCTCGAGCAGCTTGGTCGTTGCTCGAAGGCGAGCTTGAGCGGAGAGCCACCGGCAGAGATGCTCTGCTTCTTCGTCGTTGGATTGGAGATCACGTTGAACCTCCGACCGGCGGGCTTCATCTCCTGTTCGTCGAGTCGCGAAGGAGCGAAGGAGCATTCGGCTTGCACTCGCATCCAGGCCGCGCTGGGGAGACCAGATCTCAGGTAGATGGCGAATGGGTAGGGCAGCTAAGCCACCGCCCCGAACGGTCAAGCCATCGCTTTCTGCTACCACAAGTACTGAATCCATTCCGGCTCTCAGGCAGACCGTGGTCTCGGGTGGGGGAAGGGCTAGAGCCAGAGAGCGAACAGCTCTCAAAAGCCGCGCCTCCCCTTGTCGGGCATGCACATGGCGGGAGCGCATCAGAAGGGTGTGGCGCCTCTCCGTGAGGTAGGTGGCGAGGAAGCGAACAAGCACAGATTCCGCCATCTCCACACTCAGGGGCGGATCGTCTGCCCAACCGTGAGCGAGGAGTCCAATGGGGTCGGACTGCTCGGGATCCAGTTGGCTCACGGCTCTCGCGAGCTGTGCGATATCGTCCCGGGGAGTACCGGGTGCCTCGAGGAAGCCATCGAGCCAGACCAAGCCAACACCGCTGGCCGTGAGCACAAGTTTGTCAGGACCCACGTTTCCATGGACAAGCCCCCGGGAGTGAAGGCTCCGCAGCCCTCGGAGGCCCCCAGCTAAGAATTGAGCGATTCGAAGACTCTCGGGAAGGTCCTCGGCAGGCAGGAGATCGGCGAGTGTCATGCCCTCAATCGACACCCAAAGGCGAGGCCACTCCTCCTCAATAGCAGAGTGAATCGGAAGAATTCCCGGAAGTTGGCGAGCGAGGCGTAATCCTCGTCCGAAACGCCGCCGCCAGACGGGATCCCTTCGACAACTGGGCCGCATGACTTTGAGCGCTTGTCGCTTTCCGGTTCCAAGTTCCCAGGCATCCCAAATGGTGGCGATCCGATCCGCAGAGATCAGACGCGTTCTCTTCAGGTTGCCAAGGGTGACGGGGATGCCTTCTTCAGCGAGTTCTTGTTCTCGAGTTTGCCAGAGAAGTGCATCGAGTTGTTGAAGTCGGCTCGGCTCGGCTTCAAGGGCTTCCTCGACGAGTCTTCTTTTGGCCGTGCTCGACAGAGGGATCTGTTCGGCCTGACCGCTTAGAAGCGCTTTGAGCAGAAGGTTTTCAGGATCGGACAAGGGGCACTCGTTTCGGGGTTACCGATGCATAGCATCCTCTGGGCAAGGCGCCGAGTACGAGGTGCAGTCGTGCACCGAGTTTCGTCTCGCCAGCCGGCGGTGAAGCGGTTGCGGTAAGACGGCCGAATCCAGGTGTCAGATGAACTCACAGGGATGCACGAGAAACGCGTGGCGATTTGTGCAGGGTTACCGGTCACTCGGCGCTACGAACTCGGTCCTTGCAGAAGGAGTTCCCGGCAGGGGTGCCGGTTTGGGGGGCGTGTTGTCGCAGGAGCCCCGCCGGAGAGGACCTACCACCAAGCCAGACTGGCGACTCGCAGTTGCTGGAGACGCTCTAAATCTTCACCGGTGGCTTTGAGTTGTTCCAGCACGTCATTGACCAAATCGGAGTCGGTGATGTTGAGTCCGTAACGCGCCGTAAGGAGGCCTCTTTCTCGTTCGAACACTCGCCAGCAACACATCACAAGGACGTCGTCGGTTGCAGCGACCCTCAGTCGAGCTGCAGTTCCGGACACCACGCTTTCCATTTCGAGAGCGTGCCGACTGGCCATGTCTTGGGTGCCCCAGGCCGGGTCCAAAGAGTGCTCTTCCTCCTCAAGATCGACGACTGTCTCGCGAAACAGCATGCGACCCGTCTCTCTCCAAGACACGACGTCCCAGGAGAGACGTTCATGCTGGATATCAAATCGTCCTGAGGACAGGAGGCGATCGGCGATTTCACTGGTCTCGGTAAAAAAGCCCCCCGATTCCAACCGCACGACCTGGATCCCTGCTACCTCGGCAGCCAGAGCGCATCGCTCGAAGTCGGGACCCCAGACGTGAAGGGCTTCTGAACTTTCATTTCGTCGAACACGATCAATACGCGTTTTCACTCAGACCTCCGCGGAAAGTACGCTTGCTAAAAAGGGTATTCCGTTTTTGTTGGTCGAGGTATCGTTTCTCCAATTTTCTGGGTCTTTTTAGCACTTTGCTCCCATCTTAGGTGGCCTTGGGCTATCCTGAAGAGGTCATGAAGATACTGCTCCTCAATCCCAGCATGGGTGACTATTACCAGGGCTCGAAGGTAAAGGCGGCCATCACATTGTCGCCCCCTCTGAACCTGGCGATTCTCGCGGCAAGTCTGATTCGAGCAGGGCACAAGGTCTCGGTCGTGGATCAAGAGGCAGAGCCGGATGCCGATGTTCGACAGGTTCTCAGGAAGCTGAAGCCGGATATGGTCGGAATCACCTTTCGCACTCCACTGTTTCCACAGGCCAAAAAGCTCGCAGAGCTTGCGAAAGCCGAGTGCCCTGGAGCGCTCGTTGTGGCCGGAGGCGTCCATGCCTCTACAAGGCCGGAGGAGTGCTTGGAGCGGGCGCCATTTGATGTCGTGGTTCGAGGAGAGGGGGACCAGACTCTGGTTGAGCTTGCAGATGGGCACTCGCTGGAGGGTATCCAAGGCATCCACTGGAGGGGTGGAGAGACACCGGCTCGCCCCCTAATCTCGGATCTCGACAACCTGCCTTTTCCCGCATGGGAGTTGTTCGACCTGGAGCGCTACAAGACGCCGAGTCTCGTCGCAAGGCAGGTTCCGGTTGCGGATTTGGAGAGTTCTCGCGGCTGCAGAGCGCAATGCATCTACTGCACCAAAGGGGTTTTTGGAAGCGCCTACCGGGTCAAGTCTCCTCTCAGAATGGTCGACGAAATCGAGCATGCCAAGGCCCATGGCTTTCGTTCCTTCAACTTTGTTGATGACAGCTTCACCACCTTGACTTCCCGAGCCACCTCCGTCTGTGAGGAGCTTCTCCGTCGAGATGTTCGGATGCCCTGGACCTGCACCAATGGTCTTCGAGTGGGTAACGTTGATGAGAACTTTTTTCGTGTTGCTCGGCTGTCAGGGTGTTGGTTGGTAGCCTTCGGTTTTGAGTCCGGATCCGATGAGGTCCTTCGTCGGATAAAAAAGGGAGCCACTGTGGATCAGGCTCGTCGTGCGGTGGGGTGGGCGAGAAAGTACGGATTCACCATCCTCGGCTACTTCATGGTCGGACTTCCGGGTGAAACGGCCCAGACGATCCAAGAGACAGCCGATTTTGCGGCCTCGTTGGATGTGGATTTCGCCAAGTTTTCCATCACCATGCCGCTACCTGGGACGCCGCTTTACAAGGAGTGGTCGAACAGCATTGCAGACCCGAGTCAAACCGACTTCTCCATTCACCGTTCCGGGGCACGTTTTTACACCCACCCTGATTTCAGCTGGCCTGAGCTTGAAAGCCACACCCGGATGGCGTACCGCAGTTTCTACGCACGACCTCGTTACGTGGCTAAACGCTTTGCTCGCAGCTTGCGTTCGGGCCAATTCGTTCGTGAAACGCAATATGCAATATCTCTGGCTTTGCCGGGTACCATGGAGCGTTTTTCGAGGCGTTAGTCATCGTGTGCTCAATTTTTGAGCACAGCAAAGGGCTTCATGGAATTTTGGGGTTTTGCGATCGTATTCCCCTGAGTGGTCCATAAGTTATCCATAGGATTTAGGGAAAGAGCGCAAACTGCATTGTTTCGTTGTAAATTACTGGAATAGTTGGATTTTGGGTTCATTGGTACGGGGTGTAAATCGAGACCGAACCCTTGACAGTGGGGGTCTTTCCATAGCCTGGAAGAAAGGAATTTAGTGAATTGGGATATTTGGCTCCGATTTTGAGCTCATTTAGGCATGGATTTTTGACTTTTTGCACAATATCGAAAGAGGAAAAAGGGAGGTTCTAACCACCGAAGTTTGTTCGAAGTAACGGCCGATTTCATCGACGAGGGGTACAGATTTCGGTAGGGATGAGGTCAACTTCAGCACCCGCTGTGCAGTTGTCCACCGGAGGTGCTACGCTGGTTTCAATCTTGGAGGACGTATGCGTCTGTTACTGCTCGCCTTGCTGGTGTTGCCGGCTTGCTCGAAATCGGATGACACCTCGGTCGATACCGGGGATTCCGACACCGACACGGATACCGACACGGACTCGGACACCGACACGGATACAGCCCCACTGGTGGATACGTCCCTCTCCGGTGTGTTCTCTGGCATCGTCACCGAGCCAGGCGGGGAGCCTATCGAAGGTGCAAAGGTAGCGTTTTGCCTGGGTATCTGTCGAATTACGGACTCGGATGCGAATGGTGCGTTTGTGTTCGAGGGCTATCACACGGGCACGTACTCTTTCGACATTAAGATGCCTGGAACGAACAAGGCATCATTGATGGCACCCATCGACATGGAGGCCGGAGTCGACCGTGACATGGCCTTTGCCATGTACGATCTCGAGGAGTTGAAACCGCTGCCAGCAGTTGCTGCTGAAGTCGAAATGGCGCCAGGGTTCTTTGCGACGATCGGCGAGGACAATCTCGACATGGGGTTTTCTCCATCTGAAACGGCATCTGCCGTACGAATTCCTGAGGCGGGTCAAGCCTGGTTGGAGCACTCTCCGATTGCCGGCCAGGGCACGGTTGCGGCGATGTGGTACCTTCATCCCTGGGAGTCGAAAGCCTCGGGAGACCCCGTCCATTTTCGGATTGCCAACGAGTGGGGATGGGAGCCCGGAACTGCCGTTACCGTTTGGGCGGCTTCCTATCAAGACTTCGCTTTTCTCTCGACAGGGGAGGTCGCCGTCAGCAGTGACGGGGGCTGGATTGAGCCGGCTGTTGGGAGCGGGGGGTTGCCGGTCCTCTCCACAGTGGTGGTCATGGCACCGTAGGGCGCGGACCGGGTCAGGTATACCGGCCCAGTAGAAGCTGCGGGTCAGGATACCGATGCAGGGCACTCTCCCGCTCGCTGACGGCGACTACGCCGGGCATGTCGTGCCCGATGGGGGCTTCCCGGGCGAGTTGGAGGTGAACATGGGGAGGCCATCCGCCATTTTCCTCTTCTCTGCCGATCCAGCCGATGACATCGCCTCTCTGGATGGGCATGCCTTCGTGTTTGTTCGCAAGACTGTCCAGTGACAGGTGGCCAAAGAGGGCCCAGAGGGTTTCGTCACCCACTTGCTGCTGGGTGACCAGGGTCGGACCGTAATCTCCATCGGCGGGGTTCAGGCCGAAGGCATAGAGGGTGCAGTCGGTAAATGCATGGACCGGAGTTCCAGCTGGAGCCCCGAGATCGAGGCCGATGTGCAAGGTACGCTGTCCCTCGAAGAGGTCCTGGGTATAAATGCAGCGCTCTTCGTCGTAGCGTCCGAGTGTGTAGACGTGGTCGTGGGAAGAGAGGTGGGGGCCCCTAAGATCAAGGACGACTGGCGGTTGAGGAAAGAGAACCACCGGGTGGTATTCCCCCCGATTGGCCTCAGGAAGACTGGATCTCATCGGGGCTCTTTCCATGCGGGTAGCGCGTGGGCGCAGGTCGGTTTCTGCCTCCACTCTTTACGGCCCCAGCCGCCTTTTTTGCAATTTTCACCGGTGCTTTGAGAAGCTTCTTGAGCATGCTTTATCCGATGTGCTTGTTGACCAGTTCTGCGATTCGAGGCATCGCCGAGGTGATGTGTTTGGTCGCCGCTGGTCGGAGTTTGTTGTAGGCCTTTTTTACCGTGCCGGATTTCGCTGTAGCGGCCCGGTGGTCGGTAACGGACAAGAGGTCGTTGGCAATGGCTGCAGCATTGCTGGAAAAGTGTTGGCTCAAGCTCCCACTGCGACCGCCCTCGTCCCAATGTTGAAAGTGGGGATCGAGTTTCTGCGAGAAATCATCGAGTAGATTGTCGATTGCCATGGGAATGAAGCCTGGACGAATCCCTTTGACCACCTTGAAGGCCGTCTTGACCATGAAACCTTTCTCTTTCACTTCGGCCTCGAGGACCACGTTGCTGTCGTCCACCACCGCTCGACGTTTGGTGGGGTCTTGAATGAGGTCATAGAGGCTCATGAAATCTCCGAAAAAGGGTGTTGTGCGCCCTTAACCTGCGGCAGTGGCCATGCCACGGGGTTGCAGGGGGCGTCTGCAGGGGGCGTCGAGGCCCCAGGCGCATTCAGCAGCACGATAGGGACCCACAAACCCGGCCTTTGTTCCGGATTAAAAGCCCTGAATCGCATCGCACTTGGGGACATGAACGGACAGGCCGACCTCGCGTGCCCAGGCGGCAACGTATTGCTTCCCCTTGCAGGTGTATCGTGAGCGCTTGTTGTAGGCTTGCCTCAAGCAGCGCGGGGTGTTCACGAAATCGCGGTTGTTCTGGGTTCCGATGATGTCGGTCCCAGTCATGCGGTCGGGATGGGTGTTTTCGACATAATTTTGGACCCAGAAAGGAATCGCATCGCAGAGGACGTCCGCTGCGTCTTGGCGCGGAGAGCGCTGGAGTGAGGTGAGAAGAGCTTCTCGTACCTCCTCGCTCTCTTCCACCTTGAAGGCTTTTTTCCGGAGACAGGCGAGCTCTCTTTTGCCCTTTGCACCCTTCTTTTTGGGTGCACGAAACAGCTCTACGGCTGTTTTCCGAACCTCGGGAGCCTCGTCCTCGAGCATCGCGGTGCACACGGTGTCGTAGGCGGTCTTGGAGTCCTGCCGGTCCGCCGTGGTGAGTGCTGCTGACCGAACCATGGGCGACTCATCTTCGTCTGCGATGCTCAAGAGAAGCTCCAGCATGCTCGTCGTGTCTGAACAGACAAAATCGTTGGCCAGTCGGGCACGGACCTCGGGAGCGGGGTCCTCCTGCATCATTGTCGCGTAGCGCTCGATGCTGTCTTCACTCTCGCAGATGGGAACAGTCGCTAAGATCTTGGCACGAAGGGGGCCAGGCTCCGAGGTGTCTTCCATAATGGAGAGAAAACGACCCATGACGCTGGGGCCAGAGGTGGCGATCAGTCCCGCGACCAATTCGTCACGGTTCTCCACGTTGGGATTGTCGAAGACAGGGAGGAAGCAGCTCGCGAAGTCATCGCGGCCGCTGCCGGATATGCCTTTGAGGATCGCCTGGTCCCATGCACCGGTCGTGGTGTCTACCGCATGTTCACAGAGACACTCAGCGGCGATGGGCTCGGTGACCGAAACCAGTTTCTGGGCGCTGAACTCCCGTGTCCAGGAATCGTCCATCTCCAGCCCTTTGCACACGGTCGCGTAGCGGCCGAGAGTGAAGGCGGCGCCCACATCATTGGCGTCGACGTAACTGGGGGTGGAATCACAGCCCGTGAGAAGTCCAAGAGCAGCAGTGAGATAGAGCAAAGCGGTGCGCATGATCGTTCCAGAGGTTTGCTGAATGGAACATCCTATCTCGGAAGATGTTTAGAAAACGTCCAGAGCACGCCAAGCTTGGGTCAGGAGTTTTCGGTCTGGTCCACCTCGGACTCCTCTTCCTCAACCATGGATTCGTAGAGGTTGCGCTTGGGGGTGTAGTAAGCGTTTGGAGCGTCGGAGGAGGTGTCGGTCATTCCCGCAACCACACGAGACCCCACCTTGTCCATCGCCTTCGTGTAGGCAGATTGAACAGCAGCTCTCAGCAGTCGTCGAGTGATTCCCATACCGCTCCTTATTCAGACTAGCCCAATCTTCGCAATGTCTGCAATTGCGTGGTGAGCTTGTGGAGGATGGAATATGAAGACAGGGCTCAGCCTCGAGCACCCCGATTTTGGCGTGTCGTTTTCGCCCTCATCTCCTCCCCGTGTGCCCCACAGTGGAGTGTCAGGTAGAAAACTTCGTAACGGATCGGACTTTTTCTACGACGCTCGCATCGCCTCTTGAATGGCACTCTCTGGAGAAGAAAACGCATGGAAATTACCCTGCCAGACGGCACGAAAAAGCAGTACTCGGGACCTGTCACGGGTGCCCAGATAGCCGAGAGTATTGGTCCAGGTCTTCTTCGAGCCGCCGTTGCGGTTGAGGTGGACGGCCGTCAACAGGACCTCTCGGACCCGATTGAGACGGATGCAGCAGTTCGTATCCTCACTCTGCGGGACGATGAGGGGCTGGAAATCATGCGGCATACGATCACTGCGCAGGTACTGGCTCGGGCGGTGCGCGAACTGTACCCCGGCTGCAAGCTCGCCATAGGGCCCACCATCGCCAACGGCTTCTACTACGACGTGGAATTTGAGCGTCCGTTGGTGGAGGATGAGTTGCCTCAGATCGAGGCGCGAATGAAGCAGATCGTCAAGGAGCAGAATGACATCACGCTGAAGAGGCTTCCCAGATCCGAGGCGATTGCTCTTTTCGAGGCGCGGAATGAGTCCTACAAAATCGAAATCATTGAGGGGACTGAGGAGCAGGAGGAGTTTCAGATCTACTTCCAGGATGGAACGGATTTTGTGGACCTCTGTCGGGGGCCTCACCTGCCCTCGTTGAGGCAAGCTGGGGCGTTCAAGCTGACAAAGTTGTCAGGGGCCTACTGGCGTGGCGACAGCAACAACACGATGCTGACACGGATCTACGGTACTGCTTTTGCGGACAAGAAGAGTCTGAAGAAACACTTGGCAGCCATCGCCGAAGCTGAAAAGCGCGACCATCGTCGTGTTGGTCAGCAACTGGGCCTGTTTATGTTTCACGAATACGCACCTGGAGCCCCGTTCTGGCTTCCGAAGGGCGAGGACCTCTACCACACCCTCTCTGAGGTGATGCGGGAGCTCTTGGTGGACTCCGGATACCAACCGGTTCGAACCCCAATGCTCTTTGACAAATGCCTCTGGGAGACCTCAGGGCACTGGGATCACTACGAAGAGAACATGTTTCACTTCTCCGAGGCCGATCAGGCACAGGTCGAGCCCGAGGAGGAAACGGGACGCGTCATGAGCCTCAAGCCCATGAACTGCCCCTCTCACATGTTGATCTTTGGAGCCAAGCGTCGCAGCTACAGGGAACTGCCCATGCGCCTTTGTGATCAGGGTGTGCTGCACCGCAATGAATTGCGGGGTGCACTGGGCGGCCTTACTCGCGTGCGGCAGTTCTCTCAGGACGATGCACACATTTTCTGTACCGAAGAGCAGCTTCAAGATTAGGTTTTTGCGCTGCTGGGGCTTGTCAAACGCATCTATGACGCTTTCGAACTGGGCTTCAAGGTCAAGTTGTCGACTCGCCCTGAGAAAAAGCTTGGGGATGATGAACTCTGGGATCAGGCGGAGGGTGCACTTCGGTCTGCGTTGGAAGGGGCTTCCATTGACTATGAGTTGAAAGAGGGAGACGGCGCTTTTTACGGTCCCAAGATCGATTTTGACGTTCTGGATGCAATCGGCCGTGATTTTCAGTGTGCGACCATCCAGTTGGATTTTCAGCTGCCCAAGCGGTTCGGGCTCACCTACATCGGTGCGGACAACGCAGAGCACACCCCAGTTGTCGTCCATCGGGCGATCTACGGTTCCTTTGAGCGCTTCATTGCAATCCTAATTGAGCACTTTGCGGGGGCTTTTCCCGTATGGATGGCTCCAGAAGCCATTCGCGTCATGACCGTCTCTGAGAAGTCAGTCGCCCACGGAGAGGCTGTCTATGCGGCTCTCAGGAGGGCTGGCCTCAAGGCAACAGCGGACTTCGGGGACGAGAAGATTGGTCGGAAAATTAGGGAGTGTCATGGGATGCGTGTTCCCTACATGGCCATCATCGGTGAGAAGGAAATCGAGAACAACACCGTATCGGTGCGGTCGAGAGACCACGGTGACCTGGGCAGCATCCCACTCGAGGACTTTGTGGCACGGCTGATCACAGAAAGCAGGCCTCCACTGTCAAGAGAGGCGACGAATGGCGGGCTTTGATGAAGGCATCACCCTCGACCGGTTTCTCATGGAAACGGCTCGCGAGCATCCCAACGCTACGGGTGCGTTCGTGGGGTTGCTGCAACAGGTGACCCTCGCCGCCAAGCTCGTCTCCAATCGTGTCAATCGAGCGGGACTGGCGGGCATGCTCGGCGGCACAGGAGACACCAACATCCAGGGAGAGTTTGTCCAGAAACTGGACATGTATGCCAATGACACCATCAAAAGGGCTCTGGAGCACGCGGGTGTGGTGTGCTGTGTGGCCTCGGAGGAAGACGAGAGCCTCTCGCTGATTCCTGAGCGCTTTCACTCCGGGCGCTACGTCTTCGCGATGGATCCCCTCGATGGGTCCACAAACATTGATGTGAATGCCACGATCGGCACCATTTTTGCGGTGTTCGAGCGTGTGACACCGGAGGGCACCCCTGCGGATGAGAGGGATGTGCTGCGTTCGGGACGGGACATTGTCGCGGGCGGATACATCATCTATGGGTCGGGCACCATTCTTGTTCTGGCCACCAAAGGCGGCAGCGTGAACGGATTTACGCTGGAT
>JAYXVV010000156.1:0-9321 GCA_036021505.1 Myxococcota bacterium | reverse complement strand
GGCGGCGGTGTTATTTCTGCGACGCTACGTGGATCTGGGGGAGTGGTCGGGTTTGTCTTGAGCAAAAACAAAATCGGCCGGCCTCAGGGAGAGGCCGGCCGAATGAGTTTCTTCCCGCGGGACTATTGCATGTTGACCACGGTGGAGGAGCCGGAGAAGACCTGGAGTCGGACAGGGAGTCCGTCCGGTCCGACGGCCCAACCGGTATCGGCGTTGTAGATGCCGAGTCCAGCCCATCCACGGTCCATTTGGTCCATGGCGCTGCCAGGAATCCGGATGTTGCCGTCGTCGTTCATGCGGCAGATCATGCTCTCTGAGGAGCCGTCGCTCATGCTCGAGGCCATGACCAGGACATCTCCTCCATCGGCGCCCTCGTAGCTGAGGTTCATGGTCTGCCCAGTGTTCTCCATGAACGCTTGGTTGTCCATGCGGGTCTGCTGAGGCACGGTAGCAAAGTAGGGCTCGTCCCAGACTCCAGCGTAGTCGCTGGCGTCGCCAGGAGCGAAGACGTGCAGGACATCGTTGCTCTCGAACTCAGCTGAGCTGTCGGTGATACCGGCACTGCCTACTTCCTCGTTGTCCCAGGCGTAGTAGGGGGTGTTGCCCGTCTGGTCACGCATCATCCGGTAGTCCTTGGTTCCGGTGCTCACTTCGAGGTAGCTACCGACCGAGCGGCCGTCTGTTGGCATGCCATGGTTGGACAGGTTGGGGAAGTGGGATGCTGCATCTTGGGTGTCAAAGTTGATGCAGTTGTCGAGGCCGATCTTCTCCCAGGGGTTGTCGCAGTACTCAGGGAACCCGGGTGGCTCCCAGAAGAATCCTGCTACGCCATCGGAGTTGAGCTGCTGGACGCCACCAACGGCATCGGTCTCGGTCACTGCCTCAACGTTTTGCACGCTGACAACACCGGTCTCACGGCAGACCTCGATTTCAATGGTCTCGATGGGCTCACAGGTGGCCGAGGAGGAACCCTCGCCATCGATGAACTTGACCGGAACGTTCTTGTCCCAGTTCCAGCTGTTGGCAACGAAGGTCTCACCCACGAACTGCACGGTATCACCGGCCAGGACGGAGCAGACGTAGTAGCCATTCTCGTCCGTGGTCACCACAGAGGTGCTGGAGCCGCCCACGCAAGAGACTTTGGCGCCCCGGACGGGGAAGCCGAGCATGTCGATGACTCGTCCTGAAGCACAGGTTGGAACCATGCCCTGGTCGCAGTTCCACCAGCTGAAGTGCGTGGCCTGGAAGTTGAAGCTCAACTCGCCGGTCTCCTCGTCAGCCATGACCGTGCCCTCGCCTTCCTCAATCCAGCGCATCTGCTCCGGGTTGAAGGACCAAGTCTGCTGCGTGTCCCCGGATGCGAGATGGTAGACACTCGCAAGCTCTCCGTTGCTGATGGGCATTGAGATGTCCACCGGGGAAGACTCGTCGATGTTCAGCTCATCGCCCTCTTCCGAGAAGAGAGTGACGTCGAGCATGCCGTAGGACACGAGCTGTGCGGAAGCAAAATCGTTCTTGCTCGTGCCGTCGCCGGCCAGAGAAAAGGAGAGTGCCGAGAGGTCGCCAGGAGCACCGGCCATCTCTGTATGGGGATCGAGGTGGGTAACCTCGACGGTAACTTCACCGCTGTAGGGGCTCCCATCCGCTTGAATGACAGCACTGGGGTCGAAGTCAATGCTGACCTCACCCACCTCAATGCGGCCCCCCATCGCGCTCTCGATGGTGCCAAATCCATCAATCTCCATGAGCGTACCGTCGACTCCGACAGTCTCCCACGAGATGATGCTGGTCGCCTGGTAGCTCTTGGCGTAGCCGCGCTTCTTGAAGGTCACGAGAATGGACTCGCTGGGAGAAACGCCCTCAATGTAGTAGAGACCGTCTGCGCCGGAGAGTGCAGTCAGTCCTTGGGCTTCGATTTTGACGCCTTCGACGGGATTGCCGTCCAGGTCAGTGACATAGCCACCGATCCGACCGACTTCAGCATCCTCTTGGACGTTGGCGGTGTCACAGGCAGCCAAGAGTGCGATCGAACTAAGACATACGATGCGTTTCATGGTGTGGGCTCCAGGGGTGAATAAAGATTTTGCGAATGCGTCAGAAGCAAATGCAAGAGATGGGCCAACTTTTTTATTTCCCTTAAGTGTAGGAAGAAGCTGGTTTTTGTGTTGGGGTGGGGTGTTTTTGTCGCACCGGGTATTGGGGGGATGCCGAACCATGGGATCCGGTTGCCCCATGTGAGATACCGAGAGAATACCGGAGCCCATCGGGCATTGGAAGGTCTTTTCCGACTGATTTGATCAGATTTCATGAGAGGCCTTCGCGGGAAGCATCCGCAACACATCCGCCAAGTCCAGCAGAGCGAATCCGATGTGTTGAACCGCATCCACTCGGACATCCAACTCCCAAGGGGAGTCTCGGAATCCGCCAATGAGGGCCTCGGCCTTAGGCAGAAGGGCTGCATCACTGGCTCGGTACCGTTGGGCAATGAGCAGCTTTCCGTAGGCGATTGCCTCCTGGTAGTGCCGTCCAAAGATTCCATCCCGTGCATCCATGAGCGCGGCGGCCATCCAGGCTTCTGCGATTCCCCCTGCGGGGCCTGCAGAGAGGGTCAATGGGCTCTCGGGGTTGAGGTCCTCTTGCTGGGCCAGGTAGGCCTCACAGATCGAGCGCCCCGATTCCGAATGCCCCATGCGGTCCAGTTGGTTGGATGCCAGGCACATCCAGTGTTCGTCGAGAATGCCGAAGCGGGCAGCGGGCAGCGGCCAATAGTCGGATTCAACGTAAGCCGCAGCTCGATTGAGGGCGTCCTCTGCGCCGGGAATGCCGCGTTCTTGCGCTCGCGCCAATGCAAGAAGTACCTGTCCTTGGGCGTAGGTGATTGCGGGTTGAGGAGAAAACTGCTCATTGCTGATGGTCATGTTGCCCCGAACCTTCCCGGAAGAGTCGACGGACTCGGCAAGCTGAAGGGTATAGGCACGTTGCAACTCGGGGTGAGCGTCACCGTCGAGCAAGGCCAGCAAGGCCAGGGCCGTTGTGCCCACCCAAGCCAGGCCGTCGCGTCGAGAGGGATCGAGAACGTAGGCACGACCATCGTTCAGGAACGTGGTGTGGTTGACGAGAAAATTGATGGCGGAACCGGCCGCTTGAATGAGGTTTGGATCGCGTGTCAGGCTGCCCATTCTGGCCATAAACCAGGCGCCGCCAGCATGCCGCGGGAAGTTGTAGCCGCCTCCTGGCTGTCCCGAGGGTCCGTAAACCACATAGGCAAACTTGCCTTCAGCCTGCATGTGGTATCGCAGGTGGCGAGCCGCTTCCTCCGCGGCTTGATCCAGTCCCATGATGTGGATGCGCTCGGGCTGTGTCCACCCTCGCGCGAGCTTTTTCGGGCCCATTGCATCCACCATCCAGGCATCCTGGCGTGTCCAGCCGGTCAGGGGCTCGCGCGTTTGAACCGTGGGAAGCCAGATCTCGAATGCAAAAAGGGCGCGCTGAATTCGATTGGACCCCAGCCAGTGCCGGAGGCTGAGCGGGCCATTGGCGGTACGAAAACTCTGGACGCCGGGGGCAATGGCCAGGGCGTTCGGAGACAAAATGGGTTGGTGAAGGGAGCCTTCTGAGGACACGGCCTCGAGGAGGAGAACGTCGCCTTGTTCTGGGGGCGCCTTGGGGACGAGAGCAGGAAGCGCGCTGAGCAGATCCGAGGCCTCGATGGATTTTCTCCAATGGGTCTTCCCGTCGCGGAGATGGGTGAGGAGGAGGGAGACAGGCTTGTCGTGCTTTGGAGGTGGCGAGTCATCACCATGCCAGGTCGCCCAGAGCCATGCCGAGGCGGTGGCTCCATCCACCTTGGCATAGTGCACATCGGCTTGGCCTTGGAGAGCGGTCCAGGTTGGTGGAGCCAACAGCAGCAAGGTCAGAGTGATCGCGTTGGGGTCGGCGCCGTCATTGGGCTCACGCAGCCTCCGCCACTGCCAGAGGGGAAAGAAGAGCACCCAGGGAAGTGCGGCTGCAAGGCTGGCAAACAGGCCCCACCCTGTCTTTGCTCCAATGGGTGTGAAGGTCTGAATGATGTGGACGGCCACCTGCAGGTGCAATCCGATGAGCAAGGCCACAACGCCAAGGGAGATCAGGGCCGTCCATCGCGTCACGCCTCGTGCCGCCGGGTGCTTCATGAGCACCATCCCTGCCGATCCAAATTGGAGGAAGGCCGCGATCCCCAACAGCACAGCGCCTGGCGTCCAACGCTGGCTGAAGTAGCCGGCAAGTACGCTGTACACGATCCCCTGCAGCGCGTTCAACAGGCCTGCTGAGGGACGCATTCGGTGCCTCGTACGCTGAATCGTTTAGAACAGGAAGGAGGTTCCAGCCGTGAACTGCGGAACGATGCCGAAATCCTGCAGGCCCTCATCAATGGAGTCGAATCGAGACCCGTACCAGGCGCCGGTCGACACCCCAAGGTTGAGACCAACGCTCTTGGAGAACATCACGTCGGTGCCGACTCGGGCTCGTGCCCCGACAGCGATTTTGAAGTCTTTGGTGTACGGGGTGAGCACCAGATCGCCGCCAACAAAGGGCTGAACTCTCCCGGATCCAAAGCGTCGAATGGCACCGAAATTGAGCGGCATGATGGTGTTCCACAATTCTGGAGGGAGGCCGAACTTGACCTGCTGCTCGATGGTGGGTTTGCGATTCGTGGACTGGAAGTCGATGCCGACGGTAAAGGCGGATTTTGGACCGCTTGGAATCGCAATCTCTGCACCGTAGGTGATGAATGTGAGTGTCTGGAATCGGCTCACGCCGGTGCGAGCGGTCACGGACAGGCTGTTTTCTTTGGCCACGAAAGGAGCCTTGACCCGAGAGGTTGCACCCCGGCTTCGACTGTTGGTTGAGGCCGAACGGCTGCTGCGCCCGGAGGATCGAGGTTCGGGATCGTCCAGATTGTCGACAGAGTCGTAGGAGCGTCGACCGTAGGCATCCTCGTCCTCATCGTAGCGGGTGTCGAGTCCCAGGTCGTCCAGGTCGTCATACCCCGCCTCTTCCTCGATGAGGCTGACAGCCGAGCCAAACTCGATGTCGTCAACACCAATCTCATCGGCAGCCACTGCGCCAAACTCAAAATCGTCCAACTCGTCGTAGTCGTCGATGGGCTCCGGTTGAGAACGCTCTTGACGGCGTCGAGCCTCAGCCTCTTCAGCGCGTCGACGCTCGTCTGCACGGCGTCGGGCCTCCGCCTCCTCGGCGCGGCGGCGTTCTTCCGCAAGGCGTCGGGCCTCCGCTTCCTCCGCACGACGTCGCTCTTCCGCACGACGTCGGGCCTCCGCTTCCTCGGCGCGGCGACGCGCCTCGGCCTCTTCCGCACGACGGCGCTCCTCAGCCTCCTCGGCTCTCCGCTGGGCTGCACGGCGCTCTGCCTCGATTTCGAGGGGGTCTTCCTCCTCAAAGTCATCGAGGGTGTTTCGGCTGTTGCCGGGAAGGTTCATCCGGTGGGAGATGGGCTCTTCATCGAATGAAAAATCGTCTTCGTCTCCGAAGTCATCAAAACTGCCGTCCGCGATCGGGGCAGACTCATCAACCGGTGCCTGCTTCTCCTCCCCTGTGAGCAGGACGTTGACCACATTGGCGATCGAGTCCGCCATGACGTCAGGGGCTTTGGAGATGATGAAAGTCTTCTTTCGAATGAAGGTGCCTCGGTCGGTGTCAAACAGCACCAGGTAGAGCTCGAAGTCAGCCCGGCCTTTCGGGGCTACCGCACCGGTGATCAAGTGGTTGGCGTTGTTGGCACGTCCGATGGGACGGAGGCAGGATGCCTTGTTGATGCATGCGGCGTTCATCCCGGGTGGCAAGTTCTCCAACTGCGTGACCAGCTCATAGTCCGGACTGAAGTCCAGCTCACTGGACACCAGCGAGGTGATGTTCAGCGCCACGAGACGATCAACGCTCCGAGGAATGAATGGGGAGACGACCGCTTCCTTCGCCGCACCAACGGTGGAGAAGAGAAGTCCGGCGGCAAGTGCCAGGGATGTACGACTTAGAAAGGACATGTTGCAGTACCTAAGAACAGAGAAAACCAAGGTGTATTAGTGGGTCTGACCCACGGGCCGCAAGTGAAGACACTGTCAACCTAAAAACGTACACCTGCAACAAACTTGTGGGGTTAGGGGAAGAGTATTCTCGATCAGGGTCGTCATCGGACGGACCGAGGGAAGGATTGAATGAAGCAGTTGTCAACAAATCGCTGGGTGAGGATGCTCGCTGGTGTTGGGCTTGCAGCCTGCGTGTTTGGCCTATCGGAAGCGGTGGCTCTCGTCCTCGGGACGCGCGGTTTTGTCTTGGGGCCCTTGGGGATTGTCTTGGCTTCCTTGGGGTCGGCTGCTGTTGTGGGCCTCATCATCGCATTTCCGTTGACTGTGATTGCTCAGCGAGGCCGCGATGGGGGAGAGCCCAAGGCGGGCTTTGTTTTGGCCATGCTGGTGTTCCTGACCCTCGAAGTCGCCCTGTTGACGTTGACGGATCCAACGCCAGGTCAGGGAAAATCTCTCCTTCAGCAGCCGATCTGGCTCCTGGTCTGCCTCGCAGTGTGGCTCAAGGTGGTGGTGACAGGGATCTCGGGTCATCCCCTGGCTGTGGCAGCAGTCGCCGGGGTTGCTTTGGTGCCGCTGACCCGCTGGGACTCGGGTCCAACACCCGCAGCCGAGGTCGCCCAGAGCAGCCAGCTTACCCGTCTCCCCAACCTCTTGATGGTGACCTTGGACACCACACGCGCCGATCGGATGGGGGCCTACGGCTACGAGAGGGCACAGACTCCTGCCTTTGATGGGCTCGCGCAGAAGGGAATTCTCTTTGAGGAGGCCTTCTCACAGATCGCATTGACAGGCCCCTCTCATTTGGGATTGTTCACGGGCACAGGCCCGTGGCGCCACGGAAACCTCCTCAATGCGGTCCCGCTTCCCGAGGATCGTCCGATGCTCTCCGAGAGACTCTCCGAGGCGGGGTACACCACTGGAGGGTTCGTCTCCGCCTATGTCCTCAACTCCGACTTCGGTTTCGATCGAGGCTTCCAGGTCTACGATGATGTGGGCGGTGTCGAGGCTCCACTGCTGGCCAGGCTTCGGGCAGTCTGGGAAAGACGCTTCAACCCCCACGGGGTAGTCGAGCGTCGCGGCGACAGAACTGTGGATCGGGCCTTGAGTTGGCTTGGACAGCAAGAGAGCTCACGACCCTGGATGATGTGGGTTCATCTCTTTGATGCGCATGGACCTTATGAACCGCCGGCCCCGTTTGATACGGCTTTCTACTCAGGGAACCCACGCTCAGCAGAGCACAACAGCATGGATCAGGTGGAGGGCGTTGCCGACTACCTGAAAGAGAGTTTGGTCGGTATTCGAGACGTGGATTGGGTACTGGCCCAGTACGACGGAGAGATCGCCTTTGCCGATCTCCAACTTCAGAGACTCCTCGATGCAGTTGAGGCTCGAGGGGAGGCCCAAGACACCCTGGTTGTTGTGACGGCAGACCATGGGGAGTCATTGGGGGACAATGGCATCTGGTTCGATCACGGAGATGATCTGTACCAGGCGTCTACCCAAGTTCCACTGGTGCTCTCTTGGCCAGGCCAACTTGCCAAAGGTCGTCGTGCAAAGGGCCCCGTTGAGCTCACGGATGTCTTGCCCACGCTGCTGGAGCTGATGCGGCTTCCGGTGCCGGATGACATTGATGGGGTGAGTCTCATGGGAACCTGGATTACGGCCCACGAGCGTGAACATGCTCGTGGATTGTGTTTCGATCGCGAGGCAAATCTTGCCGCAAAGTCCGCAGGGGAAATCGAGCGTCCAACCTATCGTATGTCTTCCATTCGCACGGCCGATATGCTCTACATCCACCGGGAGTCCACAGGATATGGTGACGAGCTTTACGCCTTGGATGCGCTGGAGGAGAATCGTCTTGGTCGGGTGCAGGAAGATGAGTTTGGCCAGCGAATCACGGACTTCCTTCAGGAACAGAGCGAGGGCCTGCTCAGCGATGGGGAGGAAGGGATTGAGCGGTCGACAGTGCCGCTGTCTCCCGCGGCGAAAGCTCGGCTGAGGGCGCTGGGCTACATCGATTAGGCCTCCGACTCGGCCTTCAGACGGATGGGGTTCTGCTGCTCAGGAAAGCGCCCTGTTTTGTGTTGATAAAACTCGCGGAAGCGATCCATGTCCGCTTTCATGTTGTCAGTGAGCTGGATGCTGAAGTCACTCAGGCCTACGGTCTTTGTCTTGTAGTCCACAAAGCCCAGCAGAATGGGGACATCGGCTTTTTTGGCGATGTGGTAGAAGCCGGAGCGCCAGTGGTCGCCGCGAGAGCGTGATCCTGAAGGGGCGATGGCCAAGGCAATGGTGTCGCGTTTTTCGATGGCATCGGCAATCGCGGAAACGCTGTCTCGGCCCCCGGAGCGGTTCACAGGAACACCATCGAGAAAGCGCATGATCCAGCCGAGAGGCGGCCAGAAGAGTGTGTGTTTACCGACCCAGTGGCAACGAACTTGGATGCTCCACCGCGCCACCAAGAAGATGAGAAAGTCGAGGTTGCTGGTGTGGGGGTGGGCCAAAACGACGCACCTCTTCGGAAAATGAGCCCCACCCACAGCCTTCCAACCGAAGATTTTGAGAATCAGTGTGCCGAACCATCGTCGAATCATTGCTGCGCCTGTGATGCTGTCTGGAGTGTAAGCCTCGAAGGTGCAGAAATATTTCCCACACGCTCGACTTTGTACAGAATGCCCGGAAATCCACCTTTGGGTACGATTTGCAGAAGGTTTGTGTGCTGTAAAAGATCGCGTTGAATGCGAACTCCTGGTTTTGAAGAGTCGCTAGCCTTGCTATGGGCACTCCCAACATTTGGAGTTTCGGTGGAAAAAATTGCGATCCTGACTTCTGGCGGCGATGCCCCTGGCATGAACGCGGTGGTGCGTGCGGCGGTAAAGCTCTGCACCAAGCTGAAGATCGAGGCTGTCGGCGTCAGCCGCGGGTTCGATGGACTTGTTGAGGGAGACTTTCAGACCCTCAGGCCGCAAGACGTCGATGACATCGGCGGTTGGGGGGGCTCGATTCTGCATTGTGCTCGATCCCAGGCCTTCCGAACGGTTGAGGGACGTCAGCGAGCGGCGGCCAACCTCGATGGTGCAGGACTTCTTGTTGTGGGAGGAAACGGATCGTTGGAGGGGGCGGACGTTTTCGCGAGGGAGACGGGCCTGTCGGTAGTGGGTGTGCCGGCTTCCATCGACAACGACATTGGTTGCACCACCTTGTCGGTGGGTGTGGATACGGCACTGAACACGATTGT
>JAYXVV010000155.1:0-19928 GCA_036021505.1 Myxococcota bacterium | reverse complement strand
ACTTCGCCGATGGTTTCGTAGGAGGAGTGAGAACCGCCCATCGCACCCAACCGCGCCATCAAAGAAGGAGAGCTCATTTCTCCTCCTGCTGATCGAGCCAGGACATTGAATCCGGCCGAGCTGGACTCTGCAGTTTGAGGCGGCCACGAGCCGGTTGGTGGACCTGAGGCCTCGCCCAGGCTTCTGAGTTGCTGCGCATGACCTCCCCAAAACCCTCACGCTCAGGAAGCGTTTCCAGCTTTGTCCGCGGAAGATGGACCATTGGGGAACCCGTCATGGTGTAGGGATAGCGCACTAAACGAATCAGCAGGGGGGCATTGGGGCCGGCGTTCACCGTACGTTTACTTTTGCGCCACCGATCCCAAGCGACATCCGTCCGCTCGGGCAGCTCAATGGATGGACCCTGCACCCGTTCACGACGAGCCAACAGCCGGTCCGCCACACAAAGGCCCCTTTGAAGACTCTCGCCAACAAATCGACGGCCGAAGCGCCTCATCGGCTCTTGCTCAATCATGAGATCTCCCCCGCACTTTCACGCAGTCATCGTTCCTGATCGAGAAGAGGTTCATGGTCGTCCCCACCCCTCTGTGTGCCCAGGGGTGAGGGCCGACTATACTGGTCCATAAAGACCCGGGTCAAGGCGATCCGAAGGCAAAAGACATGCGCCCTAAAAACCCCATCGACGCCTCCTCGAAACCGCGTCTGAACGGTGGTTCGAAAACGCTTGACTCAAGCCCTAAAGACCCGGCGTCAACGTCCCTTCTTGACGGGGCAAGTGCACTTGGAAATTCTGAGATGCAAGCCCTCTTGAGGCGCGGCTCAAAATCCCGAGAAGCGCTTCTGCAGTTTCTGGTCGAACGGCTGACTCAACTGCACCAACTTCAACTCAACGAGGCAGCACTTCTCAAGACCCGAGATGAGTGGTTTCTGCGGGTGCACCGAGGAAGCGACTTCTTACCCCGACCCGACCGTTGGCATGCGAGCGCGGCCTTGTACCGAGACGCTGCAAAAGCACTCGCTCGCGGCGACAATACGCGCTGCTGGCAACTCATTCGAAGCGGCTTGGAATCTGAGAAGTCCGCCAAAACCGACGCACCCAAAGCCCTAAAATTGCAACTTTTGTCTCCTCCAAAAGCGCCAACCAAGCCTCCGGATGGCTTGTCGGGCTCCTTCAATACCAACGAGGCCACTCAACTCGCCGAGAAGATTTTGAATCGCACCCACCAGGTTGACCCGGCCAGTACGCGACGGAAAACTCTCCACAACTGGTTCGCCCCCGAAGAGCAAGAGGAAGAGGAAGAGGAACAATCTGATGTTAGTTGACGACCTGAAGCGCCTCATTGCATTCCCCACGGTCTCCAATCGTCCCATCCGCAGCCTTGCCGGTCACCTTGCCGAGCGAGCAGAGGACTGTGGATTCACAGTCACCACCTACGAATCCCCTCACGATCCCACCAAAGCCAATGTTGTGGCCACCATTGGCCCGGAGGATGAGGATGGACTCATCCTCTCCGGTCACATGGATGTGGTCCCCACCGAGGGCCAACCCTGGAGTTCCGATCCTTTCGTACTCACGGAGCGTGACGGCAAACTTTACGGACGAGGAACAGCGGACATGAAAGGCTTCATTGCCTGCTGCCTGAGTGCCTGCGACGCCCTGGACCTCTCCAAAATCAAGCGCCAACTGGTGCTGATCTGGACCCATGATGAAGAGGTGGGTTGCCAGGGGTCCGCACTCCTCGCCGATGCCCTCAAGGCGTCTCCTCGCAGGCTTCCCAGCGAATGCTTGATCGGCGAGCCCACAGATTTTCAAATCTTCCGAATGCACCCTGGCCACGTCAGCGTTGGGATCGAAACCTTTGGAGAATCTGCCCATTCATCCAAACCGGACCTCGGCGCCTCGGCCATCAAGGCCATGCAACGGGTCCTCACCCTCTGCGAACGCGTGGAGAGTGAACTCCTTCTCGAACGTCGACTTGAGGAGAGCCTTGATCGCCCTTGGGTGTCCTTCAATGTGGGGCAGATTCAAGGAGGCCAAGCGGTCAATCTCGTTCCTGACCGCTGCGAACTCTTGCTGGGTTACCGACCCCTCCCTGGAGATGACAGCCGAGCGGTTTTCGATCGCCTCTCAGCCGGACTCGCGGAGCTCACACTCCCCGACGGCACCCGGGTTGAGGCGTCAATTCGCACCTTGAGCCCAGCACTTCTGACCCCAGAAGGACTTGCACTGCAGCGAGCCCTCGAGGGCCATGCCTGCCACAGCAAGCTGGGTGCAGCGTCTTTTGCAACTGACGGTGGCAACTTGGCATCCTTGGGCATCCAGTCACTCATTTTTGGTCCAGGCTCCATTGATGTGGCCCACAAGGCCAACGAATACGTCGCGAGAGAGGCACTTGAGCGAGGCGTCAAGATGGTCGAGTCTGTGATTCGGGATCGGTGCTTTTAAGCGATCAATCCACTGCAAACGCTCTTCCGATACCCCGCCTCTCAACGCCTCCTCGAAGGCTCTCGAAGACGCTGAAATACAGGACACTTCGGCCATCCGAGGTCCGGAGTAGGGAGGGGTCCAAGAAACACGCATCGGGTGGACTTGGCCTCTCTGGGGGAGCATGACAAACTTGCCCTGACAGCCCTTGGAGCGGTCGGCTTTCTCCAAAATTTCGGCCATCTTTGGAATCAGAAACGGCCAAAATTCCCTCCAGTGCGCGACTGTGGTAGAGCCGCACACCGCCCCCTTCCAGAGCCACCGGCAAAGGATCCACATGAGCCTCGGGCAAGAGCGTTTTTCGTTCTCCCTTTGTCGTGAATTGGCCCTGATTGAATTCCCCCGTACGAATCCCATCGAGATCCGGGTAGGTATCGACGTAGTAGAACAGCCCCGAACTCTCTGGACCCAAGAATTCGAGTCCTGAAGGCCATGAGCGTGACAGACCCGGCCACTGGAGCGGCTGTCCCACTGGAGTCCAGTTCTGTGCGTCCGAGGACTCCAGCGCACAGAAGACCGTGGGGGACTCCTCCTGAGGCCTGGCCTGACCGCTCGGATCCATCAGACCCGAGGACCTCTCCCACGTTTCGACAACGACGCGATACCCTCCTTCGATGTGCTGAACGCTCACATCCAGAACCGTTCGAGAGCATTGAACCGGCAGGCCGCTGAGATCCAAAAACCCCCTGGACTCCCAGGCCAACCCATCCATGGATTGATGCATCGAGATGCGCCCACGCTCCGGAGCACTGGCAAACAGAAGAAAGCCGGGGTTTAGGGAGAGCACTGTGGGCACCGTGTGACCCGAGAGAAGAAACCCATCATCCCTCTCCCAGACCAATCCACGCGTAGGCGCCATCGCGCCGTTGAGGCCCAGGGAGATGACGGTGTTTCCCGGGTCTGCCTCGTCAACATTCGGCAACTCGGAGCCACAGCCAGCTCCGATGATGAGCCCACACAAGGCCAGCTCTCGTGACGACCACTTCATTGCTCAGAACTCTCCATAGACTCATCCTATCGCCTCCCCGCATTGATTCATGCAATGCTCTGCAGAAGGAGCGTTTTTCATGAGTCAATTCCCTCGGTGGTTCACACCGTTTTTCCTTCTTGCAACCAGCGCATGCACAAGCGTTAGCGAGGACACAGGGGACACCCCAAGCGACAGCCCTTTCGAAGCGATCGAACCCACAGGTGTGGTGGTGGACTACACCCTCACGGTTTCTGAGGGAGACTGGACCGTGCAGAGGGAGGACGGCGAGACCTTAGCAGACGTTGACGGCTACCACATCAACGGCCAGTTCCTCGGGCCAACGCTCGTCTGCAATCTTGGAGACACTCTGAACATCACACTCGTCAACGACACGACGGTTCCGATCAACGTCCGGCCCCATGGCCTCCACGTGGATTCAGCGAATGCCAAGATTGAAGCCGATCCTGGAGAAACCGTCACCTACGAATGGCACGCTACTGAGGGCGCTGGAACCTTCTACTACGCCGCTACCCACCTCGATGAAGCCTATTTCGATGATCAAGCTCTCTCCGGAATGATTGGACTCGTGGTCGTACGCTCTGGAGTGGAAGAGGCGCTCTACACACCGACGCACATGATCAACTACATCATGCTGGACCTGTATGAACCCGCGGTGTCGTTCAACTGGGACATTCTCAACCCACAGGACGAGGTCCACAACTTCACCCTCGTTCCCCAAACAGCCGACTTGGCGGGTGACAAGACGGATACCCAGGAAGGTATGGCCGTGATTGCGCGGACGGGTGACATCGCTCGGGTCAACGTGCTCGCCTACGGCGAGGCCGTTCACGTCCTGCAAATCGATGGACACACCTGGACCGACCGGAGTACACGGCAGACCACCGACACGTGGGTTGGCGCCCCTGCACAGTCCGATCACTTCTACGTCCACCTCGACAACCCCGGTACTTGGCGTGCCGCGAGTGCGGTGGACGACCGCCGCATGTACATGACCAGCTGGCTGCTTGTTCAATGATTCGATTTCTGGGCCTGTTGTGGATTGTGGGCTGCACGGACCTCGACTCCGAAAACACGTCCGAGTTCTGCATGGACGGAGCCGACAACGACGGCGACGGGAAGACCGACTGCCAAGATGCCGACTGCCTCCTGGCCGGGTGGTGCGACCCCAAAGACACTCCGGACTACTGTACCGAGTGCTGGGGAGAGAGCACCGGGTGGGTGCAGGTTCAAGTTGGAAACGACACCTCCTGTGCGCTTCAAGAGACCGGCGAGGTCCTCTGCTGGGGGGAAGGCGGGGACGGACAACTGGATGTTCCTAGCGGAAGCTACACCGACATCTCCAGTGCTGGAAGCCACTCCTGCGGACTGCTCACCGACAAGCGAGCCACCTGCTGGGGGGAGAGCACCTATGGAAAAGATTCGCCGCCAGAGTGGGAGTTCATGGAAATCAGCGTCGGGAAATCCCACAGCTGCGGTCTGCAGGAAACGGGCGAGGCCAAGTGCTGGGGCTTTGGCGGCACTGGAAACCTCCTTCCTCCTGAAGGCCCACTCCGAGGACTCGCTGCCGGGTTCGACCACACGTGTGCTCTCCAAGCCGATGACTCGGCAGTCTGCTGGGGAAGCAATGAGGAAGGCAAGGCCTCCCCGCCTGACACGTCTTTTTCCTCACTCGCATCCGGTGGGGCACACACCTGCGGTGTCACCCTCGATGAGAGCATCCTCTGTTGGGGAAGCAACGTCTTTGGACAATCCAGCGCGCCTGAGGAGGGCCGCTTCCAGACGGTATCCAGCGGAGCGGCCCATTCCTGTGCCCTGACCACCTCCGGCGAGGTTGTCTGCTGGGGGCTGGACGGACTGGATACCGAGCCCGACAACTGGACGGAGGTGCTTTCTCCATCGGGAAGCTTCACTGCCATCGACGCGGGCGAACTCAGCACCTGCGCCATCTCACAAGACGGTCGTCTCCTCTGCTGGGGAGACAACCTCAACGGCCAAGCGAGCCCACCTTGATATGCGGACGCCCATGAAGAAGGCCTCTTGGATCTGGATGGCTCTCCTGTGCCTTGCCGGGGCAGGGACGGGATCGGCATGGCTGCAAGGCATGGGGGAGGAAGCGTCCCAAGGTGAGCCAGGCGGCTGGACTCGCCTGGAAGCCAAGGTTCCCTTTCGACGCTCCGACCTGCTCGGCAGTCTCCCACCAAGCAGCGCCTCGCACAGCCTCGATCACTTTCAAGGACTTGTCTCCAATGCTCCAAGTCAGAGCTGGGCACTGGACCTCAATCTGGGTGAGGCCGGAGAGGCCCGAATCGCACTTGCCGCGGAGCAGCCCAAACAGGTTCCACATCAAGCTCCGAGCACCGCGAGCAACCACTTACTCGGCGATGGCCTCTTTCTCAGCCGAGCCAATGGGGGCCAAGTGGAGGCGTTGTCCTTTGGCCGAGGGCAGCAGACAGCACTCCGATGTCAGGGCAGCCTCCCTGTTCCCGACCGCGATCGCTATCAACTCCGGATTCAAAAGACACAGAACGGCTTTGTGGCGGAGTCAGGACAGGAGTCCCTGCGCTGCCAGAGCGCCGCTTCCCGAGGGCAGCCCACGTTGATGGCCGGACTCGAGCGCATCTACATCCTCGAAAGCATCACGGACTCCGGAAGCTTCAACCGCCCTTTTCTTCCAGCGCCAGGTCCCCTGGGGGCAGCAGCAGGTATCCTCCTGGTGCTTGTCTTCTGGAGAGTTGAAATCCGCCTCGGCGTCGATTCTCGAATCGCTGCTTTGACCACCAGCCCCCTTTTGTTGTCCTGGCCACTCCAGGCTGCAGATCGCATGCAGATCGTGGAGAACATGCGAATGCCGGGACTTTCTGAAACCAGCCTGGCTGCAGCGGTCCCCCTGTTTCTTACCCTTCTGCTGAAGCTCCTCCATCATGCTGGGAGCCGAGCCCGTCGGTCCCCGTCCCTCAGAGGAGCGCTGGTCGTCGGCGCCTCGATTTTCGGAGCCGGGGCGGCGATTCTGAGCCTGCTCGCCGGACCGCGCTGGCCCATGGCAGTGTTCTATTTCGGGCTCGCCGGGGTATTTCTGGGGCTTCTTGTTGCTGTGAACGCCAACGCTCGACGGGCCCGATGGGTCAATTCCTCGAGTCTTTTTCTCCTGGTGCTTTCGATCCTTTCTGCGGAATGGGGCACTCGATGGACCCAGACCGGCCTCACCTGGACCCCCACAGGGCGAATGAACCACGACGAGCAGCTGGGCTGGACCCGATCGACCCTCTCCGATTTTCAAGCCCTGGACGAAGCGAAAACCACCACCTACCCCTCGTCGGGATACCCCGTGACCATCGCACCTGACGCGAGCCTGCCGCGCTGGATCTGCCTGGGCAGCTCGGCCACAGGGGGCGCCTTCCAGAACGACAACCTCGAGGAATTCTACCCGGCACGCATCGCTGAGCTGCTCCAAGACCGGGCGCAAGTGCTGAATCAGGGCGTTGGTGGCTGGACGAGCTTCCACGTGGCTCGGTATGTGGAGAGAGAGATCGAAGCACTGCAGCCCGACATCGTCTCCGTGTACTTGGGCCACAACGACATTCTGACCCGCTCCTCACGTCCCTATCGGGACCTCTACGATCAGTGGAGGGACCACGGCGCACCTTCGACGCCTCTTCCCACCGTCCGGCTCTTTCAGGGCTTTCGCTTTTTCTTGAGCAGCCTCCTGCAGACAGCCTCCTCGATCGCCGTCCCCGTGGAGCATGCGCGAGAGAACCTTCTGGCCATCCACCAAGTGACGCGGGCACGGGGAGCCAAGCTGCTTCTGATTCCTGAAGCCATCACACCGAGCAGCGCCTCACTGCGTGACTACGACCAAATGCTTCAAGACCTCGCAGCCTCTCATGCCGATGTTGCCTACTTTGATGCACCGGCACTGCTGCTCAACAGCGGTGCAGACCACTTTTTAGACGACGTCCACCTCAGCGACAACGGACACCGCATGCTGGCTGCAGCACTCGCTGAGAGGGTTCAGCAGCTCGGCTGGCTCCCGTCCTCCTCACAGTGATCGCACGAATTCGGCGATCAACTGCACCGTGTCCTCACTCATCTCCGAGTAGGCGTCGTGGGCCCAAATCGCCTCCTCAAGACGCTCTGCCGAGCCGTCGTGGAGGTATGGAGCTGTGGCGTGAACGCCTCTCAGGGTGGGGGTATCGAAGCCGTCCAGAACATCACCGCGACGCTGGCCAGAGGCCTCCGTCCAGGTCCCCACATCGTGCCGCTGGAAACTCTCGACGCTCGAGTCCGTGTAATCGGGTGCCGGGTGGCAGCCGTCACAGCCAGCCTCCAGAAAGGCCTCCTCCCCTCCGAGAGGCTCGTCAAAGGGTGAAACCGGAAAATCGACAAGGCTCATGACATAGGAGGCCAAATCATCCAGAGCTGCACTTCGCCCCACCTTGGGCTCGCCAAGCGCATCCTCGGAGTCCCGCCACTCTTCCTCAGAGAGGAAGCCAAGCCCACCAAAGGCCTCCCGGATGTCCTCTTCGAAATCCTGGATCTCATCGAAGTTGCCCGTCCAGTGGAGGGGGCCCTCTTTCAAGCTCCCGATGCCCTCCATGCTGGTGGTGTTTCGGAGTCCCTCACCGCGGTCCGAAAAGTCCCAGACCACCCCATCGTCCCGCCCATCCGGGTGACAGTGCGCACAGCTGATGTAGCCCGATTTCGCCATTCTCGGGTCCGCACTGCTGTGGAAGACCCGCTTTCCCGAGAGAACCTCCGGAGAGAGGGGCTCATCCTCCAAGGTGCGGACAGTGAACAGCCGAGCCGTTGCACTCGAGAGATCCGTCACATCAAAGGCGACCACCTCCCGGTCGAGCCAGGCATGCACATACAGTGTCTCTCCATTCGGGGAGAGGCCCAACGCCGTGGGGGTGTGGCCCACCTCAAGTATCGACCCCGCATTCACACCGGAGTAGGCGTCTAAAACCGATACCGTCTGTGTTCCAGGATGCAGGACGTAGATCAGGTCGCCAAGAAGCGACGGCAGAGCGAAATTGGCGTGGCCTTTCTCGTCGAAAAGCTTGGCCACTCGATCGGTCTCCCTGCCGTCCTCAATCACACGCAGTACCGCACGCACCGTCGTCTCAAAGGTCAATGGCTGACCGCTCAGGTAATCGCCCCTTCGCACGTTGGCCTGGTGAGCGGGCACATAGAGGCTGCCCCCATCCGGAGACATCGAGAGTCCGTCGAGTTGGGTCGGAACACCCCCGCTTGTCGTGTCGCTGTCTGCCGTGGTGTCCAGTGCCAACGCGATTCCGTCAGCCCTCACCCGACTGACCCAGCCCTGCTCGTCGGGTGACCGCCAGCGGGTGGCAAAGAGGGTTCCGTCCGGGTCCAAGACCAGCGCCCTCGGATCTGGAACACCGTCGACCCGCTCAACAACGCCACTTTCATCGACCCGGACGACGGCCTGTGCGCCCTGCAGACCCGCCCACCAGACCCCATCTCGCGCCACGACCCCATAGGGTCGTGCGCCTCGAGAAAGCTGGATTCGATTGACCTGCTCCAGAGTCGAGGCATCCATCACATCGAGGGCATCCCCGGAGTCGCAGGCAATCAGAACACGATTCGTCGCAGCATCGATCGCAACGGTTCGGGGACCTCCGCAGGTGGGAACCAGAACGCGATCCCGGCTCTCCGGATCGATTACCGCCACGGAGTCTCCCTCTGGGTTCACCGCCCAAATGGCTCCCGTAGTGGGATGAACGGCAAGGGAGCTGGACCAGACCGGCGGAGTCTCTGCCGGCGTTAGATGCGCCACCACTCGGACGGAATCCGTCTTCTTCAGTCCATCTGCCCCAGTGACCTGGAGTACTGCACTGTAGCGCCCAGGGGTTGAGTAGACGTGTTCCGAGACAAACCCCTCCGATGTCGAGCCATCCCCAAAACTCCAGAGGGCGCTCTCCCCTTCGCTCCCGGAACCGTCGAACGACACCGGTTCACCGACAGGGACCACGATGTCCACACCCGCATCCGCTGAAGTGGGAGCAGAGGCCTCCTCTGAACCGCATGCCCACAAGGCCAAGGCCCAGAGGATCATTCGCTTCCCGCTGTGGTGAAGGTGCTCAGAACCGTTTCCTCCACGGGGTTTCCATGGCTGTCTACAATCCCTCCCTGAGCCACCTCAATGGTGTAGGTCACCCCCGGACGCAGGGGCACCTTTGGGCTGTAGTTGGCGATGGTCTCTTGAGCTGAACCCCAACCATCAATCCCGCGCCCTTCATCGTCGTAGAGTCGTATGGAGCCGGCGAAGACACTGGAAGAGTCCACGACCTCGTTGAACCCCACTCCAATTCGGGATGTTAGCGCAACTCCCGTTGCCCCGTTGGGGGGGTCGATGCGGAGAACCTTCGGTCCATCCTCATCCACCTCTTCTCTCCACGGCATGACCACCGATGCCTGGTTGGCGACCGCTTCGTCATCCACAGCCATGACCGCCACATTCCCAATGGGTGTGAAGGTGTCGAGGTCTCCCTGCATCCACCCCTCCCCGAGGAGCTGCGGCCGCTCAATGTCCGAGACATCAATGACGCGCGCCATGTTGGACTCTCCCACAAAGGCGACCCCCTCGTCGTAGAAGACGTAGCCACCGTTTCCACCCGTCACGAGTTCCGACACAAAATAAGGCTCCGACGGATTCGAGATGTCGTAGACAATCAAGCCACCTGCACCCTCTTTCCTGGCATAGAGGACCCAATCGCCGGCCACATTGGCGTGGTAGGCCTCGACAGGGGTGCCACCGCTCTCTGCGTTGTAGAACAAGCCTCCCGGAATCGGCTGAGGGTTGGCTGGGTCCGAGATGTCCAGAAGCGCCGTCTGCTTTCCTTCAGCAGTGCTGACGATCAACAGGTTTCCCATTGCCCAGACCCCACCTGCACGGAGGACGGGGTCGAATTTGTACTGGCTGACAAGCTCCGGATTCATCGGATCCGTCGCATCCAAGACGTAGACACCGTTGTCGGCTCCCGCCACATAGAGCCATGGGTACTGCCAGAACAAGGAGAGGGTCACCCGTGCATAAGCATCTGGGTAAAACACATCCGGCAGAGGGAGGTAGGCGCCCTCAACGATGTTCGTTGGATCGGAGATGTCCCAAGAGAGCACACCCAGGAGACCGTTCACCATCGCCCAATCCCCGGCAAAGGGGCTGCTTTCATCGAGGTGCACGAACCCGATTGCATGGGTCTCTCTCATCCACTTTGAGAAGCTGTCGCCCACGCGCTCGGGAGCGCATGGATCAAGCATGTCAAAAAAACTCAAGCCACCACGACCCCACTCGGGTGCCCATGGCATGACCAAGTGCCCTCGGTAGGGCATCACAAGGTTGTGGTGGTCTCGATCCTCCTCTGTTCCATCGAGGAACGCACAGCCCTCAAAGAGATCCTGCTGCTCGAAATCCACCCACGGTCCTCCCGATCCGTGGAAGGACGGGCGATTGTCTGCCTCTGGAAACTCCAGATCGGGGAGTTTTTCCCCACACGCGAACAAGAAAACAGGGGACCACAACAGCATCTGAATCCGCTTTGCCATGCCCCTCAGTATAATCGGAGAAGGCGCCACTGGCGCCACCTGCCGGAAGACGGCTACACTTTTGGACGTAATGCGACCCCCGTTTTTTCTACTCGGCCTCCTGGCTGCATGCGCACCCACAGAGACCAACGATCTCGCTGACTGCATTCTCTCTGGAGAGTGTGACACGGGAGTTCAATCTGACGTCCACTGGGTACAGGTTTCGGCAGGCATGCACGAGACCTGCGGCCTGTTGTCCACTGGCGTGATCAAGTGCTGGGGCAGTGGCGTCTGTGAGGACGATGAAATTCATGCTCCCTTGAACACCGGAAAGCAGGCCATTCCACCCGATGGGCTCTTCCGACAGGTCAGCCTTGGTTACCTCCACAGCTGTGGTGTACGAACCGATGGCACAGCGGTCTGCTGGGGGCTCAACGACCAAGGTCAACTCATCGCCCCGGAGCGAAGCTTTGAGAAGGTGAGCGTTGGGGAGTACCACACCTGCGGCCTGACCGACACTGCAGAAGTCCTTTGCTGGGGAAACAACACCTCAAGCCAACTCAACGTGCCGGAGGGCGAAGTCTATGTGGACGTTGGAGCGGGGTGGGACCACAGCTGCGCACAGACCGAGACGGGCAACGTCCTGTGCTGGGGAGGAAATGACCGCGATCAAGTCGGGGGTACCCCAAGCAGCGTCCTGCTCCAGATGGAGACCGGCTGGAGCCACACCTGCGGCATTGGTGAGGACCAGCACCTGCGCTGCTGGGGCCAAAACGAGGCAGGCCAAAGCACTCCACCTCCTGGAACGTACCTCCAAGTCAGTGCAGGAGACGACCAGAGTTGTGCGGTTCGAAGCGACGGGCAAGCCATCTGCTGGGGGGAAACCGAATTTGGGGTCCTCCGACCGCCCAAAGCGACCTTCGTCTCCGTGAGCTCGGGATGGAACTCGGCCTGTGGACTCACCGAGGACCACGCCATTCTCTGCTGGGGTTCAAACCAGTCCGGACAACTCGACGTTCCCGCTGAGCCTTGAGTTCATCGTTCGAAGGATCGGAGCAGGTTTTGCCTGCCCCGTTGGCGTTCTAGTCGTCCTCTTCGTCCTCGTCTGGAACCTCGGTGTCCCAGAACTTCGCCACATCCTCACAGTAGCAGGCGGTGATGTTGGACCCCATTGAGCCCTGCGAACCAAAGCTGAGTGTCAGCGAGTTGAGCTCAATTGGGCTGCCTTCCCCCGCGTAGCTGAGAATCGAGCCGGTTCCAGATTCTGACAGAAGACTGGGGTCCCCCTCATCAATCGTCAGGTTGGCTTGGCCCCAGGTGTTTCCGGAGGCCTGCGAGGGGTTGCTCACGATGTCAAAGCTGTTTCCGCTGGCCATGTCGCCCTGCAGTCCCATCTCCATGAGCGCCATCTCATCCACGTACTGAACATGTCCGACGTGGTCCTCGACAATGTCACAGGCTGTCCGGCTCGGATCATCCAAATCCGAAGACTGGAAACCGAGCATCATTACGGAGGTTTCGGTCACCTTGGCCCAAGCAAAGGTGTCGAAGTTCATGCTGGTGTTGCTGACGGTGCCTGAGAGCGGAGGCGTTGTGGCACACTCACCGGACGCGAATCCCGTGTCCGTATCCGTGTCCGTGTCCGTGTCCGTATCCGTGTCCGTATCGGTGTCCGAGTCGGTGTCCGTATCGGTGTCCGTGTCGGTATCGGTGTCGGTGTCCGAATCCGTATCGGTATCGGTGTCGGTGTCGGTGTCCGAATCCGTATCGGTGTCGGTGTCGGTGTCGGTGTCGGTGTCGGTGTCAGCTTCCGCAAGTGGGTAGCAGTTTCCGTCCTCGCCCTTACCAAACCCTGGATCGCAGTCGCCACCGCCGCAGGAGCTCAGGAGCAGTCCCAAGGTGATGCAGACGGACGCAAGCGCAAGTTGTGTAGGCAGACCAGTCTCGTGGCTTCCGGACAGAGTCCGGGTGGTAGTTCGTCGCATTCCCAATATCTCCTCGTGGGTGGACTATCGTACGGTACGCGCAAGCCGGAAGCCGACGTGTGCATCACGAATGGCATCGCGGTCTTGGCCTTGACCGTTGTTTGGATGATCGGCATCCGCGTTCATGTGGAAGAACCGTGTCGAAACGCGGAGGTGCTGCGCGATGCAGTCGAAGGACCCGCCGCGCTCTACCGGGTAGAGCCCCTCAACTCGGGACACGTGCGGGTCAGTGACCGAGTCGCTTCCAAACTCGGTGTACCAATCCATCACAAACTCACGGACATTTCCAGCCATGTCGTAGAACCCAAGGGCATTGGGGGCCAAGGTTGCCACAGGCTCGGTGTGGTGGTCAGAGTTGTCGTAGAACCAACCCACATCGTTCGGGTCGTTCGAGCCGGGGTAGGCGAGGTCCGTGCCTGCACGCGCTGCAAACTCCCACTCCGCCTCAGTGGGGAGTCGATACCCGTTGCAGTCGACCGGCTCCATCGCGGGCTGGCAATCCACGTCCACTCCGTCCCCTTCACAGGTGAAGCACTGCTCGAGCTGGTGGACCATGCTCATCGCATTCGCGAAGGCTGCGGCCTCGCTCCAGCTGACGTTTTGGACGGGGCAGTCGAAACAGCCCACGTTCTCTTCCACCGGGTCATAGCCCATGTAGGCTTGGAACTGAGTCACGGTCACCTCCGTGAGGCCCATCTCAAAGTCTTGGCTGAGGCTCACTTCGTGCAGCATCTCGTCCGCTCCGCGCTCCATGTCGCTCTCGGGACTTCCCATGTTGAAGCTGCCTGCTTCAACAACCTGAAGCTCAATCCCCTCGAGGAGATCACCGGAAGGGTTTTGCTCTTCTGTGGAAGCACAGCCTGCCACGAGTGAGAGAACGCCGATTGTGGACATGAAACGCATGGGACCTCCGAGGTGTTTTCACCTGTACCGAATTACTCCCCATAGTTTGCCAGGGAAAAAGGCGAGACGCAAGGATCTTTTCTCGATCAAAATGGGGCGCCGTAGATCGATTCTACTGCCCCTGCCCGCGTCGGCGGAAAGCCAAGAGTCCAAGCAGGAATCCGCCCCATGCAACCACTCCCCCTCTGTCGGGGGTGGAGGCACATCCGCAGCCACCGGAGCCCACTGTGATCTCGATGGTGTCCGTGACCACAAAGTTTCCATCCGACACTTCAAGGGTCACCATGTACGAACCCTCCACATCGGCCTGAAACGCAGCAATCGCCGCTGTCGCCGCCTTGATGGAGGTGTCGTTGAGTTCTGAGCCCTCAGGGACACTCTCAAAGGTCCAGAGATAGGTCAGGGCGTCGCCGTCGGGGTCGCTTGAACCGCTGCCGTCCAAGAGAATGGATTCTGCGAGGGCCACGCTTTGGTCACCGCCGGCGTCGGCTACAGGCTCGAGGTTTTCGATCACCGTGATCCAGACATCGTCGGAGTCACTCGACTCTCCATCGGACACCGTCAACTCCACCTGAAACTCCCCGAGGGCGTCAGGCACAAAGCTGGGGGCATCGGTAAACCGGTTGACGAGGTCGTCGTCGGTCAAGGCCGATCCCTCCGGCACCGCGGTAAAAGTCCAGCTGTAGTCCAGTTCATCGTTGTCCGGATCCGAGGAACCCGAGCCGTCCAGTGTTGCGAGTGCTCCAACAGCGCCGTTGAAGTCCGCGCCTGCGTAGGCCGTTGGACTGATGTTCGGACTTCCCTCCCCAATCGCCTCGAGATCGAGTTTGATCGACATCACGTAGTTGGCGAGTTGGTTGTTGATGCGCTTGTCGTAGGTCACCAGCAGCACATCGTCCTGAACCGTCAGGCTCGGTCTCTGGTTGGCTTCCGGGCCGGGGTCATTGGTCAGTTGATGGGTTTCGATCCGGTTGAAGTTGGTGTCGAACACCTGGAGGAACAGGTTTCCATCGTCTTGGTTGTAGCCACCGTCCACCGGCCGAGCCATGTGCGCCACGAAATAGAAATCTCCGATGCGGAGCAGGCCCTGGGGCCAGTAGGCATGCCAGTCCCAGTCGATGCCTGCGTCCGTGAGGTCGATGTCCGACTTCACTTCATACGGTTCTTCCTGGTCCCAGTAGACCGTGAACACGATGAGCTTGTTTCTCGGTGTGGAGTCTTCTGTTTCGATCTCCGGCGCCGTCAGGCGGATGATGGTGTCATTCTCATAGTCGTAAATCAGACTGCTGCCCGGAACAGGAGGAACCGGCGACATCGAGAGGTTGTGATCGATCGAGTTCAGGTCCTCGTCAAAGAAATAAACGGCTGCTTCCGCATCAATCCGGGGCTGGAAGATCGCCATGTCCACGAACTCGGAGCAGAGAATCGGAAGATCGTTGTGTTGGTAGTCCGGATTGGCCACATCCACATCGGCCTCTGCGATCATGTTCCAGTCTGCGTCGTAGCGGAAACCCCAGGCCGAGTCGTCGGGGATGTTTACCTCTCCCGAGCCCAGGTGCATGTAGGTCCCATCCGGGCACTTTGAAATCGCATGGTCAATCAGGTTGGTCCGACCCGTGAGCGGCAGTGCCGTGGAAAAATCAAACTGAAAGTCAGACGTGAGGCCCATCTGCCGATAGTCCCCGGCTCCACCGAAGAGGTAGTGCCAGTCGCCACCACCCGCTGGAAACGCTCGACCCCAGCCTCCACCGACTCCTTCGAGACGGTGTTCTTCTCCGATCTCGATGATGTAGTCGGAGGCCATGGCAGACTGCGTGGGCAGCGCTAGGGAACACAGAAAAACGGGAAGCAGGGAACTACGCATGAAACCTTCCAGGGAGAAATCAGACGGCAAAACTCATAGCACAAAAGTGCAGGAGGCCACCAGACTCAATTCTCCAGGAATGTCTTCAGTCTTTCTCCAGACCGCCCTCTTCAGGGTTGGGGACCCCGGCCAGTGGCTGCAGAGTCAGCGTGATGCCCGACTGCGCAGCCGACAAGCCCACGGCGCCGCCCGGCGCAGAGAGCAGATCGCCCATGCCGATGCGGTCGTCATCGTCCACATCGCAGATGGCGCTCAGCTCCACCGTGTCCCCCTCAGGGACCACCACCTCAAATGCCCCCGGCTCATCCAACTCTAAGGCGCTCAAAGGTCCAACTTGACCCGCCTCTTCCGAGACTGGAGTGGCACTGAGGACATCAATACGCAGGTCCCCATCGCACGAGCCCTCCACAGTCCCGCTCAGAGCAAAGTGCGCTCCGCCCCGGATGGTTTCTTGATTCCGGATGGGCTGGAGAATGATCATGACCCCCGCTTCCATCGAGTCCGGACTGCCTGAATGCTCCCCGGTAAAGCCTTCGATGTGGCCTCGAACCGGTGGTGGCAACTCGCCCGCCTCTGGGGGCTCTCCATCCTCGCCCACCGCTGGCGGGGGTGCTCCCTCTTGGGGAGCTGTTCCGTCAGCAGGCCCTGGATTGGGCGCCCCGGCAGGTCCAGGCATCCCCGGCTGAGGACCCGATGGGCCCATGGTCGTGGGCTGATCCTGTGGCGCTGGGCAAGCCAGCAGAAGAACAGAAAGACTGGCGAAAGAAAGTGGGGCGAATCGCATTATGAACTCCGAAGATGGTGCTTTTTAATCCGTCAAGTGCACTTCTGCATTCCCCATTCTCACAGGGGACAACGCGCAGCCTCTCGACCCGAGTGAATGCCGAGTGGCGCATCCGGTCCACGATCCGCTTCAGGGGGACCTTGCCCGCCATTGTCCATGCCCACAAGGGGTTGAAACGGAGAGAAAAACCGCTTCTCTGAGGGCCTCTCACCGAGGGACCTCAGCGAAAATACCGTCCATCGGCGGTCAGACGCCTCCGGAGACCCGAGCACGGTCTCGATTCCCGAGAGAGCCTGGGAGGCCGACTCCGGATCCCGGTACAACTCCCTGTCCACCACCAACCACTCAAAGCCCCCACGTGCAAGACAACGCAAATCGGTGTCCCACACCTCCGACATGCCGGTCCGAATCGGAAGAAAAGCATCCCATCGGGTGACACCCGTACTGATGGAGAGGGGCAAGCCCTGCTCATGCTCGGCCTGCGCTAAAAACGAACGCGTTGGCGAAAGAGCCCGATCGCGGTAGTCCCTCGGGATTTCCACCACGGTTCCCTGGTCCACAACGTTGTACACCTCGGAGACGGTTGCAGGCGCTGTCTCCACCACCAGCCCCGTGGGAAGAATCAGCGCTCGCTCACCAACCGACGCCACCACGAGTACCGATAAGATGGCTCTCTGGCGCGATTCGGACGCAGCTGAAATCGCCAGCAGGCCCAGGGAAGCCAACGCCGCAAAAACACCGACCAGTTGAAAGGGTACGGGAACGCTTCCAAACGTGGGAAGCACCCAAGAGACGGCAACATAGATCGGGTTGACCCGAGTACTGCCCCCCAACTCGATGGTGGGCCCAAGCGACAGAAACGCAAAACCGATGGCGATCCCACAAATCCAGCGGGTGTGTTTCTTCCACAGCCCAGCGATGCAGATTCCCAAGGGAACCCAACCCAAGTAGGAGAGCTCCAGAAGGGCATCTCCGCTGTCGATGGGGGTCGTTGAGTGAACCTTCCATGGGAGAAGCAGCGAGGACACTGTGGATGAACTGAAATCCATTCCCCAAGGGATCCCGAGCACTCCAAAGCGGTCGGGCTGGGGGGACAACGAGGATGCGCCTGAGGCCGTTTTCATGGCGACAAGCAGGACAACACTGACGACGGCCACCCCGACCCAGAGCAGCAACAAGGCCCCAAGATTCGCCCACACTCCGTCTCGACGAGCAAGGAAGGGCGCACTCAACGCAAGCAGGAGAACAGCCCAGATTCCATAGACCCCACAGCCGGACGCCACGAAGCCAAAAGCCAATACCCCCCAAAGTGCCCACCTGCGCTTTCCGCCATCTCGCAGCTTGAGACCACACACCAGAAGAAAGGGGAACAGCCAGATTCCCAAGCGCTCATGCACCCCCGAATAGAGCGGGTACCCGTAGAGGTAGGGGGCTCCCTGAGCAATAAATCCCGCGACGGTTGCGCTGGGGGTGTCGCCTCCGAGCTCCACCGCCAGCGCACGAGTCGCCCATCCTATCGCCAGGAGAGAGACCACAACCCACACGTTGGAGGCGAAAACGGGTCCCACGAGGCTGGTCACAGGCACCATCACCAGTGAAGGCAGAAGCATGACATCCCAGAGTCGCCCACCCCCGGGAGCGTTCAGCGCCTCCGTCCAGGGCCAAGTGCCCAGAGCATGCGGTGTGTGCCAGAACGACCAGGCGTGCTTGTAGACATCGCCAAGCTCGGTCCCAACCAAGCGTTCACTTGGACCTCCAAGAACGCCGAGAACAGGCAGAAGCGCCCCGAAAAGAAGGAGAGCACTCTGTGCAGGCAAAGAAAATGAAGGACTCGGGGTTCGCAATCCCTCTCCAAGACAGACTGACTGGTTGATGCGAGGCTGCGATTATGCCATTTCAGAGAGGTGACTGACGCTGCGAACGCCACAGAAGCCCCGACACCACCCAATCGCTTCGGTGCAAGACATGGACATGCCCTCCTCTTGAGTGCCTGGGCGCTGCTTCTGGCTGTGCTGGTTCGGTGGCCCCTCTCGGTGAACCTCGATGCCATGCCGCTCGATCCCAACAGTCCGTTGCACATTCTGGCATTGGAACAGATCGCCAGCGGTGGAAACTGGGTGGAGATCAGCAACCTCGCTTTTCCAACTCCCGTCCCCATTCGGATGGTCGCCATCCCCACCCTCCTGCTGGGGATCCCCTTCGCTCAGGTCATGTCGCCAATGGCGGCTCTCAACGTGGCAACAACCCTCATGGTGGCACTCCAAGGAATTGCTGTGGCTGCGCTCGTTGCCACACTGCGTTGGGGAAGAACAGCGCAATACGTCGCAGCGACCGCAGCGATCGCATGCACCTACACCGTTCATGTCCAGTCCTTGGGGCAGCAAGAAAACCTGGGCTTTGTTGCCATGGCGCTCGCTGTGTGGAGTTCCTGCCAACAGGGGCGTGTTGCCTGGGCAGGCAGCATCCTCGCTCTTGCGATTGCAGCCTTTTCCTCTCCATACCAAGCTGTACCCACGGGCATTCTCTTGGTTTGCACCTCCTGGTGCCAGAACCGCGAGGCCCTCCTCCGATCCTTGGCAAGCTCTGCCATCGTGGCGGTTCCCGTTCTGCTCTACTACACCGGAGCGACCGACGGCGCTTCCTCCATTCCTGGCATCACCACCAGCCCACCCGAGGAGGGCTACCTCGCGAGTGCTGGCCTCCTCGACATGGTTCACCCCCGCGCCATGTGGGATGGTGGCCCGAGCGATGTTCCCAGCATCGCCGACCGCTTCTCCTCGCTGACGACTTCCATCTCAACCACAACGTTTCACTCGGGCTGGCCGTGGATCACCGCCCACCAGACCGCCTACCTCGGCCTTGTGCTGCTTCTGGGTGGCCTCGGGCTCTACTCCGGAAGGGCGGGACAGCTGCACAAAGGTCTGATTGCAGGCGCTGCGCTTTCGCTCATCTTCGCCCTCGGGCCCCAACTTCGACTCGTCAGTGAATCGAGCACCGGTCTTCCGCTTCCTTGGTCGGCTTTTGCCCTCCTGCCCGGTCTCTCCGACCTCCAGGCGACGCACAGATTCCTCTCCGGATTGATCTTCGCGCTCATTCTCGGCTTGGCCTATTCCATGCGAAATGCAGGGCGTCCCAAGGGGCTGTTGCTTGTCGGTCTCCTGCTCGCAGAAGGCTTGCTGCGTGCGCCAGTCCACTGGCCTCTCCCCACTGCTCGCGGGGAGCTGGACGCGGTGGTCGAAAAGCTCCCCGAGGGTCCGGTGATGCTGTGGCCCCCACTCAATCACTTTGCACCCCAGTATTTTGAAATGCTGGCGGTCCTTCTGGAGCGACCCGTGGGGATCTACACCCCGAGTGGAGTGACCCTAAACGGT
>JAYXVV010000154.1:0-28471 GCA_036021505.1 Myxococcota bacterium | reverse complement strand
GAGGAAGAGGAAGAGGACGACACCGAAACCGACACCGATGGCGATGGCGACACCGATTCGAACAACCCGACCGTCAGTCGCTACGAGGTGGGCGTCAACCCCACAACGGACGCCTCAATTTGGAATGGCGAGCTCATCGGCAATGTGTTCTTCGTCAAAACTTCCGGAACCTTGGAGAGCTTCTCCTTTCACCATGAAACGGATCACAAAGGAGGCTGCAAGCTGGACTTTCTGGTCCTCGCACGCGACACATCCCCCAAAGCAGGTGCTGAGTCGCCGTGGACGGTAGAGCGAGAATTCAACAGCATCATCGTGGGGAAGGAATCCACCAACAGCGGAGCTCTGGGTGTGAGTCTCAAGCCGAATGCGTTCTACGCAACTGCAGTCCATGCTGTCGAATGTACCGGACGCCAAGGACTCAGCCACCCCGTCCAAGCCAACCGAGACGGTCCATCAGACGTCGGTGTGGGTGACACCATTGGCTATGTTCGAGGCGAGAAAAAAACGGAGAGCAACGGCTCAGTCACAGGAGTGACTTTTGAAGACGAATACACGAGCCCCTACATGACCACGCTGCACATCTCAGGACTCTAAGCCTCCGTCGCCCCCTCTTCGTCCGCTCGCATCCCGAGCCAAGCCTCCATAAAGTGGCTGACGTCCCCATCCAAAAAGCCGTCAACGTCACCGGTTTCCTCGCCAGTCCGCGCGTCCTTCACCAAACGGTAGGGATGCAGAACATAGTTACGAATCTGGCTTCCCCACTCGATCTTCTTTTGGGAGGCACGTTGCTCGTTGGCGGTCTCTTGGCGCTTCTCGAGCTCGTGCTGATAGATGCGCGCCTTCAGCATCTTCATCGCACTGGCTTTGTTCTTGTGCTGACTTCGTTCATTCTGACACGTCACCACGATCCCCGTCGGCGCATGGGTGATGCGAACCGCTGAATCGGTGGTGTTGACGTGCTGCCCGCCAGCCCCGGAGGCCCGATAGGTGTCGATTCGAAGATCCGAGGGGTTGATGTCCACCTCAATGCTGTCCTCGATGTCGGGATAGACGGCCACGGATGCAAAGGCCGTGTGCCGCCGCGCATTGGCGTCAAAGGGGGAGATCCGAACCAAACGGTGCACGCCAATCTCAGCCTTCAAGTACCCGTACGCAAAAGGACCATCAATGGTGATGGCACAATGCTTGATTCCCGCCTCATCATGGGCTTGCTCATCGACCAGACTGGCCTTGTACCCCCGCCGTTCCGCCCACCGAAGGTACATTCGCTTGAGCATCTCTGCCCAATCCGACGCGTCAGTACCTCCCGCCCCTGAGTTGATCTCTAGAATTGCGGACGCATCGTCGCCCTCTTCACCGAGGAGACGCTGTGTCTCCAGTTCTTTGCAGTCCTGTTCCGCTTTGCTCAGGAGGTCACCGGCCTCACCTGCGCTGTCCTCGTCCCCCTCCAAGGCGAACTCCAGCAAGACTTCTGCATCGGTGCAGGCCGTTTCCATCTGATCAAAGAACCCAACCAGCCGCTCGAGGCTGGCTTTCTCGCGAAGAACCTCTTGAGCCTTCTTTTGGTCCGACCAAAACTCTCCCTCGTTGGTCAGAGCTTCGATGTCCTGCAGGCGACTCCGTTTTGGAGCGACGTCAAAGATGCCCCCGAAGCGCGTCAGCACGCAGCTGGAGGGATTTCAGGCGTTGCAGCAATTCTTCAGCACTCATGATGGCGACTCCACCTGGCCTTCATCACCCGGTAAAGACCCCTCTGCAAGGGAGATAAGCCCCTGCCCCCGCCAACCCAAGCGACGCAGGAGCTCCTGCTCCTTCATCGCCATCTCCTCATGAGCCTCTTGAGACTCCTCGTGGTCGTAGCCACAGAGGTGAAGGAACCCGTGAACCAGAAGAATTCTCAGCTCATCCTCAAGACTGTGGACATGGACCTCAGCCTGACGACTGGCGGTCTCCAGTGAGATCACAAGATCGCCGAGGAGTCCATCCACATCCTGAGGAAAGGACAACACGTCCGTCGGCGCATCCTTTTCTCGCCAGGCCCGATTGAGGCCCTGGATCCCTTGGTCATTGGTCAACGCTACCGACAACTCCCAATCCGCATACTGAGCTTCGGCCAGGAGACGATCCGCATCGCGGGTAACCTTGTCCTCCAGTACCCCGTCGACCTCTATGCCATGCCCGCAAACCTCCGTACTCACAGCCCCACCTACCGACTTTTGTCAGACCCCAACAGAGTGTCCTCGGGCAAAGCATCAGCCGATTCGTAGTCATTCTCGAGGCCAACAGCACCCCGCAACGGCTCCGGTTCCCGAGGAGGAAGCTCCAAGGTGATGACGCCCGCCACTTCCTTGGCAGCCGTCTCGGGTGCTTTTCTCTCGGGTGCCTTCGGGCCCGCTTGATTCGAGACGTCCGCCGTGTCGGGGTACTCAATCCTCTGATGATGAATCGCGAGGATGACCTCCTCAAACTTCGCAGCGATTCGATAAAGATCCTGGAGCGTCAGCGGGCAGTCTTCCAGCTGTCCGTCAGCGAGAGTTGTGCTGATGATCCTCTGGATCATCTGACGAATGCGCTCCGGAGTTGGCTCCTTGATGCTTCTGCAAGCCGCCTCCACCTTGTCGGCCAAGTGCACGATGCCCGCCTCACGGGTGTTGGGCTTCGGTCCTGGATACCGAAAGAGTTCGGGATCCACATCCGGGTCGACTTTCTGCGCCTTCCGATAGAAGAAGTAAAGAAGGCCGGTACCGTGATGCATGTAGATGTTGTCGATGATCGGTTGAGGGAGCTTGTGGCGACGTGCAATCTCTCCCCCGTTGCGAACATGGTCGATGATGACCCGGGCAGACATCTCCGGAGAGAGGCGCTTGTGGGGACTGACACCTGCCCGCTGATTCTCGACAAAGTACTGAGGACTGACGGCCTTACCGATGTCATGAAAATAGGCGGCAACGCGACACATCAGTGGGTTGCAGCCCACCTCTTTGGCGCTGGCCTCTGCGAGTGTACCGACCATCACCGAGTGGTGGTAGCTCCCCGGCGCCCGCATCAGCAGATTCGACAAGAGGGGATGGTTGAGGTTGGACAGCTCGAGGAGCTGCAGATCCGTCACAAAGCCACCCATCTCGAACAGCGGGAGAAGTGCGAGAACCAAAAATGCAGAGAACAGCCCGCCCACGATGGAGAAGAGCATGGCGGTCCAGGGAACTCCCTCGCCACCAAACACAAGGTCGCCATCTACTGAATTCTGCTGAACCAGGAAGACCAAGAAGATGAAGGCGGCTCCCACCACTCCAGCGAAGAGTCCTGCCTTGAGTACCGCCCTCCGATCCGAATCCAGCCCCAAAATTCCGCACGCGACGATCCCCGTGAGCGCGAAATAAATCGTGAAGTACACATCCTGGCCCATGGCCATGCCACAAAGAACAGCGGCCACCAAGGTGAACCCCAACGCGGTTTCGGAGTTCAAAAGCACACGCACCAACAGCGCACACCCGGCTACAGGAGCCAAAAACCAGATTCTCTCCACAGCCATGTCGGGTTGGCCCGAAAATGCGGCCTCGCAGACTTCCACGACAAAACGGACGAGCCCCAGGGCAAGCACCATCAAGAACGACAATGCGAGGAGATCCCGCCGACGTGAGGAGAATTTCTTGACGTAGACCATGCAGAAGCGGGTGACGCCCCCGACAACCAGGAGACAGATCAAGAAATGGGCCAGCCAGGACTTCCACCAAGTCCCCACTCCTGAACGATCCTGAAGCATTCCTACCAGTTGGACGTGGAGTGGACTGACCTCCTCCCCCGACCGAAACAGCACGCTCCCTCGGGCTATTTTTCGCTCCACATCCGAGACTGAGGACGACGCACGCTGCCGGCGCTCGTTGGAGGCCGCCTGGTCTTCCGAAAAGTTGGGCCGGACAGCAGCGACAGCAAGGGCCACCGCCAACTCTGAATCGGCCGACGTGGCCACGTTTTCCGCCTGGAGTGACAGACCCAAATTTTTGAGATCCCGCCTCGTCCGAGGCACAGTCCAAACAGCCTGCCGGTCCTCAAGGAGCTCCTCCGTTACGGAATCCTCCGCCAAGACCGCCACCGCAATGGAGCGGTCCTCCGGGAGAAAAGAGGCGTCGGGAATGACATAGCGCCACATCACCTTTTGAAGAAGAGACCCTGTCAGGCGTTCCACTTCAGCGGGGAAGCCTCGATCCACGATGTCTTCCAAGGGCTGTCCCTCTAAATTCAGCCCGGCTGTCGCGACGAAGGCACTCGCGATGGACGCCAAGGCCTCCTCTGAAACTCCCCCAGTGCCTGAAATGCGTCGTGCCTCATCAAGGCTGGAACGTCCCGACGCGAACGCTTCCGACAAGGAAACGAGGATGGTCTCCTCCACCGTTGTGTCGTGGGTGAAGACACGAGGCACCTTGGCAACCGCTGCCTCCCGGGCCTGAACGGTGGCGCCCTCGTCCACAAAATTCAACTCGACGGGCGTGACAATGTCCCTCGAAGCCGGCTCCCCAACCTCCAGCGTGATTTCGGGTATCCCCTGAACATCCACGAGGAGCAGGGCACATACGCCAGACAAGAGAGAGAGAAGCCCAAACTGCAGCCACCTCAGACGCGATTTCTCAAGTGCTTCTGACATCAGCCCTCACGCTCTGCATCCTTCTCGTAGGCCTGGATAATCGCGGCCACAAGACTGTGTCGGACGACATCTTCATGACTGAAGTCAACAAAGGCGATCTGCTCGATCTCGCTGAGAACCTGCCGCGCGTGGACGAGTCCGCTTCCCCGGCCCCGGGGAAGGTCAATCTGAGAGACATCACCGGTCACAATGGCTCGGGAACCTGTACCAATGCGGGTCAGGAACATCTTCATCTGCTCTCGCGTTGTGTTTTGCGCCTCATCCAACAACACGACTGCATTGGACAGCGTTCGCCCGCGCATGAAGGCGAGTGGAGCCACTTCAATGACACCGCGAGCCATCAGCCTCTCGGCACGCTCGGAATCCACCATGTCACTCAGCGCATCGTATAGAGGCCGCAGGTAGGGATCCACCTTTTCCACCATATCGCCCGGCAGGTAGCCCAGTTTCTCCCCCGCCTCCACCGCCGGCCGACACAGGACGATGCGTTCCACATCCTGCCGCACAAGCGCCGCCACAGCCATCGCCATCGCGAGATAGGTCTTTCCCGTACCCGCAGGGCCGATTCCGAAGACGATGTCGTGGTTTCGAATCGCCTCAACATACCTGCGCTGGTTTGGAGAGCGGGGAAAAATCGCCCGCTTCCGACGTCCCGTGTAGACGACGTCCCCAAAAGTTTTCCGAAGCGGCACATCGGGCTCTGCCCTGGCGAGTCTGCAGGCTTGCTCTACGAGGGGCTTCGACAGGCGCAACCCCTGCCCCATCATCTCGTAGAGTTCTTCAACCACCTTTACAGCACAGCGAACAGAGTCATCCTCCGCCCCACCGATCTCCACGCGGCTTCCACGCTGAAGGATTTCAGCACCCAGGTTTTCACTGATGACTCGCCAGTGCTGACCAAGCTCCCCTCCGAGCTCCCGAAGGCGTTCTGGATCGGACAACTCCAGGCTTTCTGTCACACGATTCGTTGCTTCTGTATCGATGTTCGCCTCAGCAGCATAAAGTGCAGGTTCTTCCCGGTTAGTATATCGCGTATTGGTGCCAAAGAGGGGGCATTGCGATAGATTTGGCGGGCTGGATGGCCGGCATGGCCGCAGACTGCGGCTGCCCTCCAGTCCCCTTACTCGAACACGTGAGGCCTCCATGATCGTCGGTGTACCCAAGGAAATCAAACCTCAAGAGAATCGCATTGGACTCGTCCCCAGCGGCGTCAAGGCGCTGACTCAGAGTGGTCATCAAGTTCTGGTCCAACAAGGCGCAGGACTCGGATCTGGACTCCCCGATGAGGAGTACATCGCCGTGGGCGCGGAGATTGTTCCCACTGCAGAAGAGGTCTACAGTCGCGCGGACATGATCTGGAAGGTCAAGGAACCCCTGGCTGCGGAGTACCCGCTGCTGCAGGAAGGACAGATTCTCTACACCTACCTGCACCTCGCTCCCGACCCTGCCCAGACCAAGGCCTTGGTGGACGCTGGGGTCGTGGGGATTGCCTATGAAACGGTCGAACTTCCGGACGGCAGCCTCCCGCTGCTTGTCCCCATGTCTGAGGTCGCGGGACGGCTGTCGATCCAAGCGGGTGCCCACAGCCTGGAGAAACATCAAGGTGGACGGGGCGTCCTCATGGGCGGCGTACCTGGAGTCGAGCCCGCACGCGTGATGATTCTCGGTGGCGGAATCGTGGGCCTAAACGCGGCGAAGATGGCCCTTGGCATGGGAGCCGATGTCACCCTGTTGGACATCAGCCTCGACCGGATGCGGTGGTTCGACAACATCTACCAGGGGCGGATCAAGACCCTCTATTCCAACCCTTACAACATTGAGCGCTGCCTCAGCGAGTGCGACCTCGCCATCGGTGCGGTCCTGATTCCTGGCGCGAAGGCCCCTCACCTCATCACCCGAGACATGTTGGGCCTGATGAAGCCTGGAAGTGCCATTGTTGATGTGGCTGTAGACCAAGGCGGATGCGTGGAAACCACACACGCCACAACTCACGCCAACCCCACCTATTTGGTGGATGGCGTTGTGCACTATGCAGTTGCCAATATGCCAGGCGCTGTTGCCCGAACCAGCACTTTCGCGCTGAACAACGCAACCATTCCCTACGGCTTGAGAATCGCCAACCACGGCTGGGAAGCCGCACTCAAGGCCGACCCAAGCCTTGCCAAAGGCCTGAACGTTCTCGACGGGAAGGTCACCTACGAGCCCGTTGCCGAGGCCCTCGGCTACGACTTCCACCCGTGGGAAGCTTGAGCGCTCACTTCTGAAATTTTTGCTTGTAGAGCCTGCCCGCTGTTTCAAACACAACACCGGACACATTCCGGTTCATCGACAGACTGCGAAGGTCCGCCTTGCTCAGGTCACGAAGGAGCCGTAGAGCAATCGGCACAGGCGTTTTGGGGTTGGTCGCAAGGGCCACACGGATGGGGTACTTCCTCAGTTGTTCCTTGTCGCGGGCGATGTAGTTCAAGATTTCGGTGGGAATGTTTCGATTTCCCGCCGTCGCTAAAATCTCGGCATCGGTCATTCGGCCTGACTTCACCACCGCACCGCTCACCAACTTGTTGGTGTCCCGAAGAAGGAGCTTACGGGACGACTGGTTTCCGGTGTAGGCGAGCTTTATCTTTTGGCCCACCGACATGTTCGCCACCTGCTGCTCGAGGGACAGCTTTTCCTCTTCTGCATCCTCGTCGTCCCCGGTTTTCTTCTCATCCGAGACAAGAGACCATGCGAAGTCGACGGTCTCCTCATCGAATGAGAACTCGAAGTCACCCAATTCCTCTTGTCGAGTGGAGGCCTGTTTTGCCTCCTCTTCTTCCCCCAAGTCGAACATCGTCAAGGCCCCAGAGTTGGCGGAACTTGGCGCTTGTGTGCCAGCGATCGCAGCGGCAATCTCCGCCTCCAATTCCTCCGCCGAGAGACGCTTCTTCTGGACAGGCTTCGTTGGCTTAACCCCCGCTGAGGGGCGAGGCTTCGGCGCCTCCGATGCGATCCTCGCCGCGGAACCCTCGTCTGGGAGCGCACCTTGCATCCGCAAAAAACTCTCGACACGTTTGAGAATTTCGGAACTCGCTCTTTTATTTTTCTGGAGAGCCCCGTAGAGCTCCGGCTCCAGAATTAGCCTCTCCTGGTTCAGTGCGATCGCTTCAAGCACTCCAGGCCCACAGTGTTGTGCCATCAGCTGCAGCGTTCGACCATTGGCATGCCGGAGACCCACTACTCGGGTAGCAAACCGTTCATCGTCCAAGTGGTTCTCGACCAAGAACTCAAGGAGTTTCGGATGCGTCTCGCTCCCGGTGTTTTTGAGGAGAGCACTCTCGGGCAGTTGAGCAAGGTACTGCGCCGCAGCGTCCCGTACGCCACGGTCCTCATCGGACAAGAGAACGAAGGCAACAGCCATGGCGACTCCTGCCGGAAGCGGCAGTCTCCCCGCCGCAGCGGCCTGTCGAACCTTCAGAGGGGCCCCGGGAAGAAGCGGCTTGCGGTGCGCCTCAGGAATCCCCAGCCTTTCGAATGGAATCTCAGACATTTCGCTCCCAGAGCAAGGAAAGACCTCGAAGAGTCAAGCTCTCATCTACCTCATCAATTGCATCACAACTGCTTGCAATCAATGAAGAAAATCCTCCAGTTGCAATGCAGACTACCCGTCGCCCCCCGCTGTTTTGCCCCAGCTCGGCCTTGCAGGCATTGGCGAGCCGTTCCACCAGCCCCTGGTAACCATGGAACAGGCCGGACTGGATGCAGTCAATGGTATTTTTTCCAATGGCATTCTGGGGCTTTAGAACCTCCACCATCGGGAGCTTCGAGGTCTTGTTGAACAGCGCTTCCGCGGCGATTCGTAGTCCTGGAGCAATCGCCCCTCCCACGTAGTTCCCCTCGGCATCCACGCAATCGAAGGTTGTCGCGGTCCCAAAGTCGACAACCACCAGGGGCGGTTCCCATTTGCTGAGTGCAGCAACGCTGTTCACAATCCGATCGGCACCGACCTCCCGAGGGTTGTCTGTACGCACCCTCATGCCCGTTTTCACACCGCTTCCCACCACAAGGGGTTCAACCTCAAGATAGCGTCTGCAGGCTTTGGTGATGCTGTAGAGGGTGGAGGGCACAACACAGGAAACAATGGCACCATCGACGGCGTCCACTCCGACTTCTCCCATGAGTTGGCGCAAGAGGAGACCGAACTCGTCTGTCGTTCTCCCCTTGGTGCTCACGCGCCAGCGATGCTGAACGTCCTGGCCATCCATGAGTCCAAGAACAATGTTCGTGTTCCCGACATCAATCACAAGAAGCATATCTACACTCGCCTCAAGCGCCGGCTGCGCCAACGCGGTCTACGGAGATGACGCCCTTAATTTTTTCGAGGCGGCGAATCAATTTCGACAATTCCACCACATCGCCTACGCGCACCTGCAGATCGCATTCCGCTTTTTGATCATCAAGCCCTCGAGCCGTGGCAGAAGAAATGTTCACTCCCGCATCGGTACACGTCTTGGTGATGTTGGCGAGAAGGCCCGCGCGATCCACACAGATCACCCGAATGTTTCCGACGTGAGCGCCACCTTCCGCTTTGGCGTCCCACTCCACAGGAATCCGCCGGCTGGGATCCATTGAAAGCAACTGGACACAGTCTTTTCGGTGGAGCGTGATTCCCCGCCCCCGGGTCACGTAGCCTGCGACCGGTTCTTTCGGCAGAGGGTTGCAGCACTTGGCGAAGGCCACGAGCACATCCTCTGTCCCAGAAACCAACACAGGAGACCGGCTTCCTCGCCCCCGTATGCGGTCCATGATCTTGCCCAGTGCGTTGACTGCGACCTCTTCGTTCTCCGCCTCCGCGGACTCCGGGACAAGTTCACGACACATCTTGGAGAGACCCAGGTTGCCCTGGGCGAGTTGCAGGAACACGGTGTCGATTTCTCGGTAGCCATTCTCCTTGAGCCAAGCCTTCAGCACACCGGACTTCACCAGCTGCTGGAGGCTGCTCCCTCGTTTCTTGAGCTCCCCCTCCAGCATCTCGCGGCCCATGCGCTGGCCGGTTTGTTGCTCCTCTTCTCGCAGGTACCGCCGGATCCGTGAAAGGGAGCGACCTGTCTTGACCATCTTCAGCCAATCGCGACGAGGGTGCTGATTCTTGGAGGTCAGAATTTCAATCGTATCTCCCGACTCCAAAGAGTACTTCAAGGGCACCATTCGCCCATTGGCCTTTGCCCCAACACAGGTATTGCCGACCTCTGAATGGATCGCGTAGGCAAAATCAAGTGCCGTCGCTCCCTTGGGAAACTCCCGAACATCGCCCGCAGGTGTGAAGACATACACATCGTCTGAGAAGAGGTCGATCTTGACGACCTCCATGAACTCCTCCGGGTCCTCGACCTCTTGGGCGACTTGGAAGAGCTCCCTCATGCGTGCTATCTGGGCGACCTCTCCCGACTCCAGATCCAGGTGTCCCTCTTTGTACTTCCAGTGGGCTGCGATGCCATTTTCAGCAACGCTGTGCATCTCTGGAGTTCGAATTTGAACCTCGATGCGCTTGCCTTCCGGTCCCACAACTGTGGTGTGAAGCGACTGGTAGCCATTGGCCTTTGGCATTGCCACATAGTCTTTGATTCTCTCAGGAACAGGGCGGTAGAAGCTGTGAACGTAGCCAAGAGCGGCGTAGCAGTCGCTGACGCTGTCTACGATAATCCGAAAGGCCAGCAGGTCATGGAGTTGATGAAACTCCACGTTGTTCTTCACCATTTTCCGATGGATGGAGAACAACTCCTTGGCTCGACCGTAGATGTCCGCCGTCAGCCCCATGCTTGTAAAGCGCTCATCCAACTCCTCGCGGACGCGATCAATGTAGGCCGTGCGCACCTCCTTGCCTTCTTCGAGCTGGATCGTAATCTCGAGGTATTTGTCGGGATGAAGGTTTTCGAAGCAGATGTTTTCAAGCTCGCTTCGAATGGCCATGAGTCCGAGCCGAGCGGCAATGGGGCAATAGATCTCAAGGGTCTCCTGGGAGATCCTTCTGCGCTTGTCGTCACGCATGTGATGCAAGGTCCGCATGTTGTGGAGCCGGTCCGCCAGCTTCACGAGAATGACCCGGATGTCCTTGGACATGGCCAGCAGCATCTTCCTGAAGTTCTCTGCAGCCGCCTGCTCCTTCGATCGGTATTCCAACTTGCTCAGCTTGGTCACCCCATCGACCAGAGCGCAAATCTGCGGTCCAAAAAGGTCCGTGATCTCGGTGTGGGTGGCCAAGGTGTCTTCTAAAGTGTCATGGAGCAGCGCTGTGGCAATGGTGTCCACATCCATGCGCATTCCCGCCAAGATGCCAGCCACGGCCACGGGATGGGTAAAATACGCTTCCCCACTTTTACGCTGCTGGCGATCGTGCGCCTTGGCCGCATAAAAGTAGGCCTGGATGATGACTTCGGTGTCTGCATCCGGCGCATACCGGGCGACCTCAGCCAGAATATCGTCTAGGCGCATTCCCATCGTCTCGCTCTTCTCTACTGTAGCACTGCTTTAGAACACAATGCGACGATGGTCCCGGGCAATCAGGGACTTCGTGTCATCTCAGACACAAGAGTTTGCCTTCGTTTCGTGCGGCACATTTCTGAAATCAGCACAGATTGAAAGACCTTGTGGGCTTCTTCAAGGTTGTCGTTCACCACCAAGTAGTCGAACTCCCCACAAGCAGAAATTTGGACCATGGCCTCCGCTACACGGCGCGCAATGATTTCCTCGCTGTCTGTCGAACGTGCCCGCAGCCGATCCTCGATGGCCTCAAGAGAGGGAGGAAGCACGAAAACCAGCACAGCCTGCGGAAGCTTCTCACGAATCTGCCGTGCTCCCTGAACATCAATTTCGAGAAGAATCGACCGGCCCTCATTGAGTGCCGACTCCACAGGCTTCCGAGGGGTTCCATAGTGGTTGCCATACACCTCTGCCCATTCGAGCAGGTCGCCCTTTTCCTTCATCCCCAGGAACGCGTCAGGGGTCAGAAAGTGGTAGTCCTTTCCGTCCTCCTCCCCTGCCCGGCGACCTCGTGTCGTGGCCGACACTGAAAATTCAACGCCCGGCAGTACCTGAAAGGCCTCCTTGAGAAGAGTCGTTTTTACAGTACCCGAAGAGCCCGTAATCACAAAGAGAACCCCTTGGTCGGGCTGGCCCATGTGCTTCAGTTTTTCACCCACGGCTCACTCCACATTTGAAACCTGCTCACGCATCCGTTCGAGAATGCTCTTCATCTCGACAACCAGGTTGGACACCTCAGCTTCTACGGCTTTTGAGCCAATGGTGTTGATTTCTCGATTCATTTCTTGCGTGAGGAAGTCAAGCCGTCGACCGACAGGCCCGTCCTGCCCAAGGGCTGATCCAAACTGCTCAAAATGGGACGCGAGTCGTGTCAACTCTTCCGCAATGTCGGCCTTATCCGCCTGAACGGCAGCCTCTTGTGCCAGCCTGTTCTCGTCAACACGGTCCCCAATCAACCGGTTCAGACGCTCCATGAGCCTCAACTCAAGACGGTTGGCAACCCCATCGGATTGCACCAGAACTTGCTCCAGCAGGGCATGCATCTCTTGAAGGTAGCCCTCGAGGTCCCGGCGGAGCGCCTCTCCTTCCTCTTGCCGCATGCTCACCATGTGCTCGATGGCTCCTTCCACAGCCGTCTCGACCACCGACCACTCCGCAGTCGGATCCGCATCTCGCTCTCCCGCAACCAGCACTCCAGGAATGTTGGCCAGGAACTCGAGCGACACCTTGCCCTCAACTCCTTCAACCCCATCGGCCCAGGTCCGGAGGGCCGCGAGGACCTCCTCCGCAAGCTCTTCATTGAGCTGAATCTTGGTGTTGCCCGCGGTGGCCACCCGACGAACATACACCTCGATTCTTCCTCGAGAAAACCGGGCCTTGACCAAGCCGGCAATACGCGGCTCCAGAGCCGCAAGCTCCCGAGGACAACGCATGTTGATGTCCCGAAACCGGTTGTTTACGGACTTCAATTCCACGGTCACTGCAACGCCACCGCCACGGGCCTCCGCCCTGCCAAATCCTGTCATGGAGTTCATAAAAACGCCCCTCTCAAGGTGCAGTTATGGCAGCACAGCGCCCCTGGCTACACGAAGCTGGCAGCGGACTAGCAGTCTCCGTCCTGTCCGTTGTCACAGGTGTAGGTGCAGTTGCCGTTGGCTCGAAAGACCAGATCGCAAACCGTCCCATCCGAATAGGTCCAGACCGCGGTTCCCGACCCGTCGTAATTTCGGTCGGATACGATGTCCCATTCCGGGTCTTCACCGGGCTCCCCCTGGGTGTACTCCGAGTGAACCGAACCGTCGAACTTGGTCAGCGAGGTCCCGATACGCTCTACGTCGCTGTCGCCGTAAAACTCCCAGAACTCCTCTGTGCTTGTTCCATCCGCGGACACCGTGACCTCAGAGCTTCCCTCGCTGCTCCCATTCTGCCAGGTCTCCGAATACTGCGTGTTCCGATCGGACGTCCATGATCCAACGCGGACACGGCTGGTGTTTCTGTCGGGTTCGTAGGTCTCCGTGAAGTCCACCCGATCGGAGGACATGATGGTGTAGTTGGTTTCACTGGCCTCCTCGTCGATACCCGACTGGATCTTCGACCAGTCCAGGTCCTCTTTGTCGGTGTACATGACCGTCCGACGACCGTCGCAGCCCCCTCGCTCTTCACGAACCACCATCCTCCACTCGTCCTCAAGCGCGTCAACAACATCCTCCACATAGAGAACATCCAAGTCGCCGCTGGTGTACGCGGTTCCGATCCCCTGAATGGTACTTTTCGTGAGGAAGTACCCACTGGCGTAGGTCTTGTACCAATAGAAGTCGGTGTTCTCGTTTTCAGTGATGTAGCCCCCAGCGATTTTGGCCACGCTCAACTCCGGAGGAACGTAGTTGAAGGCGAATCCGTCGCCCTGCTCCAAGTGGTGAACCAACCCACCAAACCAATCAAAAACATCGTGGGTACATCGGGGGGAGCTGTCGACAAAGTTGCCGCCACAAGCAGTCAACAAGACCAAGGGAATCATCCGCCTCATTCAGGCCTCCTGTGACGTCATCCTAAGGCCCTGAGAAGCACTTGGTGTCAAGCCAATGACAGGCCTTGATGGGCTCAAGAACGATCCCTCTCAAAGGTCAGATCCTTCGGAAGCCCCAGCCCAAGGTAACGCCGCGTTGCTTGCAGGTGGTGCTCGATCCGAAGCGGGATGGCCCTCTCCCGACCGTAGGCGCAGGCCACTGCCAATACCCCAAGCCCAGCGCTCAGGGACGGCATCAGTGCCAATGTCCCGATCGCAACCACCCCGGCAGTGGCCATGAAAGCCGTGAAGAGCTGTCTCCTTCGCAACAAGCTCTTGAGCGGCCCCTGCCTCAAGAGTGCATCCACCTCGGTTGGACTCCAACTCGACTTGGGCCTAAGCGCAGCATACGCCTCCCGCCATTTGCCCGCACGCAGGGCCAACCGCGCGACCAAAGCCCGATGCCTGGCGGGGAAGTTTGCGGCGATCTCCGGATTGCCTTCAAGGACCTTTCGCACCCCCGCCCAGTCCTGCCTCCGGTAGCGAGCGAGAGCCGCCATGTAATGGAGCGAGGAACTCTTCGGAAAGTAGTGAAGCCCGACCCGGACGGCAATCGCCAGTTCCTCGGGCCGTTCCAGGTAATCGCAAACAGCAACCACGCACGCATGCACCTGATGACGGTAGGGATTCTGAGCAATGGCGACATCAAAGTGAGCCATCGCCTGTTTGGCATCTCCATTCGACAGGCACTGCACCCCGACTTGAAAGGCGTCTCGAGGCGTCTCCTCGGAGCCATCGCCAACCCAGCTCATGGCGCGAACATTCATGTCGCTGGTCGGAAGGAAACTCTCCCCCCTTCCTGTCAAAACCAATCCACAGTCTGAGGTGTGGTGAAAGGCGACCACACGCTCGATTTCCACACCCGAAGCGACCTGTCCGTGCCGAATCTGGGAGAAAAAGGCCTCCCGCGACTCACAGGGGCCTACCCCCTCGAAGCGGTAGAGGTAGAGCAGGCACCCCTCGAGCGCAGGGAGTCCTTGGAGAATCCAAACCGGCTGTGCAGATCCCTTCACGCGTTCCAGTGTCAGACCATCGGGCTCCTGATGCAGATACCGCAGGAGAAAGGCGACCACTTCACCGGAGAGTTCCTCCCCAGGATTGCACCCGCGGATCGAGTCCCAACCAAAGTGTTGGAAATACGACCGACGGAGTTGGCGTATTCGAGCCAGGCAGTGGATGGACTCCGCTCGAGAAATCTCCGGATCGTGGTAGCGGAGTTCCGAGGAGGCAATCCGTCTCTGATAGAGCCGCACACTCTCCGAGAAACTGTACTGCCGAACGAGGCCGTCTCGCCCAACAATCTCCACAGGAAAGCTGACAGACTGGCTGTAGTCTTTTCGGAGGTAGCGCTTGAGCTTTTTGGACTTGTCCACCGAATCCCTCCCGGCTTCCACGGTAGCATTTTTTCGAGAGCAGACGCCAATTCCTTCCCGGTGTGTGCAATAGATGAACAAGGCGTTCGTAGCAGTTTGCAACCAACAAGGGAGTCAGACCTGACACTGCGACTTTTGGATTCGGAGACCCAGGAAGCCGAGAGAGTTCTCTCAGCAATCGCTGGTGATGTCGCCGCGCGGAGCTGGATTGTGGATCACTACACTCCACCAATCCACCGGTACTGTCTTCGCATGCTTCGGCAGCCTGAACTGGCTCAAGAGACCACCCAAGAGGTCATGTACCGTGCACTGTCCAAGCTCCAACGCTTCGACCCACAACGCTCCTTCAAGACCTGGATCTTCAGCATCGCTCGCAACGCCTGCATCGATCTGCACCGAAAGAGGCGCCCGACCCAGAGCACGGACGACACCGTTTTGAAGGACAGAAACGACCTTCCCGATGCTGCACTGGACCGGAAAACGCGGGCCCAGAGACTCAACAACGCTGTGTCCGAGCTGCCTGATTTGTACCGAGAGGTGATCCTTCTCTACCACTTCGAACACCTCAAGTATCAGGAGATCGCAGAGGCTCTTGAGATTCCGCTGGGAACCGTGATGAATCGAATTTTTCGTGCTCGTCAAAAGCTTCGCGACCGGCTTGGAGGTGTGGAATGAGTCAACACATTCCTCCCGCATTGCTGCAGAAGTTCGTGGAAGGCACCTTGGAGGAGCCGGTTGCTGTCGCCGTAGCCCTCCACATCGACGAATGTTCTCGGTGCCATGCTGCCGCTACTGCAGCCGAACCGCTCGGCCAAGATTTCGCCTCCGTCGATGACCCGAAGGTTCCTGTTGGCCTCTTGGACACCCTCCACGAGCGGGCCCGCAATCCGCTCCCCGACGTGACATCCAACAGGAGGCGACCCAATACGGCTCTGTACATCCTCGCAGCTGGACTTGTACTTGCGCTTCTCTTCTACCCCGAGGGCATTGACCCGGGCTCGGAAGCGCAGATGGGCGATGCACTGGGGGCGGCACCCGAGAGTTCTCCCTCCCAGTTGATCCTTGGAGTAACGATTGGATTGGTCGCTGGAGCTTGGTTGACCTTTCGTCGCCTCACCCGAAGAAAACAGGACTCCAAAAGACCAAGGTAACGGCAGCTACTGCCGTGAGCGTCGGCCGCTCCGACCGGAGTGCAGCACCCCAAGCCACTGCACCCGTTGAGCGACTGGAACCCAGCGGCAGCCAGCGTGGGACACGAGAGCAATAGTCTCTGTAGACCCGGCCGTGGGTGCGAAGCAGTACGGATTCCTCCCACCGCACAACAGCGGTGTACTGCAGCGCCACAAAACCGAACCAGGCCAGCGCCCAGACCGGCCCACTCCAGCACCCCACTCCAACGAGCAGGAGCCCATTTCCTACGTACAGCGGGTTGCGACACCGGCCGAAGGGTCCCGTCTCCACCAGTTCCCCGACTTCCGACCCCCGGGTACGAGAACGAGCACCGATGTGCCCAACAGCCCAAAACCGAGTGAACTCTCCAAGAAACACCAGGAGGCCGCCTGGCAGAAAGCTGGACAGCTCTCCCCAGATCAGTTGGGACACCAGCAGCGGCAGAGGCGTCCAACCCCTTTGTCGAAACAGCCAACTGCCTGCCCTAAGCATTGAGAGGTCTAACGAAGGGAGCCCTGGATTCTGCTCTGCAGCTCCGTGAGGACGGCGTCGTCATCTGCCGTCTTGCCCTTCAAGGTTTCCTCGAGCGTCGTGTCGATGCTTGCGGCCTCTACCAGCGCACGCCCGGCAGCCTCTTTGTCTGAGCCCGCCAAGCTCAAGGCCAACGCCAGGTGAAGTTCGGCACCAAAGTTGGCACCACTCTCCGAGACTGTAAGTGCCTTTTCAATCAGCCCCTTCGCCACGTCCGATTTGTTCTCCCGCAGCGCCAGCTCACTGAGCTTCAACAGGGCGAGTTCAGCGAGCCGTTCCAGTTGGCCAGGGCGCCTCACGTCCGCAGACAGCGTTTCCTGATAATGCTTGGCCTTCTGGTAGTGCTGCGCTGCCTTGTCCGGCAGTCCCATTTTCACATCCAAGACATGCCCTTTGATGAGGTAGGCCTGAATGACACTCTGGGGATCGTGGGCGAAGCGAATCACACTGTTGTAGGCGTTGAGCAGCTTCGACCAGTCTTCCTCGTCGTAGTAGACCTCCCCCATTCCCATAAGTGCTGTGATGTTGTTCTCCTGGACCGCCAATGCTTTGCTGAATCGCTGGCGTGCCTTGTCTCTTTTCTCCAGCGCCCATTCGATCTTGCCCAGACACGCATAGGTTTCCGCGAGGAGGTCGCTGTCACCCGCCCCGCCCGTGTACTTGAGCAGATTCCGGTACACACTCTCCGCTTTCTTCCATTCACCGGATTCAATGTAGAGTGGACCGACGCTCTGCAGCGAGGGAAGATGACTTGGATTGAGGTCCAACGCCTTGTTCAGACGCTCTTTGGCGTCCTCGACCCGGTCCAGCTGAATCAGCGACAGGGCGTAGTGGTAGTAGAACAGTGAGGCTTCAATTTGTACGTCAAAGTCCTCGAGATCCCAGCTGCCTGCATGGGCCTCGCGGCGACTGAAGAGAGCAACGGCTTCCTCGATCTCTTGTGCTTGGAAGCGGTACTCCGAGAGAAAGCCCAAAGCTGCGGAGTGATTCGGGTCGATCTCCAGAATCAACTCGTAGGTCAGAGCGGCCTCTGCACGATCGTCCAAGCGGTTGAGTTGAATCTTTACGGCCTGCTCGAGGGCCTCGATTCGATGGTCACCCTCAATTCGAGCTTGGCTCTTGAGGGTCTCCACGACATTATCCCAGGACTTTCTTCCTCGATAAATCTTCTCGAGCCTTTTTGCCGCATCCAGTTGCGGAGCTTCTCCTGACGCCGCTTGGGCAAGAAACTCCACCGCCTTGGCTTCATCCCGGAGCTTCTCGAGGTGGACCAAACCGATTCGGAAATGCAGTGCACTTTTCTCAATCCCCGCTTCGAGCTGGCTCACGCGGGCCTCGGAATACTGCACAAAGCCGGCCCAATCCTCTTGAGCCTCTGTCAATTCGACGAGGCGAGCGATCGCCTCCTCGTTCCCCGAGTCCATCTCCATGACCTTGCGCCAGGCCTCGCTTGCCACGGCAGCATCTCCGATGTCCCCATCCCAAATCTGAGCGATCCGTGCGTAGAGGCCGATCTGCTCTTCTCCATCGACCAGAGCCGCCTCTCTTGCCAAGACTCCGACCACCGCCTTGTGGTCATTTTCCGCCTCAGCCAACGATCGAAGTCCAGCGAGCGCCTCGCGATCTTCTGGCTCATGCTCCAGCGCATTGAGCCAGGCCTGTCGCGCACCATCTTGGTGGTCGTTGTTCTGGTGGACTTCAGCGATGGACCGGTAGATCCGTGCCTTCTCACCGCTCTCTTGAGCCAATCCGGCCAAACCATCGAGGTACTGCAGTGCAAGCTTTACGTCACCCCGAGCACCGGCAATACGAGCCAGCGCCTCGAGTATTCCGCGGTCCTCTGGAAACTCCTCGTGGAGCTGCGTGTAGGCCTCCCATGCTTCATCTGTCCCCTGAAGTTTTTCTGCAAGGAGCCAGCGCAGCTTCCCCTGACCGATGGCTTTTTGTTCCTCGTCTTGAAGTTCCGCAATGCGGGCCTTGATGGCATCGTAGAGTTCCTGCCACTGACCGGCCTGCTCCAGTGCAGCTTCTCTCCAAACTCGGCTGGCCAGGTCGCTCTGTGATCCGAGCAGCTCCGCAGCAGCGGCACCCTCTCCAGCGCTGAGCAGGTCGATGGCAAGGTCGAGGTTGCTTCCTCCAACAGCCTTGTGGAGCGCCCGGAGTCCCTCGGAATCTCCCGTCTTTGAGAGAAGTCCTCGAAGGGCTTCTGAGGCCTTTCCAGCCTTGGGTCGCGCCTCAAAGGCGATTTGGTAGGCCGCGATCGCGTCCTCTTGGCGCTGGTGCGCCTGAAAGAGGTGCCCAGCAAGCGTGCCGTGGACCACCTTGATGGAGGATGCCTCGGATTTTTGCGCCAGCTGAAAGTGGAGTGCTGAAACCCGCTCTTGATCGCCCATTCTCTGGCACAGCTGCAAGGTCTTGAGAAGCACACTCACATCATCGGGGTCAGCCTCAATCGCCTTCTCCAGAGCGGCCAGCGCCTCCTCGGGAGCCTCCATGTACTGCTCCTGCAGTCGGGCCTGCTCCCTGTATGCGCCGATGCCCTCCAAAGCTCTCGCAGCATCCTCAGGGCGCCCATGGGTTTCCAGCAGCCGAGCTACGTACTCCAGGGGGCGCTTCGGTGCGTCGGCATTGAGGATCTCCGTGGCCGACTGGAGGGCGCCAGGAAGGTTGCCTGCCGCCAACTGATGGCCCATCAGCACCGTTGCGAGCCGTACGCGATCCACGTCCTCGTCGAAGGATTGAATGGCCTCGCTGTAGAGAGCCATGACCGCTGCGCGATCGCCTGCTGCCAAGGCGGCCGACTCCCGGTACTGCAGCGCTCCTGCATGTGCGGGCTCATCGGCAAGAATCTCATCCACAAGAGCCATTGGGTCGCCGTTTCCAGAGCTCTCGGCGAGTGCCGCTGCTTCCATGAGCAGCCAGTGCCTACGCTCCAGCTGGTCGATAGAGCGTGCCTCACTAATTTGCATCTCCAAGTGCTCTGAGGAGCCTCCGGTTCGGGCCACGAGCTCTTTGAGCAGCGTATGAGCCGGCAGAAAGCCGGGAGAGAGTTCTGTGCATCTTCGCAGAGAGACGAGTGCCTCCGGCTCATCGCCGACCTTGTCGGCCAAAATTCGAGCCGACCGGTAGAAGAAGCTTACCTTCTCGTTGGTGTCCTCCGTGGCTTCAGCGGCGTCCGCGAGGGCAGCGGACATCTGTTTCCAGGCCCCCTCACCCTCAAGGACCCGAAGGTAGGCATCGAGACTCGGTGGAAAATCCGCAACTTGAGCCAAGGCCCGCTCGTAGAACTCTTTGGCTCGCCCAAGATCGGAGAGACGGAACTCGTAGACCGCAGCAGCCCGGTGAATTTGAAGCGCGATGGACTGAGGTGCATCGCACAAAATGGCCCGCTGCTCGTAAATCGCAGCAAGTTTCTTCCAGTCCTCTAAGCGCGTGTACACCCGCTCCAAGGCCTCAAGCGCCGGGAGATACCCGGGGGCATGATCCAGAATGGACTCGAAATACCCTTTGGCCTTTTCCTGATCATTGAGGTGACCCTCGCAGATCTCCCCCATACGAAAGGCCATCGAGACCTTAATGTTGGAGTCGGATTGCTGTTCTGCCTGCGCCCCCCAGAACTCCAAGAGTCCCTTGAAATCTTTCTGCGCGTGGAGGATCCGAGCCACAGCATCCGATGCCGGCTTCGCATCTGGATTCTTGGCAATGTCCGTATAGAGACTCAAAGCCTCACCCAAGTCGCCTGAGGCCTCTTTGGCTCGAGCCAGACGGAACAGTGCCCAACCTCGCTCTTCCTCTGGAGCCAACTCGGCCTCTTTGGCGAGTTCATGGGCCAACCCGGCGAAGTCCTCGGCCTTTCCAAGGACCGTCTGAAGTTCGTGCCTGAGTTCAGAGGATTCCTTCTCTGCGAGGGCTAGGTTGAAGAGCGCCACCGCCCTTGTCGGGTCCGCGAGCTGGTCACGAGCGATTCGAGCTGCCTCCGCGAAATAGACCTGCCCATCTCCTCCGCCAAGACGCGTTCCCTCTTCCTCAAACAGGGAGCAGAGCGCCTCATGATTGGACGCCGCGGCATAGAGGCTCTGAAGCGCCAAGGTGGTCGAGACGTGGTTTCGATCCGCTTTGTGGGCACTGCGGAAGGCCTCGAGTCCGTCGTCGCTTCGGTTCAAGTGTTCCAGCAAGATTCGTCCTCGCTGGTAGTGGAACGCTGCGGCCCTCGACCCACCGGCCAAATCCGCCATGCGTGAAAGAGCCGACTCAGCAAGGTCCCACTCCTGCTGTGGAAGGGCGTACTCGAGGAGAAGCTGCAAGCTGAAGTAGTCTTCGGGGTTTCGCTCCAGCGATGCCTCCAGCAAACGGCGAACTTCCTCGCCCCCACCCAAATGCTGCCGGGTCAGCAGAGCCGCGTCTTGGAGCAACTCACCCGCACTTGCAGCATCGGACTCCAATGCCGCCAGGGCCTCCGAGGCCGACTTCATTGCCTCCCACTCTCCCGAAACGCTCTGAGCTCTCACGAGCTGCCGCTGAACGTCCACACCATCACCTGCTCCCGCTGCAGCTTGAGCGTGCTTCAGACTCGTTGGGCCATCTCCGATCCGAATTCGAGCGATTCGGGCGGCCTCCGAAAGAAGTGCGGCCTTCGCCGATCCAGAGGCATGCTCCGCTTCTGCAACCATCATGTCGATCGCAGCGAGCCACCCCTCGATGCCATCTTTGGGGGGCTGGAAGGCCGGAGGTCCGACGACAGGAGCAGCAGCAAGGCTCTCCTCGCTCGGACTCTGTCCAGGGAGGTTGCGAGCGGCCTCGGCCAGGGCGGCTTTCTGGGCTTCACCCGCATCGTCTTCCACCTCGGTTACGTCATCCGGTGGCGTGCTCTCAGCCTCCTCGCGTGCCACCTCACTCGAGGTCATCTCCACCGACTCGAGGTCTTCGTTGCCGACCACAGCCACTTCGGGTTCCTCGACAACGGGCGCCGAGGCGGCTGTCTCAGCACCTGGAGCCGAGTCCGCCCCATGCCCGGCCTCCGTCGCCACCATGTCCTCGTCAACAGGAGCCTCGGCAGAGGCCGCAATGTCCACGGGCGCGTCCCCGGGAACGCCCCCATCCCCCGCAACTTCATCGTCACCCGGTACGCCATCATCGTCCCCGGGGACACCCTCGTCGCCTGGAACAAAATCCTCCATGGGAGCGTCTTCCACACTTGCCTGGAATTCTCCAAGCTCTTCGTCCTCAGTCAGGAAGTTTCCCTCGTCGCCCTCCGTGAAGAAATCATCCTCAAAGGACGCAAAGCCTTTGTCGGCGGAAGGGGAACCCGTTTTCTTTTTGCCCATGGAACATGCCTCTGGCTCCCCTCTGCCAAAGAGGTGCCCGGTTGAAGTCTTTGACCTCTCTTCCGTACCACCGGCTCATCCGGAAAACAAGACCCCTGAGCCGTCTCTACGCGGTCTTTGCGGAGCCTTGAAAATTGCGAGGGACCCTTCCGGACCACCCCGTGAGAATTTCATAAGGAATCGTGCCCGCCCAGGAAGCCAATTCCGCGGCCCCAATCAGTCCGCCCACGAGCTCCACCTCATCCCCCACCCGAACCCGCTCCGCGCAGTCGGTGACATCCACCATCATCATGTCCATGCACACCGCCCCACGAACGGGACAACGCTGTCCGTTGATTCCAACGAGGCCTCGGTTGGAGAGCGATCGCAGATAGCCATCCGCATAGCCCACAGGGAGCGTTGCGATTCGGGAGGGGCGCTGACTTCGCCAACTTCGCGAGTACGACAATCCGTAGTTGCTGGGAATGTTCTTCACCATCAGTACTTCTGTGGTGACCCGCATCACCGGATCCAGCTTCACCGGGCACTCTGAAAAGGGTGGAATCCCATAGAGACTCAGGCCCATCCGGACCATGGAATGGCGCAAATGCGGAAACTTCATGGCCGCCGCCGAGTTTGCGGCATGAACCACAGAAGGATGAAAAGCACGGGCTCTTGCCATCTCAAGAGCCTCTTCAAAGCGCCGATTTTGCTCGACTGTAAAATGGTCCTCGACATCATCTGCGTCCGAAAAATGGGTCATGATGCCTTCAACACGCACATGGCTGAGGTCCGCAAACCGGTCCAGAAAAGCAGGCCAGTCCGACAGAAGTACCCCCAGACGACCCATGCCTGTGTCGACCTTGAGGTGGACCTTGACCGGCTCTCCCCTCGCCCGCCCGAGGGCATCGAAGCGTTTCGCGCTCTCGAGGTCAAACAGGACCGGGGTCAGATTGGACTCCAGCGCCTCTTCAGGACCCGTGTGGGCCCCTCCCAAACAGAGGATGCGCCCTCGAACCCCCGCCTCTCGAAGCGCTCGCCCCTCCTCAACGAGAGCCACACCGAAGTCCTCGCACCCCTCCTGCTCCAGAGCCCGAGCGACTTCACAGGCACCATGGCCATACGCATCGCCCTTCACGGCAGCAAAGAGTCGGACGGAGTCTCCCATCAAGCCCGCGAGCTTCCTGTAGTTGGACCGAACTGCAGTCAGGTCAATCCGAGCACATGTTGGGCGAATCGTAGGCCTCATGGGGAGACTTCTATCCGATTGATGGATGCGAGGCCTTGCTGAGAACGCCTCGGGGGGCTACCCAAGCCACGGAGGTCCCATGAGAATTCTTGTCAGCGGCGGCGCCGGATTCGTAGGCTCCCATCTGTGTGAGCGCCTCCTTGACGACGGGCACGAGGTTGTGGCGCTCGACAACCTGATCACCGGGACAGTCAGCAACCTGGAGGACTTCAGAGACCATGAGCGCTTTTTGTTCGTCGAAGGGAACATCATTGACGGAATTCCCATTCCTGGACACTTCGACCGGATCTACCACCTGGCCTCACCGGCAAGTCCCATTGACTACGTTGAGCTGCCCTTTGACACCCTCTATGTGGGCAGCGATGGAACCCGGAATGCTCTTCTGAGAGCAAAACACGATGGAGCTCGCTTCCTTCTCGCGAGTACCTCGGAGGTCTATGGGGACCCCCACGTGCATCCCCAAGTCGAGTCCTACTGGGGCAACGTCAATCCCATCGGGCCACGGTCCGTGTACGATGAGGCCAAGCGATATGCTGAGGCTCTGACCATGGCCTTCCACCGCTACGAGAAGGTCGAGACCCGGATTGTTCGGATCTTCAACACCTACGGACCTCGCATGCGGATGAACGACGGTCGGGTCATCCCTGCTTTTTCCGGTCAGGCACTCCGTGGTGAACCTTTGACCGTCTTTGGTGACGGACTCCAGACCCGCTCATTCTGTTTCGTCAGCGACCTCGTTGACGGAATCATTCGGCTCATGGAGTCCTCCCTCAGCGAACCGTGCAACCTCGGCAATCCTGTCGAGCGAAACATGCTGGAACTCGCCGAGCACATCAACAAGTACACCGAAAACTCTGCGGGAATCGTCCACAAGCCTCTTCCAAAAGATGACCCCACCCGGAGACGCCCCAACATCGACCGTGCGAAAGCCGAGCTGGGCTGGAGTCCCCAGGTGGACTTTGAGGATGGGATTGCTCAGACCATTGCCTACTTCAAGCAGGCGCTTGAGAGCTGAGTCCCGCCTCACCCAGCTTCGTCTAAAGACGGAACTGGATGCCGGCACTCCCACGCAAGATCCAGCCGGTTCGACTGACGGGACCCGGCATCTTTGGGGGAATCATCCCGCTCTGGGTGGAGTAGCTGTCTCCCGGTGAGAACCAGTGGACCCAGGGGGCTTCCACGTAGATCCCCAGTGCATCCGTTGGGTCGAACATGAGTCCACCTCCAACCATCCAGCCGACGTTGGTCCAGCTCGGACGGTCCGGGTAGGACACTGTGTTGAGGTCCGGTGCCTCGAAGCCATCGGAAAACCGTACCGTGATGCCGCCGAGTCCGTAGAGCTTCACGGGGCTGACTGGAAGCAAGTAGATGCGGACGCGCGGCTCGACAATGGCCTGCCAGCTCTGGGCCGGCGAGAACTCCTCGAGATTCTCCTCCGCGACCACGACACCGTCCAAGGTGAACCAGGCTGTCGTCAGCTCCTTGACTCCCCCGACCACCGAAAACAAGGCGGAGAAATCCAGCCAAGGAATCGGAGTGTAGCCAAAGGATGCGCCAAACTCGTAGCCGACTCCCTCAACAAAGGTGTCCCTCTGAGCCGAGCCGATGGTCTCCAAGCTGTTGGCATCCAGAGTGAGCCGGACGTCGTACGACCGCACCACATCACCGTAGGGAACCCCACCGAAGACTTCAATGTGAGCGTTGTTGACATGGGGGCGCCACTTCGCGAGCCAGTCCTCAGCATCCAAACCACTCCGCTTCAGCGATCCGTAGAGAATGGGGTCCAGGTTGAGTTGACGGCGCTCGATGCGGTCTCCGCGATCCGCCCGAGCAGGAACCTGAGGGGATTCCTGCCGAACAGGCCGAATGGGCTCAGGGCCCACGTCGGGATCCGTGGCCTCATCCGCGACCTGGACCTCGGGAAGCTCCGGAAGCACCTCGACGTCGTAGACCGATTCGGCCGCCTCTTCCGCCTGCTCTCCTGCAGAACCCTCCTCCAGGCGACTCACCTCACCCTCGTTCTCTTTCGGGGCGGGTTCTTCCGTGTTCGGCTCATCGATGACGTCGACCTGCTCGGAGGGCTCCCCCTCTGCAGCCACGGATTCCTCCACAACGGCCGGCGATTCCTCGCCTGTGGGGGAGTCCTCTGAGACAGCGGGTTCTTCTGCAGCAACGGCTTCCTGCTCAGGCACAGCTGGGCCCTCAACCGCTTCTACGGCTGGGGGAGGCTCCGCTTCGCTCAAGTCCTCTGCGACCTCCTCGACCGCGGCCTCCTCTTGCTCGAGTTCCTCCGCCAACTCGTCCGAGGGTGCGGGGGTGATGTCATCCTCTCCGCCGAGCCCAAGCAGGGCGAGAATCTCCTCATCCCCCAGGGGATCCTCACTCTCGATGTACCCCAAGCGTTCCACTCGACTGGCCTCTTGAGCCTCTTCTGCAGCGCCCTCTGCCTGAACCGCGCGCACCTCCTCAAAGTCGCTGTCGAGCAGCGAGAGCGCACCTTCCTCGGTATCGCCCTCGGGCATCAAGCCGGCGACTTCCTCCAGAATTCCCTCGACACCATCCCAGTCCCCACCGGCGAGAACGGTCTGGTCGAAAACGCGCACCGGCGACTGGGAATCCGGCGAGTAGATGCTGACCACCACGCCTTTGTCCTCGCCGTCTGAGTAGACCTCACCAATGACAGCGACGGGTGCCGGCCAAGCCGCAAACAAGCGTTCGGGGCAGTCGGAGGTCACGGCGCAGGTGTCCACGATGCGGCCCACCCGGCTTCGAAGCGCGTCCTGTCCGATGGCGGTGTGACCTGCTGCAATGAGCTCGATCAACAGCGAATCGTGGAATTGATTGGCGTGGGTTTTGTCCGCTTCTTCCTCGGGAAAGAAGGCTGGCATAAGCACAGTTCCCGCGTGAGCAGTCTGCGACGCGAACAGAAAAAACAGTAGGCCCTTCATGGAAGCCTCCTTTGATTGCCGCGCGGTATAACACCGCATCAAGAAAGTGCTCGAAATCCCTGCAATTCCAGTGCAGAACTCAGGTCGCGGCTGCGCCCAGCAGTCCGAAGGATTGAATCCGCTGCACCATCGAAAAGAAGCCATTGCGGCGATTGGGCGTCAGGTGTTCCCCCAGGCCGAGTTCACCGAAGACTTTGTCAATGTCCACGGCTGCGATTTCCTCAGGGGTTTTGCTGGAGTAGAGCGCCAACAGGATGGCCACCAAACCCTTTACGATGAAGGCGTCGGAGTCCCCCTGCAGGTGCACACGCCCCTCTTCAATGGAGCTCACCATCCAGACCTGACTCACGCAGCCGCGAACCTTGTTGGCCTCTGTCCGCGATTCTTCAGGAAAGTCCGGCAGTTTCCTGCCCATCTGGATGATGTAGGCATACCGCTCTTCCCAATCGTCAAAGAGACTGAATCTCTCAAGCAACTCATCTGTTTCCACGTTCACCACCTCGGTGCTGTTTATCCACTCAATAAAAGGGTGCAAAGGCGCCACGCTATCGGCACAGAAAAAGACGCCATGCCGGTTATGCCTGTAGCGCAAGCCGCCAAGTCAACAGTGCATCATGACGACTTCCGCATCACAAACACCCGCCCCAAAGACCCGCATCCGTATTGGTGGACCGGGAGCGGGTGTGGGCGACCGGCTTCCAGTATTGCCCCAGGACGGGTCTGGCCCAGAAGTCTGGGAGGCCTTGGCCGAATACGAAGCCAAACGCATCCAACGGGTGTTCAAGTACCTGGTTCCCATTCTGTCCGTTGCCATTCTGGCCACCGAGATCGCCCCCTTCTTCTCCTCCGAGTTTCCCAGCAACCCGGTTCTGTCGCTCATCGTGGTGACCATCATGGCGATCAGCTGGATCTGGGTGCTCAAAAGCCCGAACCGCAAGCACCTGGGTGCACTCGTCTGTGCACTCACCGTCGGGACGTCCGCTTATGTGGGCTATGCCTGTGCGCAGTCGGGCGGCTTTCGCTCCATGCACACCTTGGCGACCGGATGCACGATCATGGTGTTTCCGTGTCTGGGCGCCATGGGTCTTCGGGAAACCGCTCTGGGCACCCTCGGGTCCATCGTGGCGTGGACCCTGACCGTGATCGCAGCGACGCCGGGCGCTGTGGACTGGGCGGCATTCGGCCCGGGGATTCTCTACTTGTCGGCGTTCTCGGCACTGGCGATCACGACCGTCTGGCAGGGCCGGAAAATTCGAATCACCAATTTCGTGGCCAATCGGCGCTCACAGGCCCTGCACCGCTTCGCTGTGGAAGAGGTGCTCTGCCGTCATCTGCCTCCCAGCTACGTCGAGGAGGTGCTCTCCGGCGACCGCACGCTTGAAGCCCCCCCGGAGAGAAAGGTCCTCACCATCCTCTTTGCGGATGTCGTGAACTTCTCCACCTTGGCCGAGAACTGTGAACCGGAAGAGTTGGCTGCTGTGATGGCCCGCTACTACGACATCGCAGCCCGCAAGGCCTTCGAACACGGCGGCACGGTGGACAAGTTCATCGGCGACGCCGTGATGGTGCTCTTTGGGGCCCCTGAATCGATGCACCCCGATGAGCAGGCCTCTCGAGCGCTGAGCTTTGCCAAGGCGCTCTACCATGAGGTCTGCGAGATCACCCTGCCCGAGGGTCAACCGCCCGCAGATCTCCGGATCGGGCTCCATCAGGATGTGGTAATTGTCGGAAACTTTGGCGGGAGCCTGCGCGTGGACTTCACCGCTCTTGGCCGCGGGGTGAACCTCGCCGCCCGGCTGGAGCAGAGCGCCAAGAACGGACAGATCCTGACCAGCGAGAGCTTTCACGATCGCCTGCCTGCTCGCATTCGAAAACAAGGCCAGTCGGCAGGCTTGGTTCAGTTCAAAGGCGTGGGCCGGCCCGTACAGACCTGGTCTTACCCTCCGCAAGACCTCCATCTGGACACCCCGGCCCCGACTGGCAAGACCAACGATTAAGGGATGCGCATGGAGCACTTCGACAAACTCAAAGCCCTGTACTCCATTGCTCCAATCAACGTGTTCTACCAGCCTCGACTCGAGATTCGGGAAGGAGAAGCCGAGGTCCGCATCACGGTCCGCCCGGACTTTCACCACAGCGCGGGCAGCATGCACGGCTCGGTGTACTTCAAGGC
>JAYXVV010000153.1:0-26052 GCA_036021505.1 Myxococcota bacterium | reverse complement strand
AAGGGCAGGTCCTGCTTGCTCTTGATGCGCCACTCGGATGGCCGCGTCCGAGGGGAAGCATCCTCCACCAGCATCAGGCGGGGCAGGGGAGTGGAGTAGAGGCCAACCGGTTCTTTCGGCGAACGACAGACACCTTCGTTTGGAAGCAACTCGGAAAGCTCCCGCTGGAGGTGGGAGCCGATCGCATTGCTCGTGCTGCTCTCAGCGGACTGGACATGCTCGCTGAGCTTCGAGCCCTCACCGGGGAGGCCATTCCGACGGCCTGGGCCCCTGAAGAACCCAGTCGGGTGAGGGTAATCGAGGTGTATCCAGCAGCAACGCTCCTCGGTCGCGGCATCGGAATTCGGGGGTACAAGCGCGACTCAGAGGAAGGGCGAACCCGGCGGTTCGACATCTCGAGAGAATTGGAAGGGAGCCTCGGACTCCAGGCTGAACACCACCAACGAAGTCGGATGGTGGACCATCTCTTGGATGCAGCGGTTTGTGTTCTGGCGGGCCATTTGTTTCTGCAGGGAGCATGTGTTCCTCCTGTGAATCTGGCGGAAGCCAAGGTGGAGGGTTGGATTTGGTTTTCGGAGTCGGAAGGATGAAGAAATGGACCGACCGGATCCGAGACCGGCTGAAATCCCAGCGGCCTGTCGACTGGAGAGCATCCGAGTCGCTCCCGAGGTCTCCCCTTCTTGCCCTCGAAGATTGGAAGCTCCAGGATGGGGAGCTGAAGGAGTGGTCTGAACGCGGGCTCTCACCGGCTGCACGGGATTGGCTGTTTGCAGGTGGCGACTGCGGTGATCGGGTCCGAGAGCTGGGTCCCCAAATCTTTGAGCTGGAGGGCTTCTTTGATCCTCTCTGGCTCTCGCGGTTTGGCCAGGAGATTGAGCGTATTCGCCGATGGGTCTTGCAAGAGAATGTCCAGTTCCGCCCCCCCAATTCCATGCACTACGGCGGTTTTGAGTTGGCACCCGTGGGGTTGGGCGGGCTGATCAATCAGCTCTCCTGCGAGTTGATGACCCCCCTTGCGCGTCGGCTGTATCCGGATCGGGACTGGCCGGTGTTGGAAGACGGGCATGGTTTCCTCGCGGAGTATGGCCCAGGGGCTGATCGGGACCTGAGCCTCCACGTGGATGACAGTGACATCACGATGACCCTCTGCCTCGGCGATCAGTTCGAGGGAAGCGAAGTCGTTTTTGAGGGCCTCCGTTGTCCGCTTCACCAGCAGACGCCTCACAGATCGGAAGAGGTCCTCTCGGTGATGCCGGTGCCGGGACGGGCGCTGGTGCATTTGGGAGCCCACCGGCACCGTGTCTCACCTCTGCTGAGTGGAAACCGTCAGAGCCTGATCCTGTGGTCCCGTGGGCTCCAAAGTCAGGATGAGCGGATGGGAATTGGTGTCACGGAATGCCCCGACTGGTGCGAGGCCTAAGCGGCAGTTTCACGGCCCTCCCCTGCCTCACTCCGACTCTTGCAGGCCGACAATTTCCTGGGCCTCATCCATGCCTTTGAGTGGAGTGAGGCCCAGGGATTTTCCAGTGACTCCAGCAAGCTCAGCAAAGCGGCGCGTGCAGAGAATGTCGTGACCCAGGGCCCGGGTTTTGGATTCGACTCGACTTGCGATGTTGACGGCGTTGCCGATGGCTGTGAAGTCGAGCCGGTTGCTTGCACCGATGTTGCCATAGTGAAACCGTCCCACATGCAGAGCGAATCCTGCGGACACCTGGATCGGCTCCTCTCCGTGCAGCAGGAGAGGGGTTTCAGACAGGCGCTTGTGGGCAATTCGGGTGGCTTTCAGGGCAGATCGGCACGTCGCAGGGAGAGGATTGACGCCAGGTGTGAAGATCGCCAAGACGGCGTCTCCCATGAACTTGAGAACCTCCCCGCCGGCCTCCTCGATGGGTGCGCAGATCTGCTCAAAGAACTGATTGAGAAGGTTGATGGTTTCCTTGGCTGTCCGCGTGGAGCACAGCTGGGTGTAGCCCTTCATGTCGCAGACCAGAACCACAGCCTCAATGATATCGCCCACCCCGCGATAGACCTCTCCGTTGAGAACCCGGCTTCCTGTCTGTTGGCCAACATACAAGCCGAGCATGACCTCCGCGAGCCGGTAGACAGCGAGTGTGTCAATGAGCAGCGCAACTTGTTGAGCAAAGGCTTGAAGGAGCAGCCAGGATTCCGAAGAGAACCCTCCCGGTCGCTTTGTAGCAAGCGAAAGCACGTGGATTCTGCCGTGGGCGCCGTGGAGAGGCAAAACGGCGTAGCCTGTGTGACCGGACTCCCGCAGGTCCTGGAAGAATTCGAACTCGGGCTCGCAGGCGGCGGTGAGATCCCACAGAGATGCCGAGCGGTGTGTCACGCACCAACACACAGGGCTGTTGAGGTAGATCGGCAGCTGGAGATCCTCGTTGAGGACCTCGAGTCGCACCAGGGTCGGGTCGCCCGTTGTTCGTTGGTACACAAGACCACCAAATTCCGGATGCCGAATGAAGATCCCCAGGTTGAGCCGGTCGACCCCCAACTCGTGCAACTCACAGAGGTCCATCAGTGCGTCGCAGGCCGTAGGCAGATCCGGGCACTGGATCCCCTCGCGGTGGATCCAACGCAGCATGGGGTGGTCTTCAACGGTCACAGTTGTCCGGGGCGAGGGGTGCAAGTTCAGAATACCCCGTGTCGAAGCCGAGGCACCGGGAAACTCATCGGCGCACAGGAGTCCCGGTGCATCGGGGGTCTTCTAAGACGACTTTTTCGGACCGCGTGTGCGGTTTGCCCCTGACGTGTCTCTCGAGGATTCGTTTGAACGACGCGGACCCCGATTTCTTCGTCTTCGCCGTCGACGTGGACGACGTTCATCGCTGTCCGAACGTCCTTGTTTTTCGTCATGAGCCTTTCGCTCTTTGCGGGCCGTTTCGCGAGCAAGGCGTTGCTCTTCGGCCTCACGAGCTTCCCGCTCTGCCTGAACCCTTCGAGCCTTTCGAGCGGCGTATTTGGACATGCCGCCCGCAGCCTCGCGACGTTGTTCCTGCTCCCGAGCCACATCTTGAATTTCATCCACAATCGATTGGATCTGAGCCTTCTGGCTGTTTCGTCGAAAACGACCGCTCAGACGGGTCTCAGGGGTCAGCTCGTTGCGCTCGTAGAGGTCCCACATCTCCTCACCGTAGCGTCGCTTTTTGAGGTGGGGTGCGAATCGAGCCAGGAAGGAAGTGAGGTTTCGAACATCACGCAGCAAGAGACGGCGGGCTTGGCTGTTGCTGGCGGGATCAACGGCTTGGGGGAAATCAATGATTACCGGGCCATTGGGGTCGACAAGAATGTTGAAGTCGGAGAGGTCCCCATGGATGACCCCCGCACACAGCATCTTGGAGACCTCATGAACGAGGTGAACAAGCAGACTCTCGGCATCTCTCGCAGACCAACTCAGATCGACCAGACGGGGAGCTGGGCCTCCTTTCCCATCTTGGATGAGCTCCATGATGAGCACGCCGTCGACGAAGTCATAGGGAACTGGAACCCGAACTTTTGCATCGGCCAAGCGGTAGAGTGTGTCCACCTCCGCACTGCGCCAAGCGGCCTCCACCTCGCGTCGTCCGTAGCGAGACCCTTTGGCCATCGCGCGCTGCTTGCGCGTGTTCTGGACTTTGCGACCTTCTGTGTAGTCTGAGCGGTGCTTGAAGGAACGGTCTGTGGCTTCTTTGTAGACCTTCGCAACGCACACCCGACCCTGGGCACGGATGAGGTAGACCTGTGCCTCCTTACCCGCCTGCAGAGGACGAATGACTTCTTCGATGACTCCCAGATCGAGGAGTGCGCTCAGTGCAGGTGGGGCGTATGGCATGCGAGACCGAACTTTTTCTCGGGCAGCTTCGTGCTGCCTCTTGCCTGTTCCTCCTTTGGATTTTGCCTTAATTGAGAGCGGCCGATGGAGCCAGTGCTACGCTGCAGAGGTGACATTCCTCTTGGCGATGGTTGGGTTGGGTTTCGCGGGCACAGTGCCTGTGCAGAACAGCGCCCACATCCTCGAGGTCGGCGAGGAAATCGATTGGGGTGTCGGCGGCGCATGGGCTCGAGTCATGATTGAGGAATCGGGCGACCTTTTCTTTTACGCTGCCGGCGGAGAGTTCTTTCGAATGGAGCTTCTCGAGGACTACACGCTCATGGAAGAAGAGAAGGTACCGCTCTCTGGGCGCACCAATCTCGACGATCATTCGATACAAACCTGTCCGGATGGCAGCTACCTCCACGCGGCCTCCGGAAAAACCGTGGAGACCAACGACAGCGGCTACATGATGATGTACGACCCCTCGTGGAATCGTCTCTACAGCCATGTGCTTGCGGAGAACAACCCTGAAATTGCCTACAACGACATGCCGCTCATCTGCCATGAGAGAGGCCGTTTCGTCGCCTTCATTGATTTTGATGTGTGGGGCACCATTGTCTACGAGCTCGATGAAACAGGACTTCCAATTCGAGAGGTGAAAATCCCGGAGATCGGACTGGCGGAGGGGGGGACCTTCCTCGAGGACCCCAACTCCGGGAACCTCGCATTGGTGACCTCCAACCACGACAATTCGGCCATTGAAGTCAATTTTCTCGACTGGGATCTCAATTTCCTCAGCACAAAGACCCTCTTTGAGATCGATGTTCAGGTGGATCGAAATTACTGGCCCCAGGCTGTCGAAGTGATTGGGGATCGCATCGTCGTGGCCTATGTGAATCAACCAAGAAAAGAAGGTCGGCTGTCGGACTGGGGCGACATGTGGCTGGGCATCCTGGATCTGGAATGGAATCTGATCGAGCGCCATGCGATTGTGACGGAGGCGGCTCAGGACGGCTGCATGCGTCCTGGACTGGCCTACAAAGACGGCACTCTGATCTACACCTACGACAAAATTCTCAATCATCCACCGGGTGATGTGACGCCGAGACTTGTGCCGATCGCACTCAATCTCGAGGCTTTTGGGTTGGCGGAGGAGCCGGTGGATACCGGAATGAAAGACACCCAGACTCGGGAAGACACGGGGCAAGAGGACACCGGGCAACCCTCGGAACCCAAAGGCTCTTGTGCTTGTGGCTCAACCACGGTGATGCCGTTGGCCAGTTGGTCATGGCTTATCTTGGGGCCTCTCTGGCTGAGGCGCAGGCGGTAATCTTTGGGACGGGATTCAACCCAAAAAGCCTTGTGCCTCAAGCCAGGCGATCACCACATCTGAGGCTTCTTCAGCGCTCAGCGTGGAGGTATCGAGCCGTATTTCTGGATTCTGAGGAGCTTCGTAGGGGCTGTCGATGCCTGTGAAGTTCTCGATTTCGCCCGCTCGGGCCTTTTTGTAGAGGCCCTTCGGGTCTCGCTCCTCCGCCAAGGCCAAGGGCGTGTCCACGAAGATTTCCACAAACTCACCTTCTTTCACTGCATTTCGAGCCATCTGCCGCTCCGAACGGAACGGTGAGATGAAGGAGGTGATGCAAATAAGACCGGCCTCGACCATCAGCTTCGAAACCTCCGAAACGCGTCGAATGTTCTCGACGCGGTCCGCTGCAGTGAATCCGAGGTCTCGGTTGAGCCCGTGGCGCACATTGTCTCCATCGAGCTCAATGGTGTGACGACCACGAGCATGGAGCTGTTTTTCGACAAGGTTGGCGATGGTGGACTTGCCCGCTCCCGACAGCCCTGTGAACCATAGAATTACGGGCTTCTGCCCCTTGGCCTCGGCTCGAGCGGTCTTGTCCACGTCCATGGACTGCCAATGAATGTTGGATGCTCGACGGAGGGCAAAGTTGAGCAGGCCCATGCCGACAGTGTTGTTGGTCATCCTGTCGATGAGAATGAAGCCGCCTGTTGCCCGATTGTCGACATACGCATCGAAAGCGATGTCGCGATCCAACGAGATGTTGCAGACGCCGATCTCGTTGAGCTCGAGGGTCTTTGCGGGCTGCTTCTGGAGGGTGTTGACATCGATTTTGTGCTTCGGTTTGGCGGGGGTGCAGGTGCACTCACGAGAGCCAATCTTCATGAGATAAGGTCGGCCAGGCAACATGGGCTGGTCCGACATCCAGAGAACCTGAGCCTGAAACTGGTCGGCTACGCCGCAAGGCTGATCCGCAGCAACAATCACATCGCCTCGGGAGACATCAATCTCGTCGGCAAGCGTCAAGGTAATGGACTGTCCGCTGATGGCCTGTTCCATGTCGCCGTCGTAGGTGACGATGCGAGCGACGGTGCTCTCCTTTCCTGAGGGCAGCGCCTTGATGCGGTCGCCCGGTTTCACCGATCCGCCCGAAACTTGTCCGGAGAAACCACGAAAATCCAGGTTGGGTCGGTTCACCCACTGCACAGGCATGCGAAATGCGCATTGAAGGGCTTTGTCACCGACGGGAACATCTTCGAGGTAGCTCATCAGCGTCGGGCCTTTGTACCAAGGCGTCACGAGGCTGGGACTGAGGATGTTGTCTCCCACCAAGGCCGAGACCGGAATGGCTGTGATTTCCTCGATGTTGAGCGCCTGGGCGAAGTCCATGTACTCTTGCACGATGGTGTCGTAGACCTTCTCGTCGTAGTCCACCAAATCCATTTTGTTGATGGCGAGGACCACGCGGCGCACGCCAAGCATCGAGACAATAAAGGAGTGACGACGGGTCTGAGTGAGCACTCCACGGCGCGCATCAATCAGAAGAATGGCCACATCGGCCGTGGAGGCACCGGTCGCTGTGTTCCTCGTGTACTGCTCATGACCTGGGGTGTCCGCAACAATGAACTTTCGCTTCTCGGTGGAGAAGAACCGGTAGGCGACGCCGATGGTGATGCCTTGTTCTCGCTCAGCAGCCAGTCCGTCCACCAGCAGTGCGAGATCAATTTCTTCCCCCTGCGTGCCGACTTTTTTGGAGTCGGCTTCGATAGCGGCGAGCTGGTCTTCGAAGACCAGCTTGGATTCATAGAGAAGCCGTCCAATCAAGGTGCTCTTGCCGTCATCCACGGACCCGCAGGTGATGAACCTCAGGAGACTCTTGTTCTCGTGAATCTTGAGGTAGGCGTCAATGTCGGTGGCGATCAGGTCGTCTTTGTGAGCCATTAGAAGTAGCCCTCTTGCTTCTTCTTCTCCATACTTGCTGCGGCGTCGAAGTCGATGACCCGCCCTTGGCGTTCGGAGGTTGTCGTGAGCAGCATCTCTTGAATGATCTGGGGCAGGGTGTCGGCCTCGGACTCCACTGCACCGGTCAGCGGGTAACAGCCGAGTGTTCGGAATCGCACCATCTTCTTCATGGGAACTTCTCCGTCACGCAGGGGCAATCGGTCGTCATCGACCAAAATAAGGACCCCGTCTCGCTCCACTACGGGGCGCTCTGCGGAGAAGTACAGCGGAACGATGGGAATGTTCTCCAAATAAATGTATTGCCATACATCCAGCTCCGTCCAGTTGGAGAGTGGAAACACGCGAATGCTCTCGCCCTTGTGGATTCGAGCGTTGTAGACATTCCAGAGCTCAGGACGTTGATTCTTGGGGTCCCACCGATGTTGTGCGGTTCGGAAAGAGAAAATGCGTTCTTTGGCTCGGCTCTTCTCCTCATCCCTTCGCGCACCACCGAATGCCGCATCAAATTGATGAAGGTCCAGTGCTTGCTTCAGTGACTGGGTCTTCATGATGTCGGTGTGGACTGCAGAGCCATGGGAAAACGGTCCGACTCCCTGTGCCACACCCTCTTGATTGATGTGAACAATGAGATCCAGGCCCAGGTCGGTCACCATCTTTTCGCGGAAGTCGATCATCTCGGAAAATTTCCATGTGGTGTCGACATGCATCAAGGGAAACGGGGGCTTCGACGGATAGAAAGCCTTCATCGCGAGATGAAGCATGACGGAGCTGTCTTTTCCAATCGAGTACAGCATCACCGGGTTGGAAGACTCGGCGGCAACCTCGCGCATGATGTGGATGGCCTCAGCCTCCAAGCGCTTGAGATGAGTGAACCGCTCAGTGGATTCGAGCAGCTCCATGGTGCGTGCATCCGCGGACATGGCGTTCCTGGTGTTGGAGGAGGGGCGGCAGTCGAGATGCCGCCGTTCAGATTGGGCTACAGCTAACTTCCAGCGGGGCGTGAGACCACTACGTACTGCTTGTCTTCGAGCAACTTGTTCGGATAGGAGAGCCTCATGGACAAGGTGACACTCTTTGCAGCATGGACCGCGCGATTGGAGGAGGCTCGTGACCAGGCATTGGCCCGGCAGCAGGAGGCGCGATCCGGGATGAGAGTGGATGGGGCGCATCGTCCCGCAAATCGTGGAGAGAGAGCGACCGTAACGAGTCAGGGCTACCTGGCCGAAGGGCTTCAACAGAGACTCGAGGCACTCGAGTCGGCGCTTGGATTGATGGAAAGACTGGAGGCGACGCCCCGCACCCAGGTGATGATGGGGGCAACGGTGCGTGTCGAGTCGGAACATGGAGACAGCACGTGGTTTGCGGTGCTCCCGGGGGGGGATGCCACAGTGGTGGACCATCAAGGGACTCCCATTGCAGTACTCTCCCAAAACGCGCCTTTTGTCCGATGTTTTCTGGGCGCCAGTGAAGGAGAGGATGTGGAGGTCGCGATCCCCAATCGAGCGGGGGTCTGGGCGGTTGAAGAGGTCGGATAGGCGACGTTTGACTTGTCTCGACCGGGCTCATGCGAAAGAATGGGAGCGACTTTGTGGAGGTAAGCGTGCGAGGAATGGTTGCAGCACTGCTACTCACCGTGGCCTGTGGCGGCGACGGTGGGCCACCGAGCTTCAGCGAGCGCATCCCCGACATGTCCGAGAGGGAACGCCACCGCCACTGCTACAGCTGCCAGGACAAGTGCTTCCGCGAGTTCCAGCGGGTCGCAGACACCCTGGACGACTGGCAAGCCGATTGGCAGAAGTGCCTGACAAAGTGCTCCAAACGCTTTGAGATTGACAGCCAAATTTGCCAGATGAGAGACAAGGAATACATCATCCGCCGCAAGCCTCGTAAGGCGCCCAAGACCAAATCGGCGGATGAAGAATAGATGGCACTCTCAATTCCCAAAGGCCCCCAGCGCATCGTCTGTCTGACGGAGGAGCCAACAGAAATTCTCTACGCTTTGGGAGAAGGTGAGCGGGTTGTGGGAATCAGCGCCTACACGGTTCGGCCGCCAGAGGCCCGTGAGGAGAAGCCTGTGGTGTCCGCGTTTTTGGACGGGTCACTCAAAAAGATTGAGGCTCTGAAGCCGGACTTGGTCATCGGGTTCTCGGACATTCAAGCCAAGTTGGCGGCAAAGCTGATTCGCGCCAATCTCCCTGTTCTGATTTTCAATCAGCGAAGCCTTCAGGAAATCTTCGAGGTCATCGTTGCCATTGGAAGTCTTGTGGGTCAGCGGGATCGGGCGATGAGCTTGGTGGCTGAGAGAATCCAACACCTGGAGAAGGTCCAAGACGAGAGTGCTCGGATGTCCCACCGTCCAACAGTGTATTTCGAGGAATGGAATGATCCCATGATCACAGCGATCGAGTGGGTGCATGAACTCATCGAGATTGCAGGGGGGAAGAATATTTTTGCGACACTGAGTCCTCAAAAGGGAGCGATGAATCGCGTCGTGACCGTGCCACAGGTGGTGGAAGCCCAGCCGGAGGTGTACCTCGCGTCTTGGTGTGGGGCGCCTTTTGATCGGGCTCAAGTGGAGGCTCGTGAGGGCTTTGCCTCCCTGCCTGCTCTCCAAAATGACCGGGTCTACGAGATCCCCCCTGAGATCATCCTCCAACCCGGACCCGCGTGTCTCACCGATGGGCTGGACTGCCTGGTGCGTTGCATCCGTGGGTAGGCTGGTCGTCATTTCCACGCTCTGGGCAGCAGTAGGCTGCGGTGGAGGGACGCCTGAGCGGCAGGAGCTCAGTATGGAAGAGCTCGATCGAGCCCATCAGTGCTACCGCTGCCAGGAGCCTTGTTTTCGTCGAATGACGGTCTGGAAGAGTCCGCGGGAGGTGTACGAAAAATGCCTCGCGGAGTGCGGTGAACGGCACAATGTGGACAAGCTGCTCTGCGGCATAGCGCACCCGGAAACCTTTCGGGGCTGGATGGACGAGCCCATGGGGCGAGGAGCTTCGCCGGCAAGCCGCTGAAGGTCAGTGCAGTCCTGCCGCGTCTCTGAGCCTCCTCGCTGTCCATGCAACCCGGTCGTCGGGATGTTCTGCGGCTGCCAACAACAGGCCTGACGCCGTGCGATGTCGTGCAAAGGCTTCAAGCAAGGCGATTTCGGTATCGATTTGGGGATCGTCCGACCACGTCCTCCGCGACCCGCCGAGGTAGCTGATTGCGGGATAGCTCGAGTCTCCTCGTGCATCCTCCTGCCAGTGATCGGCAAAGTCGATTTTGGTAAAGGAGACAACGCGGAAGTCTTCGGAGGGTTCTCGTTCCAGTTCACGAAGAAGCAGCTGGGCCCACTTTCTCAAATGCGAGAGTTGACTGCCCCAGTCCGGGTTTTGGAGCTGACGTTGTTGGACCCATCGGAATGCCGCCGCAGAACGGATGTGGCGTTCCTTTTCGGGAAAGCTGAGGGGGGTATGGAGGTCGGATATGGTGGTGCTCTGTTGGTAGCTGTGATGCATTAATCCTGACCAGAGTCTTCCCAAGAGTTCGCTTCTCCAGGATGCGGTAGCCAGGCTTTCGAAACTCAGGAACGCTTCACTTTGGCCCTGCAAGCTGGACCAGGCGCTGGCTTGCTTTCGAGTTGAGGGAGGCGTACTCAACCAGTACGCGATGAGAACTTGGTCCAGGCACTCCACAGCATAGTCCCGAGAGGCCAGGCAATAGTTCACAGCCCAGCTGAACGAATCCCTCTCCGGGGACGGGCTTCCGCCCGTTGCTTGGGTTTCTCCGAGTCGAAAAAAGCACTCGTTTTGCCATGAGGATTGCAGGCTGAGGCAGATTTGGGCAGCAGCTTTGCGGGCCCCTGTCTTCAGCGAGACCTGGGCGGATGCGATTCGACACTGTGTGTCTTCTGACCCGCAGGCAGGATCCACGGCGGGAAGGTGGAGCAGGTTCGAATCGGTGTCGGCCGGAGGGAGAATCCGAGTGGTGGAGGGACCGCTTCCGGGGCTCCGAGCTGGGCCACGGACCCGCGGGCGCTCTTGGGCGGTATTGAAGCGCTGGTGAGCCTTGTTCCAAAGATGCGGGCGCTCTTGGATACGAGCGGTGTAGGCCTCGCAATTCGCCTGCTCCGTCTCCCTGAGGGCAGCACAGATCGCACTCGCACTCTCCGAAATCTGTGGGAGCTCGTTCAGGAGACTGCGGAGGGACAGCCAGCGGTCTTCGGCGGGGAGGGACTCCAAAGCCGCGACGAGCGAGAGTTCGCCCTGCTCCCAAGCTTCAATCAAGTGGGACGCCTTGGCTTCTTTGTCAGCCTGGCATGCGACGGAGGTCAGCAGAAGACTGGCGAGTGGGGCGAAACAGCGCATGGCCTATGGCTAACCTACCCCTTCTTCTTGGGGCCTCTGCGTTTCGGGGCGCTGAATCCGCCTCCGCCCTTCACAGACCCCTTCGGAGTCCGTTTCTTGGAGCTGTAGGGGCGCTTTCCTCCCGAACGTTTCTGCTTGAAGGTGGAGAAGCCCTGGCTTTTCTCAGCAGGTCGAGGGCGAGCTTTCTTCACTCGAATCGATTTTCCTCGAATCTCCAGAACGGGATGCTCCGCAATCAGAAGGTCCGCGTTCTCCTCGGACAGCCCAACGAATGTTTTGTGGTCGAAGACACTGACCTTTCCAATGTCATTGCCTGAGAGGTCGGTGTCGTTGGCAATGGCCCCCACAACATCTCCGGGACGAACACCCGCGACTTTTCCAATGCTCAGGAAGATTTCGACCTGGTTTACGGACCCAAAATCGGGTCTTGAACCCCGTTCACCCGAGGATTTTTTCGGTGTCTTTTGGGCCCACTTGGGCGGCGCGGTCTGGCTGGAGAACTCAATGGAGATTCCTTGCCGAGTGGCCAACAGGTGGACAGCGGCAGCGGCAACCGCTTCCGGGGTGAGCTCCGGATTTTCCAGGACCTCATCGAGCCACTGCAGGGCATTTTCAGGAAGACCTTTTTTGAGGACTTTCTCGATGTCTCGTGACAGTTGAGCCCGTTCCGCTTCTGCGACCAGCGCGTCTGACGGAACCTCCATGGGTTCAATCGCATTGTTCACAGCTTTCTGCAGGAAACGAAGCTTTCGCTGCTCTCCGGGGGTGACCAGGAGGATGGCCCTGCCTGTCTCACCGGCTCGGCCCGTTCGACCAATGCGGTGGACATACACCTCGGCGTCACCGGGGAAGTCCAGGTTGATCACGTGGGTGAGGTGGGAAACGTCGAGTCCTCGAGCCGCGACATCGGTGGCGACCAATGTTCCGAGGGTTTTTCCGCGAAGGCGCTTGAGCACCCGTTCTCGAGCCGCTTGCCCCAGGTCGCCGTGGATGGCATCGGCGTTGATTCCGGCGGCAATCAGGTGATCTGCGACTTCCGCACATCGGCTTCGTGTGCGTGTGAAGATCAGGGTACCGCCGCGGTCCTTCTCGGTCTTGAGGATTCGGAGAAGTGCATTGAGCTTGTGGCGCTCGGGGGCTTTGATCCAGCTCTGGCTGATGTGTTCGACGGTGAGGGCTTCGCTCTCCACCTGAATTCGCTGAGGATCATTGAGAAAGCGCTCAGCCACTCGGGCAATGGGTTTGGGCATCGTCGCAGAGAACAGGGCGATCTGGCGGTCGGGTGGGGTGTTCTCCAAAACGGTCTCGACCGCCTCAATGAAGCCCATTCGAAGCATTTCATCCGCCTCATCAAGCACCAAAAGTTCGACCTGGGAGAGATCCAGGCTTCCCCTCTCGAGGTGGTCCAAGACGCGTCCAGGAGTACCCACGACAATGGAGACGCCTTTCTTGAGCGCCTTGAGTTGGGGAGGGTAGGGGGCTCCGCCATAAATGGTGACCATCCGCAGTTTCAAGGCTTGGCTGTAGCTTCGAAGGGCTTCCGTGACTTGAATGGCCAGCTCCCGGGTGGGGGCGAGAACGAGGGCGCGAACGCCTTTGGGGGCCTCCTTGACACGCTCGAGCAGAGGAAGGCCGAACGCTGCTGTTTTTCCGGAACCCGTACGGGCCTGGCCAATCACGTCATGACCCTCCAAGAGCACGGGGATTGTTGCGGCCTGGATGGGTGTGGCCTCTTCGAACCCGAGAGCAGAAATTGACTGCTCGATGCGCGGATCCAGCGCGAAATCTTGAAAACTTGGCATGTCCCCCCCCAAGATGAGGCGGCGCTGGTATAGGGGGTTGGCCTCAGTTGTGCCAGTTTTGAGTTTTCTCGAACAGGATGTTGCTGACTTCATGTGAACGCGGCAAGAAGCGAGCATGTTGCTACGAGCTCAGTCCATTGAGGTCGCCTTCGGTGACCGACTTGTCCTTCGAGGAGCTGATTTTTCGGTAGCCGCGGGAGAGTGTGTTGGGCTCGTGGGGAACAACGGGTCCGGTAAATCCACCCTCCTGAAGGTTTTGGCCGGAACCCTCAAGCCGGACCATGGTGAAGTCTATCGCCAGGCTGCAGCGGGTCTTTTGCATCAAAAGCCGAGGCTGCCGGGGCACACCGTTCAAGACGCACTGGATGATGCAACCCGATGGCACTCAGAACTGCTCGAGGCCTATGAGGACGCGAGCATGGGAGAGGACATGCAGCGTCTGTCGGAGCTGCAAGATCGCCTCGATGACGTCGGCTGGGAGGTGGGGCACAAAATGGATGCCGTCTGCCAGCGTCTCAAGACACCCCAGAGAGACGCAACCCTTGAGAGTTTGTCGGGAGGGGAGGCGCGACGTGTGGCATTGGCAAGAGCCCTCCTGCAGACGCCGGATCTTCTTCTTCTCGATGAGCCCACCAACCACTTGGATGCCGACACGATCGAGTGGCTTCAAGGCTTTTTGGCAGGATTTCGGGGAGCAGTGGTCCTGGTTACACACGATCGCTATCTGCTGGAAGCTGTTGCAGACCGTATTGTGGAGGTCGAGGATGGACTCACCGTGGCCTACAAGGGAAGCTACGGCGACTACCTGATTGCCCGAGCGGAGCGGAGGGTTCGACTTGAGTCGGCTGAGTCCTCGCGGCTCAACACCCTCGCTCGTGAAGCGGCTTGGGCGGCAAGAAGTCCGGCAGCGCGCACCACCAAACAGAAAGCCCGTCTCAACCGCTTGGAAGAGCTGCGGGGTCAGAGAGCGCTGCACAAGGAAGCCACCTTTTCATTGGATTTGAGGACAGGGTTCAAGGCGGGCAACACGATCGTGGAGCTGGTGGACCTCTACGGTGGCTATGACGGTACGCCCCTGATTCGCGACTTGAGCATCAACATCAAGGCGGGTGACCGCGTCGGAATCCTGGGACCGAATGGCATTGGGAAATCCACCCTCTTTCGCATCGTGGCTCGCCAGCTCGAGCCCCAAAGCGGCGTCGTCCATCGTGCTCCTCGAGTCAAGCTGGCCCTGATCGACCAGGCCAGAAGCGGTCTAAAAGACACCGACAGTCTGTTTGACGCAGCTGGAAACGGAAACAGCCACGTGACCCTGGGGGACCGTCAGCTCCATGTCGCCAGCTTTCTGAGACGGTTTCTCTTCACCCGAGAGCAGCTGGATCAGCCGGTATCGAGTCTCTCTGGTGGAGAGCGGATGCGTCTTCTTATGGCCCGACTCCTCTTGGATGGAGCCAATGTGTTGCTTCTCGACGAGCCCACCAACGATCTGGACCTGATGACTCTTCGCGTGCTCGAGGAGGCGCTGATCGACTTTGATGGCGCAAGCCTCATCATCAGTCATGACCGTGCGCTCATCGATCGGGTGTGCAACGTGGTCCTCAGTTTTGAGGGCGAGGGCACAGTTACCGCCTACGCCAGTCGTCAGCAGGCACAACGTGCCCTTGATGCAGCGCAAGCCACTCCTGAAAGGAAGCCAGCGGTCAAGACGCCGAGGCACTCGGAGAGGAAGACGGCAAAACGATCCGGACTCAATCTGAAAGAGGCCCAGGAATTGGAGGCTATGGGGGACACCATCGCGAGGCTGGAGGAAGAGCTCGAGGTTCTGAATGGTCGAATGGCCGATCCGCAGACCGCGGATCGCGGTCATGAAGAACTTGCGCGTCTTTCGATGGAGTTGGTGAGCAAGCAGGGGCAGATCGATGAAGCCTACCGGCGTTGGGAGGAGTTGGAGTCCCGAGCGTGAACCCTTCGGCCTCCTTCAAAATTCCTCAGGGAAAAGCAATCGGCGGGTCACCGGCTCGCCACTGTTTGTGCTTGATCATGCAGCCTAAGAAGCGTGGACTCTCCACGAATTCCTGAAGCCACCGTTGGGTTTGTCGGTAGGCTGTGCTCTTGAACCACTCGGCATCCGCGTTTGCAAATTGGCGGACAAAGGGGGCAATCGCAATGTCCGCGAAGCTGGGTGTGCTTCCGTACAGAAACTTCTGACCTGCGAGTTGGTCCTCCAATCTCTGGAGGAACTCCTCGGCTTTTTGACGGTGCTCCAAGGGGTCGGTATCCTCGTATCGGGTCGAATATTTGTATCGATCAAGGTGGGTCTTGAACTCGTTGTCGTTCTGCGAGACAAGCTTCATCATGGTGTCCAAGCAACGGCCCTCTCCGTGGATCCAGCCCTCGGGATCGCTCTGCCTGAGGGCCCATTGCATGATTTCGAGGCTCTCCTCCAGAACGATCCCGTCTGCCACGACGAGGACCGGAACAGTGGCCTTGGGTGAGAACTCGATGAGCGATGGGGGCTTGTCTCTCAGGACGACCTCTCGAAGACGGACCCTCTGGCCGGAGGCAGCGAGTGCCATTCGTGCTCGCATGGCGTAGGGGCATCTTCGAAAGGAATAGAGGATGGGCAGCGCGTCCAGTTCATCGTTGGCTTCTGCAGGGGAAGGCTCGGGAAAACGCGCACCCAGGTGAAGCTCCCCGCGTTCCTCAGCGAGTTCCACTTGGCGCTGACGCTCCGCGAATCGGGACTTCTGGCTTTCGGTTGTCTCGTCAAAACACCCGGCACACGACACACCTTCTTGGTAGCGGGAGTCGGCCCTCCCTGCAGCATCCACTGCGCGTCCACAGGCCCCACACATGACGTGATCTCCAGGGGCCAGGTCATGATCCACCGACACCCTCTGGTCAAAGACAAAACAGTCCCCTTCCCAGAGGCTCTCTTCTCGAGGGATTTCCTCCAGGTAGCGAAGAATGCCGCCTTCCAGATGAAAGACTTCCTGGTAGCCCTCAGAGAGCAAGTGAGCTGTGGCCTTTTCACAGCGAATGCCGCCCGTGCAGAACATGGCTACTTTTCGATTCTTGGGAATGTCCGCTTCCTGCTTCAGCCACTCGGGAAAGTCGCGGAATCCCTCTGTCTCGGGAAGCACAGCGCCTTGGAAGGTACCAATGTCGGATTCGTAGGTGTTCCGCGTGTCGATCAGGGTGACCTCGGGATCTTGAATCAGTGCGTTCCAGTCCTGAGGAGCGACATAGGTTCCGACAGCCACGCGAGGGTCAGCGTTGTCTTGGCCCAGGGTCACAATCTCCTTCTTGATCTTCACTTTTGTGTCTCGAAAGGGAGGCTCCTCACACCGAGAGAGCTTGAGGCTCATGCCTTCAAATCTCGGATCGGAGCGAAGGTACTCGAGCAGCTTCTGAACCCCGGGCTCGGGACCGGCGACGGTGCCGTTGATCCCTTCCTCGGCGAGCAACAGCGTTCCCTTGACCTCGTGAACACTGCAGAGATCCCGCAAAGCCGCCTGCAAGGCATGCAGCCGATCCAGGTGGACGAATCGATAGAGTGCGGCGACGAGGTACATGGAGCCCTCTTAGCACGGTGGTGCCTCACTGGGTTAGGTCCAGAAGATTGGAGGCGAAAATGGACAACGATGAGATTTACGATTTGGTGGTCGACGGGATCCGCCAGGCTCTGGAGGAATTTGCGGGGGGAGACGACACAGCGATTGCCCGACGGATGCTCGGAGGGCGAGTGATTTTTGAGGACTCGGACGGACGAATCTTCAAGGAAATCGGCGCGGGCAATTTCTTCAAGAAGGTCACATCGGTGCGAGAGAAGCTCCGGGTTCTGGAACAGAAAATCAACAACAACGATCGCCTGGATGCAGCGGACAAGGCCGAGTTCCAAGCAGCCCTCAGTCGTTGCTATGGCTCACTGACGACCTTCAATTTTCTTTTCGCTGACCCCGAGAGTGGGTTCAAGGGCACGGGCGGGCGCTAAGCCAGGCACCGCTCTCATTTCGGAGGCCTCATGGCCATCAACTGGTTCCCGGGACACATGAACAAGGCTCGGCGAGAAATCGCCAAAGCCATGCCTCGGGTACAGCTCATCATCGAGGTGCTCGACGCAAGAATTCCTTTCAGCTCGGAAAATCCGTTGGTGGAAGGCCTGCGTGGAGAGACACCCTGCATCAAGGTGTTGAACAAGGCGGATCTGGCGGATCCGAAGCTGACCAAACGCTGGATGGCGCATCTCGAGAAGAGGGAGGGAGTCACGGCTGTTGCTCTGAATGGGCTGGAGTCCAAAAGGGTCAAAGCCTTGGTTCCTCTTGCTCACAGTCTTCTGCCTGCGGATCGCTCCAAAGGGAAGACCGTCACAACGATGATTCTCGGTATTCCCAATGTCGGTAAGTCCACCATCATCAACACCCTCGCCGGCCGCGTGGTAGCGAAGACGGGCAACAAGCCGGCTGTGACGAAGATGCAGCAGCGCATCTACATTGGCCACAGCTTTTCCCTGTTGGACACGCCGGGGTTTTTGTGGCCGAAGCTGAGCCCTCCCTCATGTGGGTACAAGCTGGCGGTCACGGGGGCTGTTCGGGATGCAGTGACTTCCTTTGAGGATTTGGCGTTCTATGCCGTGCGGGTTCTTGCAGACCTGTACCCGGAAGAGTTGAAAGCTCGGTTCAAGCTGGAGGGTCTTCCGGAGACCGAGATGGACATTTTGGAGGCCATCGCAGCGAAACGCGGTTGCATCGGTCGGGGGGGGATTGTGAACCTCCAGAAGGTTTCAGAACTGCTGATCCTGGAACTTCGACGGGGTGCCATTGGCCGAATCAGTCTGGAGACACCGGAGTCCATTGCGGAGGAGAGTGCTCGTTTGGAGGCTGAGGCGGCCCGAGAAGAAGAGTAGAAGATACTCAGAATCTAAACCAATAGATCAAAATCTCGTATTTCAATAAAATCGGTTGATTTTGAGTTGTTTTTTCTGGCACGGCTCTTGCGGACCACTGGTGCAACCGGAGGTTCGTTATGGTTGTTTTTCTTGTTTCCACACTGGCCCTTGCTAACGATTTACCGCTTGAGTCAAGTCACTACGATGTCCAGATCACGGGTGCGGTTGCCGAGATTGAGGTAGAGCAGGTCTTTCGCAACGATTCTGAGAACTGGATGGAGGCTGTCTACAGCTTTCCTCTCGATGGCGATGCTGCAGTCGACGACATGAGCATTCTTGTCGGGCTGCGGGAAATTGTCGGTGAGATTCAGGAAAAGGAGGAAGCGCGTGAAAACTACGAGGCGGCCAAGGCCAATGGCCAGGCTGCAGGTCTCACGGAGCAGAATCGCCCCAATCTCTTCACCCAGAGCGTCGCCAACATTCCACCGGGGCGGGACATCACGGTTCGCCTCAATGTGGTCCAGCCTGTCAATCGGGTCGATGGGTCGTATGAGGTGGTCCTTCCCTTGGTGGTGGGCCCGCGTTTCTCGCCCTCGGAGATGAGTCCGGAGGAAATCCAGGCCGTGACACCTCCGGTTGCCCCTGAGGACACCGGTGTCCAGGTCAGTGTTGCGGTGGATCTGATGGCCGGTTTCGACCTCGCCCAGGCACAGAGCCCCACCCATGCGATGGATGTTCGGATTCGAGGAGACAGAGCGCAGGCCGAAATCGAGGGGATTCGGCCCAACAAAGACTTTGTGTTTCGCTGGGCGGTCGAGAATGATGCGCCGGAGGCGGTGGCCATGAGCCAGGGTGAGCATCTGTTGGTGCGCTTTGAGGCCCCGGAGGTCGAAAGCCGTGAGGAGGTGGTGGCTCGAGAGCTCATTTGGGTCATCGACACCAGTGGATCTCAGGACGGTCTGCCGTTGGACATGGCGAAACAGGCGATGTCTGCAGCCTTCGATGGGATGGGGCCCAAGGATCGGTTCTCCTTGATTCAATTCGCGGACGACACCTCCATGTTTTCCCCGGAGCCCCTGTCGGGCACGCCGCAGAACATTGCCAACGGGCGCGCCTGGGTCGAGCAGCTCACCGCCGGCGGGGGGACCCAGATGATCAACGGGGTGTATCAAGCCTTTGATCTCCCCGATGACCCGGAGCGAGAGCGCTATGTCGTTTTTCTGACGGATGGGCTCATTGGAAACGAACAGCATGTGTTGGCCTCTGTCGAGGACAGCATGGGACCGGCGCGTGTCTTTGCCTTTGGCTTGGGCAACGGAACCAATCGCTGGTTGATTGAGGAAATGGCCCGAGTGGGCGGCGGTCGCTCGACCTTTGTCACTGGCGATGAGGATCCCGCAGAAGCTGTGGACCGCTTCATGGAGGGGATCGACAAGCCGGTTCTGACCGACATCGAGGTGGATTGGGGTGACTGGGTTGTGGAGACCGTCCACCCGCACATCGTCCCCGATCTGATGGCCAATCAACCGATGGAGCTCGCGGTCCGAACCCAAGGCGGTTCGGGTCCAATCTGGGTCACGGGACGACTTGCTGGACGCTCTTTTGAGCAGCGTATCCAAGTCGAAGAACGGTCAGGGAGCGCCATTGGCAGCCTTTGGGCACGGGCCCATGTTGCTGCCTTAGAGCGAGAGCAGCGCTGGGGCGAGATCGAGGAGGTGAAACAAGAAATCCTCGAGACAGCGCTCGGCTACAACCTCCTCACCCAATACACCAGTTTCGTTGCCATCGAGCGCAGGATTCGAAACCGGACGGGTGAGCTGGATTCTGTGGAGCAGCCGCAAGAGCTTCCTGAAGGAATGACCTACGAGACGAGTGTGAGTCGTCGCTACACCCCACCGGGCGATCCGCTGCTCACCGTGGACGCGCCTGAAGATGCCCGAGCCGTTCTGGCCGTCTACCCCTGGGGAGACACCGTCCACATGCGTTGGGATGATCTCCGACAGCGCTGGTATGACCGGTTCCTGGTTCCTCGGGATGTCCCGGATGGAGAGATTGAGATTGTCATCTTCATCATGGACGCCAACAACGGAGTGACACGACGGGTGGAGACGATGGTGGTGGACAGCAAGGCCGATGAGTTCGAGGCCTTCCTGAGTCATGACAGAACCCACACCTTGGTTCATGTTCTTGCCGAGGAGCCGCTTCGGGCCATTCAGGCTCAGCCGGTCGGGCGCCCAGATCTCAGAACACGCAGCAATGTGATCCTCAGCGATGACGTTGAGCACATCCTGAGACTTCCGGGTCACTGGGAGTCTGTGGAGATTCTTGTGACCGACCGCGCGATGAATACACTCGTTCAGGAGGTGACCCCATGAGTGTCGAGGCTTTGGCCGTAGCAGCCATCTTCAGTAACTTCAGTGATGTTCAGGATCTTCACTATGACGGCCACGTGGTCTGGGCAGCCACCTCGGGAGGGGTGGCGGTCTACGACACCGACGGCACGGCTCTCGCCGAACTGACGGACCTTCCCAACCGCCAGGCGATGACGGTGGGTGAGCTTGGTGGTCAACTGACGGTCGGAACGGTCAGCGGGGCCTTTCGCTGGGACGGCGAGGGGTGGGAGACGGTTGGTCCACGGGAGCCAGTGGTTGCCGTGACGGAGGGGGTCTTGGTCTACCGCAGCGGCCAGGCCTGGCCCCTCGGTGTGTCCGGTGAGCGTCTGGTCGATGCTGTGGCTTGGAACGGTATGCTCTACGGATTCACGGCGGATGGTCGCATGCTCAGCGGGGACAGAGAGTGGATGCTTCCTGGACCGGTGGCGGATGTGGAGGTCGTGGGTGATGAGATTCGGGTCGCATGCCACATCGGAGCAGCCATCTATGACGGGGTGTCGCTGACCACAGTTGCGGTTCCTGCAACGGCTGCAGGGCACCTCTGGGGAACCTCAGAGGGGGCCCTGATCGATGATGATGGCCGTCGTGTAGCTGGCGTACAGGGCAGTATTCGAGAGATCCGCCAGCTGGGTGAGGGCACTCTTGTCGGGACCGACAACGGGGTCTGGTGGGTGGAGGGTGAGATTGAGCGCTGGGATCGCAGCGAGCCCTGTGGAAATTTCGTGACGGGTCTTGCCCGTCACGGCGGGGATCTGGTGGTGGGCACCTTCAATCAAGGCGCCTGCCGTTTCGATGGCGCGACTTGGCACTCCGTGGAGACACCCTCGACGATGGTGAACGATGTCGTTTCCGATGGGGAGCGTCTCTGGATCGCGACTGCTGAGGGTCTCGTCGAGGAGGGCGAGACCGTGCACGTGGAGGTGGCGGACCAAGCGAGGCGTTCGGACCCGGGCCTGAATCATCGCGGGGCCAATGCGCTCTCTTTGGGGCCAAGCGGACTCTGGGCAGCCGATGTTTTGGGGCCGACTCGAGTCGATGAATGGCAGAGGTATCGCTGGCATGTCTCGGGTCACAGCTACCAAAGCATTGCTTCCTGCGAAAATGGTGAGGTTTGGGCCGGAAGTGAGGATGACGGGGTGGCTGTCTTTGGGGCCGAGGTGGGTCAAAAGAAAGGGCGCTCGAAGTGGCGTCAATTCAATCGATTCGATGGTCTGCCGGAGGATTGGGTCATGGCGCTCGCCTGCGCCGGAGAGGGAGCAGCTTGGGTGGGGACGTACCGAAATGGAGTCGGACTCGTGGATGAGCATGGCTGGCAGCCGGTGCTCGAGGACCAGTGGGTTCAGGCACTGCTCGCGGATGGAGAGAGGCTCTGGATCGGAACGGCCGACGGGCTGTTTCTCAAAGAGGGGGATACCGTCCGCCAGCTTCGAGGCGATGAAGTCCACACCCTCTTCAAGGAAGACGAAACCCTTTGGATCGGTACCCGAAGCGGCCTGATCCAGACCGAAGTCATTGAGGGATAATGTATTGATTAGCCGTACAGTTGGATTCTAATAATACTGATTTACAGTCCACAAGGAGCACGTAAAGATGAGAGCATCACCAAGGAGTGTTCTCATGCGTCTTCTCTCAACCCTTGCTCTTGTCTTTTTCACCGTCGCTTGTGTGGAGGAGCCCACAGACACCCCAGAACCGGACTGCACTGAAGACGACAATTGCACGGACACCGGTCCGGAGCCGGAGCCGGAGCCGGAACCCGAACCGGAGCCTGCAACGGCGCTTTCTTTCTCGGGGGGAGTCGCCATCGCTGAGGTGGACTCCATGCAGCGGCTGACTCATGGGGATGTCGACGGCGACGGCAATCCCGATCTTGTTCATGGGTACAAAAGCGAACTGGTCTGGCACAAAGGAGATGGCGAGGGTGGATTCTCCATCGAGGAGGCTTCTTGGACGGAAGAAGTCCTGTCCCGGTTGATGGCCGAACTGGGCGACACTGGGGAGGTTCCGATCTCCCAGGAGTCCTCTTTCGAGTTTCTGCACGAATTGACCCTCGCTGATTTCAACAACGACGGTCAAGACGATCTCTTGGTGGTCCTCCAAGTTCAGGACGACCTCGAGGACTACTGGACGGTGGTGGGAACGGCCAAGATGCTTCAGGATTCCGTCAGTACGGAGCTTCTCCACTTTGATACGTTTTACGGCTCATCAGAGGTGATTGCAGACCTCGACGGAGATGGGGGCGCGGAGGTCTTGATCTACACCGGTGAGGGATGCCTGTTGGCTCGAAATGGAAGCAATCCAGAGTGGTTCAGCAGCTCATCCGCGGGAAACTACTACCCGCAGTCTTGGACAACGGATCTCAACGCAGATGGCGTGCTGGACGTGATCAGCTTTTACAACGGCGGCTACGGGATCACGGGAGTTCTGGCTTACTTTGGCTCGGAGGATGGCCGCTTCAGCGAGTGGCCGCTTGAAATGCCGGACTTTGGCTTTACCGCAGTTGGGAATGGAGACCACAGGGCTCCCGCCACGGAAGTCTTTCTCGCCGCCAATGACTTTCTCTACTGGGTTCAGGGTGGAGAGGAGCCTTTCTTGCAGGAAACGGGAGGGGTTTTTGAGGGACTCTTTGTGTGGAGTGCAGTCTTTGGCGACTTCACGGGGAGCGGACAGCTGGATTTTCTCGCCCGAGACCCCGATACCCAGGCCGCCTATTCGGGAGATGGACAGGGTGGATTCAGACCGATTGATCTCAGCGGCGTACAGCTGGAATCCGAGGAGGCTGCAACGGATCTCAACAACGATGGGCTCGACGACCTCTACCGCGTGCGATGGGACGGAGAGTCGGAGGTGTGGGTCTTGGAGATCGTGCTGAACACCAGTCGCTGAATCACCGCGAATCCAAAACCAAAGACGGGGCATCCAATCGGATGCCCCGTCTGGTCGTGAGGGGGGGGTGACTTAGAATCCCCAGCCAATACCGAACTGGATGTTGGGCAGCACATCGGCAGCGATTGAACTCGCAGCAATGTCTGCGGAGTCGTCCTCTCCGGTGTTGGCAGCGTCAGGCGTGATGGTTGCACCGCCGCCGAAGAGAGCGCCGATGTCAAAGCCGAGTTGGAGGCCCTTCTTGGGGGCAAATCCGAAACCGATTCCCGTGTAGGCGACGGGTGCCTCGAGAAAATCGACTTCGTAAGCGTTGCCGTCGCCATCCACCAAATCATTGCGGATGATGCCGAATCCGACTCCAAAGTTGAGTCGGAACCAGTCTGCATCCGCCACAGGGCGGTGGTTGACGAATCCGCCAGCCCAAGAAGATCCGCCGGTCACGGTGTAGGTGGTTCCCTCAATGTCACCAAAGCCGAGGGACTCAGGAAACTCCGTGGTGGGCAGACCGCCGATGGTGGCTTGGACGGTCGTCTGCTCATTGAAGGCATAGGCGTAGCTGATGGAGCCACCAAAGGGGCTCACGCCGACGGTGATGGAGTTTTCGGCGAAGTCGGAAGAGGCTTCTTCAGCGTTTGCCATGGGGCTGAAAGCAAGAGCAAGAAGGGCAAGAGGGGGTGCGATATTGTTCATGATCGTCCTTGTAATGAAGTATTGCGGGTGGTTCCGCAGTTGTTCAGTGCCCTGGTAGCCCGCGCTGTTTGTCGAGCACTCGAAGACTGCCAGAGTGAACGAAGGCTACATGAAATTCCGAGCGGTGTTGAGGCCTCCGAAAGTGGAGGCACCTCGGTTTTGTGCCAGTTTTTCGGCGGCTCCCAGTTCTTGACGTGTCAATCCATAGGGGCTGAAATTGGGTTTGGTAATTCCTAAGGAGAAAGGCGGGTTTTCAGGTGGGATAGCAGAACCTGAAAAGCACGGCTTCTTTTGAAAAAAAACCGATGTCCGCGGCACTTTTACGCGCTTACTCATGCCAAGAGTTTTCGGAGGTGGCGCAAATGAACGGTTTTGGGCCGTCAGCGCTCTTCCTGCGTTTCGAGGCGGTTGGAACTTCGCAGGGCCTCCCGAAATTCAAGGCTCTCGGATTCCTGAGCGGAGGGGGTTGGCGAGCGCCACGTCCAGTTGCCGTGGATGGTACCCGGAGTGTTGATTCTCGCCTCGTGACCGAGCCCGAGGATGTCTGCCAGCGGAAAGATGGCCCAGCCCGCTCTCGAGTGAAGCACTTCCTGGACCAGTCGTGAGGAAGCAGCCTTCGGATGATTTCCAAAACCCAGTCGGTGCTTGTCGTGATCGTTCAAGGTCTCCCACCAGCCGGCCGCCGTTGGGCTGTCGTGGGTGGAGGTGTAGGCGATGGAGTTCCTGGGGTACTGGCCGGGATGGTGGAGGTTGGTGAGATCGCCATCCAGTCCGAACTGGATCACACGCATGCCCGGCAACCCCAAGGCATCGCGAAGGTCATGGGTGCCTTGGTCCACATCGCCGAGATCCTCCACCACAACAGGCAGTTCTCCCAGCTGTTCACGGATGGCATCAAACACGCCTCGGCCTGGACCCTTGATCCATGCTCCTCCCTTGGCGGATTCAGAGGAGGAGGGGATGCTCCAGTAGCGACTGAAGCCAATAAAGTGATCGATTCGAAGAACATCGCAGTGGACCAGACACCTTCGCACCCGCTCCGTCCACCAGCGGTAACCGTCGGCCTCCAGCGCCTCCCAGTTGAAGAGGGGGTTGCCCCAGAGCTGTCCGTCGTCGGAATAGGCATCGGGGGGAGCCCCCGCAACGGACGAGGGTTGACCCTCGCTGTCCAGTTGGAAAAACTCCCGGTTGGCCCAAACGTCAACACTGTTTCTTGCGACATAGATGGGCATGTCCCCGAGAATTCGAATCCCGCGCGAGTTGGTGTAGTTTCGCAAGGCTTGCCACTGCCGCTCGAAGAGAAACAGCGCTGTCTGCCAGATCTCAATCGACTCTTTGTGGGTTGTGCAGAGGAGCGACATCGCTTGAGGATCCCGATCGCGGAACGCGATCGGCCAATCCCACCAAGGGCGCTCGCCCTGCTCCATCCAGATGGTGCGAAAGATGGCGGCCTCGCGCGCCCAGTCCGCGCTTTTGAGGAAGTCATTGAGATCGGCGTGAAGCCAGTGCTTCTCGTTGTAGAGGAGTGACTTGGAAGCCGCGAGTACAGCGGTGAGCTTTTCCGTTCGGGCCTTGCTGTACACGACGCGCTCATCAATCTCTGTGCGCTGCTCTGGAAGCAGCTCCATGCCCTCAAGCCACTTCAGACCCACCAGAGTGGGATCGCCGGACAAGGCGGACCAGCTGCTGTACGGACTGCCGAAAGTGTCACTGGGACAGAGGGGCAGGATCTGCCAAATCTTGAGACCAACCTCGCTCATCCAGTCGACGAATTCCCGCCCGCCGTCCAGGCTACCAATGGGTCCGGGGCAGTTGAATGCCGTCACGGGGTGGAGAACTCCTGCGGTGCGGTTTTCGGTGCTGTAGCCCGGGACTTCCCGCATTGGATGGTTCTCGCGATGAGCGAAAGAATGGAGGGTGTCCACCAAGACAGTGCTCTCGGTGTTGCTCGGAATCTGACGCACATGG
>JAYXVV010000152.1:0-8337 GCA_036021505.1 Myxococcota bacterium | reverse complement strand
CTGCTTTGTTGGCAGTGGCTACCACGTCGTTTTTCATTGTTGAAGAGCCCCAATTCAGTTGGTTTAAAAACTCCGAGGTCAGCTCAGGCGGAGTTTGGCTGGCGGCGGATGTCATGGCCCCCGATGGACGGGTGCTTGCCTCCCTCGAGATTCCTGTGGAGACAGGCGGGCATCTCGCGGGTCTGCCTCCTGATTTCTCGCCCATAGAAGGGCTCAACGACGTGGTGGTGGGTGAGGGATTTCCCGGTGAATTTGTGGGGCAGCGCATTGACTTGGGCCCGTTCCTCGGAGAAACCATCAGCCTGCGCTTTTATCAATACAGTCGAATTCCGGACAACGCCTTCTTCACCCTCTTCGATGACCTCTGTTCGGGATGGAGTGCTGAGATTGAGGACTTGAATGCATTGGCGCTCGAGGAGCCTCAGGACTGGGGCTTCTAAAGGCGGGTCCAAAATGACAGAAGGCCCGGCGAGTGCCGGGCCTCTGGTGCCGTCGTGTTGGTCGACTCACACGGCGCGTGCAGTGACTCGGGTGACAGGGATGTTGGACACCAAGGCCACACCTCCTGCCTCCTTCTGGAGCTTGAACTCCGCACAACTTCGATCAACATCCACATAGCGGCCGATGACCTCCATGATCTCCGTCTTCATCGATTCGATTTGAGCAGGAGTGAGGTCCACCTGATCGTGAACGAGAAGAAACTTGAGCCGGGCCTTTGCCTCTTCTTTGGAGCCATTCTCTTTCTGGAAGAGTTTGTTCAGCAGATCCTTCATCATGCGGCACCCCCTGCAGAGAATCCGATCATTCGCTTGAAGCTCTTCCAGAATCCTCCAGTGGTGAGTGCGATGTAGGGGACCTCGGGCTCGCCGCAGAGTCGGCGTGCAATCCTGCGGTAGGCCTCACCCACGACTGAGTCTTCATTGTACGCGGCGGGCGCACCTTTGTTGGCCGAGACAATGACTTCCTCATGGTCTGGCACAATGCCAACGAGAGGGATCGCCAGGATCTCCATGATGTCGTCTTTGTTCATCATGTCTCCACGCTCAACCATCTTGGCCCGGAAGCGGTTGATGACGAGCCGTGGCTCAGGAAGCTCAGCAGCCTCGACGAGTCCAATGATTCGGTCAGCATCTCGGATCGCGCTGACCTCGGGTGTGGTCACGATGATGGCTCGATCTGCACCTGCGATGGAGTTGCGGAAACCCTGCTCGATACCCGCCGGGCAGTCCACGATCACATAGTCGTGATCCTCCTTCAACTGGGCAACCAGTTCCCGCATCTGGTCCGGATTGATGGCGTTCTTGTCGCGGGTCTGCGCAGCAGGAAGCAGAAACAGATTGGGGTTTCGCTTGTCCTTGATGAGAGCCTGCTTCAGCCGGCACTCGCCTTCAACCACGTGAACCAAGTCGTAGACGATTCGATTCTCGAGGCCCAAGATGACATCAAGGTTTCGAAGACCGATGTCTGCGTCAACCACCACCACTTTGTTGCCCTTCTGGGCCAGTGCGACACCCAGGTTCGCGGAAGTCGTGGTTTTACCCACTCCGCCTTTTCCCGAGGTGACTACGATGCATTCGCTCATGGCGATACTCCTTTACTACTGCAACTACTGCGGCAAGTGCCCTGCATAGGGCTCAATCAAGATTTCTCCGCCCCGTACCCAGGCGACTTCAGGGGTGTACGTCTTTGGAACGCGGGCGGGGCGCTCCGGTGGAATCGCGATTTTTCGCCCAATTCGGATCTGTGCAGGTCGGCAGTCAAAGGCGATGATGATCGCACTGTCGTCGCCTCGTGCACCGGCATGGCAGAGGCCCTTGAGGGCACCCATCACAACGATGTTGCCTCCGGCGATCACCTCTGCACCAGGATTGACGTCACCGTAGAGGATGACGTCTCCTGCATATCGAACTTTCTGTCCAGACCGGATGCTTCGCTTCAGGGTAAGGACCTTCTCCGTCTGACTCTCTTGGTACAAAGAGTCGTTGAACAGGTCCTCTTTGGTGACCTGGGGCGCCTCGTCATCGGTCTCTTCAATCTCAACAACACTGGGGGTTGTGGCCGTGAGAACCTCGGGTGCAGCGATCTCCGTTTCGACTGGAGAAGCGTCGGTGCCTGCGGCCTCAACTTGCGGAGATCGGGGGTAGACCTTGAGTTTGAGTTCCCGCTCGGCAAACCGGTTCAGCTCCGACTGTTCGCAGTAGAGCGCTGCCACGGAGATCTCAAAGTCATCCTCGAGAACGTGGACAAGGCGCCTGAGGTCAAACAGGTCGATAGCCCTCGTCCGCAAATCCAGACGAGCGTCGTGACCCCGTCCACTCTCCAAATCGCTCAGCTGCTCACGCAGGCTTCCGCGAATGGCATCGAAAGAGGCGCCCTCACGGAGTTCCAAGAGCAGGACATCTTCTTCGCGCGTGATGCGCACAATCTCCTCGAGGGGAGTGGAGGCGATGGGTTGGGCCATGATGATTTGGGGGAGTGGGGAGAGAGGGGGTGGAGAACGCCGGATTGAGGGGGGAAGATAGACCGGCAAGGCGGGTGAAGGACCACCGCGCTGTTAATGCTCGTATCAATTAAAATCTTGCCTTGTCAAGACTTTGGTTCGAATTCCACCTCAGGGTATCGCCGAGCCTGGACTCAATTCGCAATCGGCCTCCCACAAAGGAGTGTTCTGCTCGGGTCACTCAGGAGTTCACGAGAGGCAGCAACTTGCCCTGGGAATGCAAGGCGCGCAGTTCGGTGAAGCCTCCAACATGGACCTCTCCGACGAAGATTTGAGGAACCGTGCGTTGGCCGGTGCGCTGCATCAGCTCCATGCGTGCAGTGCGATCGCCCGTCAGGTCCCGTTCCTCAAAGGACAGGTCGAGTCGACTGAGAAGTGATTTTGCAGCATTGCAGTAGCCGCAGGGCACGGAGGTGTAGACGACAATGGGTTGCATGAGACCTCCAAAAGCAGGAAGTGGCTCGGCGATGAACCGAGCCACTTGCTTCGCTGATCGCTGGAGGATCAGTATTCGGTGTAGGGGATGACGTCGAGAATGTCGACGTTGTCGTTGAAATCGTAGGCGACAAACTCCACGGTGTAGCCGTTGTAAGTGCAGTCCAGCCAGGTCGAGAACTCCATCCAGTCCGAGAACCAGTTGTCGGGATTGGGGCTTTCCTGCAGCAACTCGAAGGTGTCGACCCACTCTCCCCAATAGTCGTCGTAGACGTCTGCAAAGACTTCGGCCACGTCGTACACGCCGTCTGCGTCGGTGACGTCGGCCTCGAACCACCAGATGTAATCACCGTAGTAGCTGTCCCAGTAGCAGCCGGAATCTGCCCACTCAATGAAGGGAGAGCTCTCGCTGTATTGAGGACCGGTGGAAGGGCTGTGACCGTTGCCGGGAGAGGTGTCTTCGATGGTGACGGTGCAGGCGGTTGTGAGGGGAAGCAAGGTGAGTGCGGTGAGAAGTGAGCGGGTCATGTCGTCCTCCAGGTAGGTTGGCTCGTTCTTGAGTCGGAAAGCAAGACGGAGCCACCTCCAAAAGCATTCGAAGTTTTTTTCTGAGACCGGGTTACAGGCTTTGCGTCGTTTGGTTTTTTGGAGGCCATTTGAAGGACGTTCAGCTGAGGCCAGACGCCACGCGAGCGGTTGTGAGAGGCCACCCCTGGGTCTATTCCGATGGTCTGCGCTCGCGTCCCGAGACAGGATGCATCGTCGGACTTCGCGACCCCAACGGCAAGCCCATCGGGTGGGCTCTCGCGGACGAGGGCCACATCGCGCTTCGGGTTCTGCCCGGGGAGCCTCGGCCGGTCGCTGAATTTCTTCGCCATCGCTTGCAGCTTGCCGATCGGCTTCGCATGCGGTGCATGCCGCCTTCTACGACAGCCTACCGCGTCTGCAATGCTGCGGGAGATGGGCTGCCGGGGCTGGTGGTTGACCGTTACGGTGAGGTTGCGGTTCTGAGGCTCTACAGTGCGGGTTGGGTGGCCCACTTGGATGCTTTGGTGAGTGCCCTTTCGGAGCTGCCCTGGGTGAGCCACGTATTTCGGCGCTTCGGTGTGAAGCGGGTGGATGGAAAAAAAGGTGGGAGGACGCTTTGGGGGCCGGAGACACCGGAGTCGCTTGTCGTTGAGGAACATGGGATGAAGTTCTTGGTTCGTCCCGCCAAAGGTCAGAAGACCGGATTGTTCCTCGATCAGCGAGAGCATCGACGGACCATTGGGGAGCTGGCTGCGGGACGTCGAGTCTTCAATCTCTTTGGCTACAACGGTGGGTTTTCCCTCTATGCTGCGATGGGCGGTGCTTCCCGTGTAGAGACGGTCGACTTCTCGGCCGCAGCGTTGGAGGACGCCCAGGAAAACTTTCGGCTCAATGGGTTGGATCCCCACCAGCATGCCTTTCATTGTGCCGACATCTTCAAATGGGAGGCTCCGGGTAAGGCCGGATTGGTGGTCTGTGATCCCCCGAGCCTCACCCATGGAAAGTCGGCGGATGGCGCCGCCAAACAGGCCTATCGGAAGCTCAACGCACGCGTAGCGCCGTGGGTCACCCATGATGGTCTGTTCGCAAGTGCATCGTGCACCGCGCGCCTGACCGGGATGGAATGGGAAGCCGCTGTCGAGGAAGGAATCCGTACTGCAGGGGCCTGGTCCCGTTTGATGCGCTCCGGTGCACCTCTGGACCATCCGGTGGCGGTGGCGCATCCCGAGGGAAGGTACCTCAAATTTGCTTTGTACACGCGCATGTAGTGTCTTTTGGCCTACACTGGGTGCAGAACCTACAGGTTGAACCTTCGTGAGCTATCCACAGCAGTTTGGAACCTATGTGCTTCTGGAGCACCTCGGGACAGGAGGAATGTCCCAGGTGGATCTTGCCCGTCGTGCAGCGGGCGAGGGGGCCTATGTGCGCTTTGTGGTGATCAAGCGCATTCATACGAAGAACGAAGGAAGCGAGCGCCACGTCGTGATGTTTCAAGATGAGGCTCGGATCCAGGCGGAACTCTCCCACACCAACATTGCTCAGCTCTACGATTTCGGGGAAGAGGGGGACAGTTTTTACCTCGCGATGGAGTATGTCCCAGGGATGGACCTGCGTTCCGTACAGCGCTCCTTGCTCCATCGTCACCGGAAACGCATTCCTCTGCGAATGGCGTTGAGTTTGGTTGCAGAGACGCTCGAGGGCCTGGCTTATGCCCACTCGGCAGTGGATACATTTGGACGCCCAATGGACGTTGTCCACCGCGACATCAACCCCCGCAACGTCATGCTTTCGGTGAGCGGGGACGTCAAGATCATCGACTTTGGTGTCGCCAAGGCGGTCGACAAACTCGACACCACCCGAACCAACGCGCTCAAGGGGAAGATTGCCTACATGGCTCCCGAGCAAATGGACAGTCAGCCCATCGATGGGCGCGCGGACCTGTTCGCTGTGGGGCTGATGCTCCAGGAGTTTGTCAATGGAGCGAGCCCCTTCTCGGGTCTGAATGAGATCCAGATCATGAAGCGGGTGCTGGACGGCAATCTGGGGGAGTTGAAGGTCAAGGGGCATCCCGATCCGGACCTGCTCCAGACCATACGAAGCCGTGCTGTCGCGACCAACCCGGATGAGCGCTATCAGAAGGCAGAACACTTCTTGCGAGACATTGAGCTGGCTCTCGTGCCTTTGGGAGGACGCTGCAGCCGCGAGGAACGAGCCGCGTTTTTGCGTGAGATTGATCCGATTTTGATGGAGAGGATCGAGAAGCGCTTGGCGGACTACCGAAGGGGAATTGTTCCCACGGACCAGACGGATCGCACGCCTTCAGAGCCCACTTTGCTCGAGGGTTCGATGTCCAAGACAGTCAACGAACTGGACCCCTCGAAAGAGCTCTCGAGAAGTGCAGTGACGGCCTCGTCGGTCGGCTGGATGGCAGTTGGCGGGGCGGTCGGTGCGGGTCTGCTTGTGGCCACCTGGCTGGTTTTGGGGCAGGGCAAACGGTCCAATGATCTCGAGCTTCCGGAGGTTCCGGCCGCGGAAATCGAGTTGATTGATGCTGAAAAGCCGGTCGAACCCCAGCCCAATGCCAAGCCCCCCCCAGCTGAACCTGAGCCAGCCGTCCTCCCCAATCCGATCGGCGAGGAGGCCATTGTGGTCCCAGAACCTGTTGAGGCAACGGACCCGGAGCCGACGGGCGCCTCGGAGACTCTGAATGCTCCAGTGGGGTTGTCCGAGGTTCGGGCACCGGCAGAACAACGGCAGGCGACTGAGGAGTCTGCCATTGCGCCTCCACAGGATGCAGGCCCTGAGCAAGACCAGGAGCTCGTCGAGCCGGTTTCCAGCCCAACTGAGGCCGTTCCTGAGCGGATTTTGTTCATCAATTCGTTTCCGGAGGGCCTCTCTGTCTGGGTGGATGGGCAGGAAGTTGGTCGCACACCGGTGCGGTTGAAGGTGGCTGTTGGCACCCATGAGGTTGAGGTTCGAAATCCCGCCCGTGGTAAGAATCAGGTGCGAGAGGTGGAGGTCCGTTTGGACGGGCGAAACCTCGAGAATTTCACCTTCTGAGTCGCGGTTGGACATGTTTCGACGAATTCTTTGTCTGCAGGTGTTGGCGAGCGCAGGCTTTGCGGGCGCCGCGGATGTGGCCTTGCTGCGCTCGGATGATCTGGAGGCGTACAGCCAGACGGCCGAGGCTGTTGTTGGAGAACTGGGTGTTCCTGTTGCGGTTTTTGACCTCGAGGGAGAGCGGGAAAGAGCCAACGAAGTGATCGCTCGCCTGCAGCGTGATCCTCCGAAGGTCATCATTGCCCTGGGCAAGAAGGCGGCTTTCGCAGCGAATGAAGCCTTCAGTGAGGTTCCCATTCTCTATGCCCAAGTGGAAAACCCGGAGCGCTACGGTCTGACGGGATTCAACGTCAGCGGAGTCAGCCAAGACGTGTCGATGGACGAGGTGTTGTCTTACCTCCGACTCTTCGCGCCTGAGGTCGAGCGAATCGGAATGCTCATCTGGCAAAAGAACAAGAACCAGCAAGTCGCTGAGGCGATTGAGGCCGGCAAATCGGCTGGCTATACGGTTCGGGCGCTGCGTGTCGCGAGTGAGCAGGACGTCCCGGGTGCCTTCATGCGACTGCGTCGTGAAATCGATGCTTTCTGGCTGGTTCCGGATCACTTGGTTGTCACCCCCGAAAATTTTCGATTTCTGCGGGACGAGACTCAACGATTGGAAATGCCCCTCATCGCCTACACGGATGCTCTTGTTCGAGCTGGAGCATTGATGGGAGTGGGGCCGAATCGGGAAACCATCGGACAGCAGTTGGCGGAGATGACGCGGTCCATCTTGGAGGGAACGCCCGTTGAGGACATTCCCGTGCAAGTGCCCCAGTCCGTTCGTGTTGTTCTCAATCGAGACACGCAGAATGCGATTGGACTCGATATCGATCCAGCAATGTTGGGCTTTGTGGATGAGGTGCTTCAGGTTGAAGGCCGCTGAGAAGTGCGGATGGGTGCCTCGTAGGTGGATGGGATGGCAGAAGTCAGCGCAGTCGTCTGTCTGATCGCATGCATGGTCGTGGTGAGCATGGAGGCAGGGTGGGCCAACCCTCGGCTTCGGCTGTGGGGCAAGTCTGTAGCATCACTGGCTATGGTGGGTTTTGCGGTTGCTGCTGGGGCCACCGACAGCCCCGCTGGAGGCTGCTTTCTCTTGGGGCTGTGCCTTTCGGGTGCCGGCGATGCGCTCATCGCTCGTCAGGGAGGGTTTGCCCGTGGACTTACCGCTTTCCTGGGTGCGCACCTCGCCTACATTCTGGCTTTCGGGATCCTGGGCGTGTCCATCGCAGGAATCGCATTTGCCGCAGTCGTTCTGCTGCCTTTGAGCATCGCAGTTTGGATGCGCATCTCGCCACATTCGGGGAAGCTGAAAAACCAACTCACTGCGTACGTGTTCGTGATTTCGGTCATGCTCCTCGCTGCGTTTGGGTGCGCTTGGTCCGACCCCAATGCTTCTCATCAGTTGCTACTGTTCTCAGCCCTCGGATTTGCAGTCTCTGACCTTTTCGTTGCTGAGCAGCGGTTCCGAACAGCACATTGGTCGCGAGTGGCCGTGGGACTTCCCTTGTACTACCTCGCTCAACTTGGAATTGGGGCGGGCGCAGGAGGGCTTTAGAGAGGCTCTACGTCGAAAAATTCAATGTCTGGGGCGTTGCTGAGAGCGTAGTTTAGCGCCCACTTGGATTCAGCGAGCATCACGGGCCGCTGGTGACGGTCATGCACAACCTTGAAGTCTCTTCGGCTCTCAAGCCATGTCTCGGCCTTTTTTCCGCCTCCAACCCAGCGAGCAACCTTGTAGGGAAGGCCCTCAATTTTCACCTGGACTCGGTATT
>JAYXVV010000151.1:0-14128 GCA_036021505.1 Myxococcota bacterium | reverse complement strand
GGGATCAAGCAAACGCTTCTGCGGGGCTGTACCGAACGGGTGCAGCCCCGCTTTGCTTTGGGGTGCCTGCCGAAGACCTCCCTGTGAACAGCCACTGAAGCCAAGTCGAGGTCTCTCCAGGCTTTTAGAAAAAGGAGTACAAACCCTTCCCAAGCTGTCGGTTTGAGTTAGCCCAGTAGCGGATTTCCCCACAAGATGCCGCCTCAAGAGGGGTGGCCCCCACAAGTCCGAGGGTCCTTGGCCGTGCCGTGGAGCCCTCAAGGAGAAGAATTGATGACCGCTAAGAAAATTTTTAACCCGAAAGGGTGGCTCCTCTTTTTTGCTGCGCTGCACACCTTCATGTTCTTGGTTCCGCAGCTTTTCATGACGTCCTCGGCTGTGGACATGGTCTGGGGTGAAAACGCCCCGCCGATCGCCGAGTTCTACGAGTACCAGCTCGGTGTACTGGGTTTTGCCTACACTCCGATCCTGGTGGCCATTGCGCTCTACACCGCTGGCAAGCTCCGCGCGAAGTTCACGGTTGTGGTGGGCTTGAGCATGGGGGTGATGGCCGGCTTGAACACTACGAAGAACATCCAGCAAGAGGGGTACGCTGAGGACATGGTGGCGTTCATGATCCTCATGCCGATTGTCATTATGGGCGGTCTTTTGATCTCTGGATTGTTGCACCTGAAGGACGACGATTCGGCGGCGGACTCGGCCGACGCCTAAACCCAACAACACGCGTGTACGAGCTGGGAGGGCCTACTCCTCAGTGCTGTCGTAGGCCCACCAGTTTCCGTACATCTTCCACACTTTTCGGCCCTCGAAGTCGCCGAAGGCGTCCCGGTGAACCTCCGCGCTGGATTCGGCGTAAGGGGCGTAGACATAGCCTTGATGGCCCAGATGGCCTCCACCGCGATCGAAGATCACAAGCCGATCGCCATTGGGCTTTCGGAAGATGTAGGTGCGGCCGTATTCAAAGGGGGTGAAGCCTTGGTCCGAGATGTCGCCCACAGTGCCTTGACCCGGTTCCAGGGGCACAGCCATAGCGATCTCTGCCTCGGCACGAAGTGCACTCAGGTTGAGGGTGAGGTTGGCCCGGCCGACAAAGGGCAGGCCGAGGCAGCCCAGAAGGGGTGAAGCGGTCAAGAGGGCGGCCAGCATCAAAAGTCGCGTGGGATGCATGGAAGGGCTCCGGGTGAAAGAGAAGACACCGTCTACTCAATGAATCGGAAAGACGGACACCGCAGACTGTGGGAAGGCTGTCAAGGTTTCCGTGTGGGTCCGCAGCTCGCCGCTTCCTCATCGGTAAGCTCAAATCCAAAATAGGATCCGGCCACCACCTCCGTCACCACCGCACCCGCTCGAACACAGGCGAAGTACTTGGGATCCCGCAGTACCCCTGTCAGCACATTGCCGCTCACGAGCATGGGGCCGGCCACAGGCCATTCAGGATCCACTTGGCCGTTGGGATTGGCCTGCAGCCAGGCTTGAGCGGCTCGCTCCCCTTGGCCCCAGTCGAGGTTGGAGTCGGCCAGATGCCGCCAGGCCTGGGAACGATCGAGTACGGTCTCGTTCATGTAGGAGAGTCCCCAAGGCCACCAACTCAAGCCCGACAGCAAGGTCCAGACCACACCGGCACCCACGAGTCTGGGGGCAGCGTGGGCGGCCCAGATCGCCAGGAAGGGCACCACGGGCAGCACATAGCGGATACCGAGCTGGAAGTTGAAGGCCAAGCTGAACCAGCCGAGCAGAAAGAGGGGTGGAAGGAGGAGGGGAAGAGACTCGAGCCCTTGGCGTCGCAGGCCCCAGAGCCCGACGAGTGGAAGAAGAATCAAGGGGAGGGGAAACTTCCGCAGCAGAGCCCTCAGGTAGTAGTCCTTCTGCCCTTTGGGGGTCATCTGGCCGTCCACATACACATTTCCGTGTCCGCGATCGTCATCCGCCTTCACCCAGTCGACCCCCTCAATCCAGGCCCGGGGAACGGGGAGGGGAACCGCACTGTCAGCGAGAGGCTGGAAGGTCTCGGACTGCCACTGGATGTCCTTGCCCGCAGTGAAGCTTCCCTGGAAGGCATAGGCGCTATTGAGTGCGACAAGTGCTGCGCCGAGGAACCACCCGGACCCGCGCAGCGAACCCCAGCGTCGTGTGCCCAGCAGAAAGCCGATCGCGATGAGCATGAGAATCGGTACCAGAAATACCGAGGTGAATTTCGCGGCCTGAGCCAAGCCGAAGACCGTCCCTGCACCCATCCAGCCGCGTCGACTCGGAGCGTTGAGGGCCCTCCAGAACAGCCAGGTCGAGAGCAGCACAAAGAAGGTGCAGGGGGCATCGGTGGTGGCCACCGCGGAATGGGCCATGAGGTTTGGGTCGAGGGCGACCAAGCTTGCGGCGCCCACAGCGGGCCACGGTCCAATGAGGGAACGAGTCCAGAAAAAGACCACCAGCGCCGTACCCACCAGCCAGCCGAGCTGCACGAGTCGTGCCCCGAACAGAGCCCCGTCGGGCCCACCCCATGCGGCCGTGTGACCGAGAAAGTTCAGGGCACTGACGGGCATCTTTGAATTGTCGAAGCGCGAAAAGTCCCACTGCTGCACGATCCGCCGCCCCATCTCCAAGTGGTTGGACTCGTCGTAGGTGGCACTCCAATGCCAAGCGGCCCCGGCCGCGAGCAGCACAGCCAGAGCCAGGATCCCAGCGAGGACCTGCTCAGGCTTCAAGCGCCGCAGGAGCACTACAAGTGGGTGGGGCCCCACTCAACCTCTCGCAGGAAGCTGCCCTTGAAGAACTCCTGCTCAATCATTGCAGCCATCTCCTCGACATCACGGAACTGCTCCCAGCTCACCTTGATCACCGGGACGGTTCTCGAGATGTTCTCGATGAAGGTCTTGTACTCCGCGTGAAGGGTGCGCAGGTAGTCCATGGGGATGTTGGACTCCACGTCCCGGCTGCGCATTTTGATGCGCTCCATCGAGGTCTCAGGAGACAGGTCGAGGAAGACAATCAGGTTCGGGCGGCACATGAAATTGGACATGTGCTTGAAGAGATTCAGGTACGTGCGGTAGTCCCGCTCCTCCATCAACCCTTGATCCACCAGGGTCTTGGCGAAGACCGCATCCTCGTAGATGGTGCGATCCTGCACGCCGCCGCCTCCGCGCCAGATGATTTCCTGGTGCTGCTGGAACCGGCGATTCAGCAGGTAGATCTGCGTGGAGAAGGCGTACTTGGCGGTGTCTCGGTAGAAGTCCGCGAGGTACTCGTTGTCCTGAACGGGTTCGTAGTAGACCGGAAGGTCGAGGTGCTTGCCGAGCGCGGTAGCCAGGGTGGACTTTCCGGCTCCGATGATGCCAGCAATGCCAATGAAGAGATCCTGCAGGGAATTCGGACGCATTCGTTCTCCGGGTTGGGAGGATGGATAACCCCTGAGAAGGGCAGACGCTCCTTTGAGGTGGCGCCGATTTTTTGGGGGCTTTGGCTTGGTGTGAACCTGCCTTTTTTACTTCCCAGGCGGCAGTGCTACACTGGGGACGCCGAAAACTGGAGGGTTTCGATGCGCTGGTTGCTGATCTTGGGGCTTCTCACTGCCTGTGGAGGAGATTCGGCTACCGATTCCTCCGATCCTTGTGCCGATCTCGCTTTGCCAGATTGTCCTATGGAGTGCCCGGAAGACTATGCATCCACCTGTGGAGAGGAATGCGACACCGAGGGTGAGGAGTGTGGAAATGCCATCGGTGACGGGCGTATCTGTCAGGATGGGATTTGGTCCTGTACGGTCCACGCTCCGCTTGGTGGGGAAGACGAGTGCAACCGAGTCTGCAACTGACCCGGCTCACTGACTGAACGAGACCCGAGCAGCACGTGCCACTCTTTATGTTGCCGCCGGAGCATGTCTTTCCCGATCCGGTTTATGCCCGAGAGGACGGGCTTCTTGCGGTAGGGGGAGACCTGGATCCAGAGCGCCTGCTGAGGGCCTACAGCCACGGGATTTTTCCGTGGTATTCGGAAGGGCAGCCGATTCTCTGGCATGCGCCAGACCCGCGGTTTGTTTTGTTCTCGGAGGAGTTCCATGTGGGGCGGAGCTTGAGGAAAACGCTCCGCAAGCGGCCTTTTGAAATCCGCATGGATACGGCCTTTGAGCGGGTTCTTCTGGGGTGCGCTTCCGCGGCGCGACCCGAGCAAGACGGGACCTGGATCACGCGGGAGATGCATCGGGCCTACACGCGGCTCCACAAGTTGGGCTTTGCGCACTCGACCGAAGCCTGGGTGGGCGATGACTTGGTGGGTGGGCTCTATGGCGTCAGTCTCGGGGGGATGTACTTCGGTGAGTCCATGTATGCGCACCAATCGGATGCATCCAAAGTGGCCTTCGTCTGCCTTGTCACCCAGCTCAAACGCTGGGGTTTTGACTTGATTGATTCCCAGGTCCACACCGAGCACCTCGCTCGGTTTGGAGCACGGGATGTGCCGAGAAACACCTTCATGCAGCTGCTGCGTGAAAGAATGGACCGCACCTCGAGGGTCGGACCTTGGCGCTTGGACGAGGACATCGCAAGCGGTGAGGTCTTCCAGCAGGGGTGAGGCGGCGCATCTCAGTCTGTGGGGATGTTCTCGTGGATCAACTTCGCCAGGATGCGATTGCCCTCAGCGCTGGGGTGACGGTCAGCTCCGTAGAACGAGACGCCTTCATTGAGGGCGTCGACGGTGGCTTCTCGGGTATCGATCAAGGGAAGCCCGACCCGTTTTGCTTCTCGGTGCACCAGATCGCTCCGCCAGTCTGGGGCCTGAACGACTTGTTCGGGATTGTGGAAGAGCACGACGCTGCAGTCGATTTCATAGGCGTCGCAGCTCTGCTTCAAGCGAGTGAATAACGCAGCGTTGATGGTCTCTTTCTCGCGAAGTTCGCAGTTCCAGGCGTCCTTCTGGACCCAGACTCTCCAGTGCCTCGGAATGTTGATCCGCAGGTAAGTCCACAGGTAGCTCAGAGGTCGAACGGGATGGGTAGCAAAGTACTCCTCATGAGGAACGATGTGCTCGGTGTGCAGGGTGAGTTCCCCACCATCCTGCGTAAAGAAGGGTTTGGGTCCAGAACGCACACTCAGAACGCTTCGGTCGAGGTCGTTGGTCAGCACGCCAATGAGGGATTGGGTTCCTGCAAGACGCTCGGCTTGGGCTTCGAATGCCAGCACGATCTGGTCCAGTCCGTAGCCGGCTACCCCGTAGTTGAGCAGGCGTCGCTCAGGGAACAAGGCAGCCAATTGGTCCGGTAGCCGCTGGCCATCTTCGGTGGTACCGAAAACATAGCTGTCACCGAAGACGCCGATGGGCTCTCCCTCAAAGCGCAGGGGATAGATCGGACTCTCCCATGCCCCCCAGCTGTTCTTGTTGCGACTGTCCACACTCCAGCCCAGTGTGGGGTCGTGCTCGTGCTCGGAGTGGATGCGCAGGGCTTGGTCCCAGCCGGGACTGTGGTGGAGAAGTCTCCAGAATCGGTCCTCGCAGGTGGGGTCGAAGTAGGCTCCGGGGTTGGCAAACCGAGTCCAGCCCCCATGCTCCACGGAAAAGCGCATGCAGGCTTCCGTGAAGCCACCCAAGCCGACCAGAATCAGACCAAGGCCAAACAGGCCTCGTTTACTGCTCCCCATCCTTGGCTAAAGCCCTGCAGGCTGAAGAGGACGCGCTCCGATCGCATCCAGCAGTGCCTTGTCGTCTTCACAAGCTGGATTGGGGGTAGTGAGCAGTTCTTCGCCGTAGAAGATGGAGTTGGCACCCGCCATCATGCACAGGATTTGGGCCTCTTGGCTCATCTCCTCGCGTCCCGCTGACAGGCGAACCATGCTCTTCGGCATGAGAATTCGTGTCACGGCAATCGCTCGAACCATCTCGAGTGTGTCGATCGGCGCCTGGTTGGCCAGCGGGGTTCCCGAGACGGGCACCAGCTTGTTGATGGGGACGCTTTCGGGGTGTGGGGTCATGTTGGCCAGGGTACGCAGCATTTCTGCCCGGTCGTCCACGGTCTCCCCAAGGCCAAGGATGCCGCCGCTGCACACCGTAATTCCCGCCTTGCGGACGTTGTCGATGGTTCGGAGTCGGTCGGCATAGGTCCGCGTGGTGATGATCTTCTCGTAGTGGGCCTCGGAGGTGTCGAGGTTGTGGTTGTAGGCGGTCAGCCCAGCCTCTGCGAGCTTTTTGGCTTGGTGTTCCTCGAGCATGCCCAAGGTGACGCAGGCTTCCATGCCCATCTCGCGCACGCCCTTGACCATGCTGAGGACGCTGTCGAACTGAGGACCGTCTTTGACCTCCCGCCAAGCGGCGCCCATGCAGAAGCGGGTTGCGCCCATGTCTTTGGCTTTTGTTGCCGTCTTGAGGACCTCATCCACATTGAAGAGCGGCTCGCGTCGAACCCCCGTTTTGAAGTGAGCACTTTGGGGGCAGTAGCCGCAGTCCTCCGCGCAGCCACCCGTCTTGATGGACATCAATGTGCACAGCTGAACCTCGTCCTCAGGGTGGTGTTCACGGTGCACAGTCTGGGCGGTGTGAACCAAATCCATCAGCGGCCGGTCGAAAAGGGCCCGAACTTCGTCTGCTTTCCAATCGTGTCGGATAGTGCTCATGCTCGTCACTCCAGTGTCCAGAGGACTATCCGACTCCTTCGGGACTGGCATGCATCAAGCTGGTGTCAACGGCTGGCCAGAAAGCCGAGGAGGAGGAGTACGGAGAGGCCGGCGCCCAGTGGGGGGGAGAGAAAGAAGCAGAGTGCAAGGAAGCCCAATCCAGCGGTCCAGTAGGGCCAAGTTTGGTTTCCGGTTGCCGAGGCGGGTGCTTTTTCGGGGTCGATGATGAGGATGAAGCGCGCCCCACCTTCCGCGTGCATGCCCCATCCGTTGCGCTTGCAGGCGCTCACGAGAGCGTCGGCCACCACCTCTCGAAGAACGGGCCCCGTGACGGAGTGTCGCCCCCGACCCGTCACAAAACGAACTGCGCCGGTTCGGAGATCCGCACCTTGGTTTTCACAAATCTGCACAATGCGCTGCGCCAGTTTTCGACCGAGATCATGAAGATCCACCGTGACAACGCCCTTCTCGATGCTGGTGTGCGTTCGAACCTTCCACGCGCGAGCTGGGTTTTCCCGTGCCCAGCTGAGCTGACTCGCGGGTTTTTCGATTTCGAGGAGGCGGTCTCTCAAGAGATTCAGATCAGAAGTGGAGGGCTGTTTCATGAGGTGCCCAGTATACAATGGGAGGCCCAGGTTCTGATGAATCCTGAGGTTGGGAGGCAGAGGAAAGGTCGCATGTGGAGTTGGCTCAGCCGAATTGCCGAACCTGTAGAGGATCTGCGGGACCCGGTGGACCGTCACAAATCCCGACTGATGTCGGCCATCTTGCTGCTGGTGGTGCCCGTCGGAATCGTTTCGATTCTGCTCGGCTCCAACTCCTCCGATGCCGAACTCAACCCTTCATGGGTCTACCCGGTAGAGTTGTTTGCCATGGCTTGCATGGGGCTCTGCTTTCCTTGGGCCAAGGGAGTACACTACCGACGCGCAGCGTTTATCTTTGTCCTGCTGGGTATGGCGCTTGTGGTCGTGGTCATCTTGGGAATCCCCGAACGCAGTGCGTTCAACACGAGCTACCTGATCATCCCGTTGGCCATCTCTCAGATCTTTTTCGGCTCGCGAATGTCGGTGATGATCTTTGCTCTGAACGTCACCATTGTGCTTGTGCTGGGAAGCTTTGTGGCCGGATTCGAGGAGCTCCTCGGTCCCACGGTTCTCAGCTTCCAGGTTCTCGCCGGGGGCTGTTTGGTGCTGGGCGGGTTCTACAGGGCCCGTTTGGCCCAAGAGAAGCAGTCCACTCTGGAGACCCAAGAGGCCAAATTTAGGGCCCTCCTGAAGGTCGGATTCGATGGAATTGCTGACATCGAGGATGGGGTTCTCGTCTCCGCGACTGAGGGGTTCGCCCAGGCCTTTGGACACCCCTCCGAGCACATGCTGGGCCAACCTCTGGTGGATTTCTTCCCCAGTGATGCGGCCGCCACACTCCAGTCCATGGAGACGGAGTTGGCAGAGCAGCTGGTGGAGCTTCGGGCCCTCCGCTCGGATGGGCGCGAGTTTCCCGTGGAGGTGGTGGTTCAGGCACAGGGAACCCGGCAGCAAACGGGTCTGGTGCTCGCGCTTCGTGACATCACCGAGCGAAGAGAGGTCTTCGCTCGGATGCAGATCACCGATCGAATGGCAGCAATGGGCACACTCGCTGCGGGTGTGGCCCATGAGGTCAACAACCCGCTTACCTTTGTCTCCGGCAACTTAGAGCGAGCCATTGAGCACGTGCAGAACGCCGAGGGCATCTCGCAAGAGCGGCTCTTGAACTGGCTGGTGAGTGCCGAGGAGGGAGCGCTGCGGGTCGAGCGAATCGTTGGCGACCTCAACACTTTTGCTCGGGATCCGGAAGAAGAGGGGCTTCAGCCTCTGGAGGTGGAGAAGATTCTCAACAGCAGTGTGGCGATCGCCATCTCAGCCATCAAACATCGGGCGCAGCTGGTGCGAGAGCATGAGCCCAATGTTGTGGTCCTCGCAGACCAGACACGCCTCAGCCAGGTCTTGGTGAACCTGCTCATGAATGCGGTACAGGCGATGCCCAGTGATGACCCGGCGGTGAATGAGATCGCCTTGAGAAGCTTTGAGGACGATGGCGAGGTCCTCATCGAGGTGGCGGACAACGGACCGGGAATTCCAGGCGACATTCTCCCTCGAATCTTTGAGCCCTTCTTCACCACAAAACCGGTCGGGGTGGGCACAGGCTTAGGGCTGTCGATCTGCAAGAATCTGGTGGAGCGCATGGGGGGAGTCATGGAGGTCGAAACCAGCCCCGCAGGAACGCTGTTTCGGCTTCGGCTGCATGCAGTGGAAGGGTGGAGCGGTGCAGTCGAGCGGACCTATGCGCCCATGGTTGATGTCGCGCGAGTCGAATCCGGGAAAATCCTTGTTGTGGATGACGAACCGGAGATCGGGGGGCTGCTTTCCGACATTCTCGAGGGCTTTGACGTGACTCTGGAGCTGGACGGTGACGGTGCGCTTTCGCGACTCGAGGAGGAGAGCTTTGACGCGGTGCTGTGCGATCTGATGATGCCCGTGATGACGGGCATGGAGCTCTATCACCAGTGCATTTCCGTGCGGCCAGAGATGGCCGGGCGCTTTGTGTTTCTCACGGGAGGGGCCTTCACCAACTCGGCTCGCGAGTTTCTGGAGAAGGAAGGGCCACTGTGCCTGACCAAGCCCTTTCGACCCAACCAGGTTCTGTCGATGCTCTCGCGAGTCATGCCTCGGAGTTGACGCTTTCGCTCGCTGTGAGGGGACCGGTGTTGTCCTTCAACCTACGAAGCTGCGCCTGATTCAGGCGGAAGCTTGGCGGATTCTTTCCCCTTCCATCGAGAAGCGTTCGGTACGGGAATCTAATCCACGTAGAGAAGGGCCTCACCGATGACCTCGATGGCCTCGCCCTGGGGATTGGTCAACTCGCCTGTCCACTCGAGGGCGACAACTTCGCGTTGTTTGCTGTAGGTACCCTCGGTGTCCAGGCTGAATTTGTTGTTTCCTTCGACCACGTAGGTGGTTCCACTCAGATCGGTTCCGCTGAGCTGTCCCTCGACATAAAAATCGAGCTCCACGCCCGTGCCTGGACCGGCTGAGATGGTGCAGTCCCCCTCGCTGTACCAGACTCCAGTGGACTCCAGGGTACCTTCCATTTCTCCCTCGCAGAATGGAGGGATGTTCATGGGGCCGAAGGTGAAGCTTCCGGAGAACTCAGTCTCGTCCTCGTCCTCGTCCTCGTCCTCGTCGTCGTCGTCCTCGTCGTCCTCGTCGTCGTCATCCTCGGCATCCGGGGAGGCGGTGTCGTCGGATGGAATCTCTTCCTCACTCACGTCAACTTTGAGGCTGGAATTGCCGCAGGCTGCGCCAAAGAAAAGGGCTGAGATCAGGTAGCGGTGCATGGAAACTCCAGATGGAAGAGGTGGTGCTCCGCTACGATACTGCACGAGGGTGTTTCACGCTCGAAATTTGGTGAACTTTCAGCTTAGAACAGGGGATGTGCGCCGACTCTATGGAGTCAGAAGGGAGTCGATTGCACTCCGCTGGATCCGTGTGGACTGAGCCAGCACGGCCTGTGTGGCCTGTGCCTTCGTCTGTTCGCGAGCCGCCTCAGCGGTCTCGGAGGCAATGTCCGCACTCACGATGTCCTCTTTGGCTCGCTTGATGTCTGCGCTGGCTCGGGTCTCTGCATCGAGGGCTTGCTGGATTCGATTGGTTGTGGCCGCAGCCGTGGACCGGTGACCCGATACGGTGGTCAGTGCAGCGTCGATGTCCTCGATAGCGCTTCGCGCATCGGCGACTGTGGAGACATTGGTTGTGGTGAGACCCAGCCCTACGGTTGTGGCATCCAGCGGAAGGTTGATGCTGATCAGGCTCTCTGAACCGGCTCGATCGCTGGACTGAACGGAGAGCGTGGTGATGCCGTAGTCATCGGAGAGGGCAGCGGCGATGTCGTCGAATGCCGACTGAACGCCGGAGCCGAAGTTGTCCCCAATGTCGTGCATCTGGCCGTTGGCTGCCGATGTGATGTCGTCGTAGAAGGAGTTGTGGACGGGGCGGTTGATGGTGTGTACCTCGATTTCCGCGTCGCCGATTGCGGTGGCTGTCGAGGGCTCCGTATCCGTGGAGTAAAAGGTCTCTCGGAAGGTGTCGGTCACCATCACCAGGGTTTTTCGCTGCGTCCCCGCCCGCCAGTTGAAGGCATCGGGGTCGTCGTTGCCGCTGATGTCATTCAGACCAGCGGTCTGCATGATGGTGGAGTAGGGATCCATGGACAGACCCCCCGCAATGGAGAGGCCGCTCAGCTCGGCAGCGAAGTTGTCGGCGCTGATGTCTGCCAGCCGTGTCACTCCATCTCCGAGGTCGGGACCCATCGACGCCAGACCCAGCCCAGCCTGCAGGTTGGCTTGTGCCAGGGTCGAGACAAAGTTGTTGATCGAGCTTTTGACCTCGGTCAGCTCCTGGTTCATCGAAAAGGAGACATCGACGATAAGCCCGACGTCGACCGTGGAGAAGGCCAGCAGAGGCATGGTGTTGTACTCGGTGGTGTTCGCGATGTCGTTGGCTGCCCCAATCTGGCGCTGAAACTCGTCTTGGACATATGCGCGTTCCGTGTCCGTCAGAGTCTCCGAGGCCGCCTGAACTGCGAGCTCGCGGGCTCGCTTCATGTGCTCGCTGATGCCTTGGAGCCCCCCCTCGGCCGTCTGCGTGAGGGACATGGCGTCTTCCAGATTTCGAATCGCGACACGCTTCGACCGGGATGCGGAATCGAGGTTCTCGCTCACACCGAGTCGGGCCGCATCGTCCTTGGCATGGTTGATCCGCGAGCCTGTGGAGAGACGTTCGAGTGTTTTTGACGGTTCGGCAGCGGCGTTGGAAGCGGATTGACTGAGTCCGCGGCCAACACCGTGGCTGTGAAGAATGATCATGGGAACCCCTGGGGCGCGAAAAAACGGAGTCGAAACGATAGGCGCATCGGCCCTGAGATTTTGACCTTGAGGTTTTTTTTGGGGGAGTGCTCTCGGACTCAGTTGGGGCGCTTTCTTCGATACGCCACGAGCAGCAGAATCCAAGCCGTCAGTGCGGAGGTTGCAGAACCTGTCGTGCTGCACCCGCAGCCGACCCCGGTCTCGGGCAGCTGACGATCGGGGGGATTGGCTGTGTCGTCCCCAGCGGTATCCCCACTGCCTGGACTCCCCGTGTCCTCCAGAATCCACCCCATGCGTTGATACAGCTGCGCCTTGTGCAGGTCTTTGGGAGAGACCTCGCTCAACGGCTCGATCCACTCGCGGTCCATCGTCAGCGACTCCGCAACCGTCGTCGGGCCGATCAGATTGGTCTGTATGTGCTTCCAATACGGGGGGACGAGAGGCAATTCATGGCCCCAAAACGTGTTTCGAGCACCGCCCGGGTAGCCCGCACAGTCGGAGCCCCCATTGAAGAGGTTGGTTGGAGCAGAGGTGTTGGTGAAGAGGTTCTCGAAGGGCGAATCGCGGTGGTGGTCGAGAGAGAGTTCAATGCCATCACTGCTGATGGCTTTGAAGACATTTCCGTTGCTGCGGTGGTCGACCGTGATGGCGTGCCGCCACTCGGAACTGAAGTGAAGGTTCTGGAAGAGGCTGTCTGCGGTGTGGGCGATGTTCAAGCCATGGTGTCCATAGCGGCCCTCTAAGGTGAGTCCGTCGACCGTGATCCACTTGGAGTGGGTGTCGGTGAGTACGCCGTTGTCGGCATTGACGATGGTCACGTTTTTCACCCAGCTGTTGACGACCCCTCCCTGCATAAAGATCGCGTTGTAGCCTGGTTCGTTGAGGTGCCCGGCGTATTCGGTCTCTGGGAATTCAATCTTCAGCGATTCGATGCCCACCGTATCGATGTTGGGGTAGGTCAAGAACTTTGGATCCCACTCGGAACGAATGTCGTGTCGGAAGGGCTGAGTAAAGTGGACCACATCCTCCCGAACGCTCTCAATTCGCAGCGGAATCGAAAGGGTGAGGGGATTCTGCCAACTGCAGTCCCCTCCATCGGCCTGTTCGGCGTAGAGGTGACGACCGAGTGTTCCATTGGCGTCGTCCGTCAGATGAAGAATGACCATGTCCTTGCCGACCAAGCTTTCGGCATCCACAATGGCCACACTGAAATCCCCGCGTTCGGCATCGCTTGAGATGTCTGTGAGTTCCTCGGGAGAATCGGTGGGGCGGATGTCGATCAGTCCACCATTCCAGCTCCATTGTTGTGCAGGGCCAAAGAGATCCTCCATGGAGTTGGTGAAGGCCAAGACAGTTTTGCTGGGGCCGTTTCCCCGAAGCACGAGCTGAGACTCTTGGATGGAGAGCTGGCCGTCGATTCGGTAGGTTCCGGCCGGAACCACAATTGTCCCGCGATCCACGGAGTCGATCGCGGCCTGGAAGGCCGCAGGGTTGTCGGTCACCCCGTCTCCAATGGCCCCAAAGTCGGTGACGTAGGCCTTCTGGGGGACATTGGGGAGTGGGTTCTCGCCTTGACCATACCCGGCGTAGGAAAAGTCAGGCAGCCGCCCGATGGGATCCCAAAGCTCACCCGCTTCCCCCCAAAGCTGCGATGGAGCAGCAGCTGCAGGGAAAACGGACGCGAGCAGGAAAAGGAGCGGCATGAAGCCTCAGTAGTGAGGAGGGACCTGTTCTTCCATCGGGGCTTCTTCCTCGGTGGAGTGGGTCATTTCGGTACGAATTTTCAGGACTTCGTCCTCGAGCTTGTCGATCTGGTCGGCTTGAGCCCGGATCACGTCGTCGAGCTGGCGAACCAGTTCTTCTTGAAAAGCGAAGCGCGATTCCAGGTCTTCGAGCCGCGCAGCGAGGTTGGTGGATGAACGATCAGTCACGAATGGCAGTGTACCCTGTCGAGCCTTGACCAGTCGAGCGCAATACAGGACCATCTCCTCAAGCTATGGAGGCTGCATGCTCACCCACATTGTGCTCTTTCGATTTGACTCCATGGACAACGCCGAGGAGGCGGGTCGTCGCCTGCGCGCGATGAAAGGGCGTATACCCAGTCTGCTCGACGTGGAATCTGGAGTAGACATCACTCGAAGCGGACGCTCCTACGAGCTGGCACTGATCACCCGTCATGAGGACGAGGCCGGACTCGACGCCTACCAGGTTCACCCCGTTCATCAGGAGGTCGTGACCTACATCAAATCGGTCGCTTCGGGCTCTGTTGCCGTAGATTTTCGGGCGAAATAGACCGCGCTGAAGAACACCAGAAGCATGCCTAAAATGCTCAGCAGGTAGCAGAGATCGGTGAAGAACTCGAGCCGTGAGGCCTCACCCGCGGCGAGGTCCTTCCACAGCTGCAGTCCCAGTGCTCCGGTGTAGCCCGAGGCGTCTGCGAGGTAGATGGCGAAGACCGCAGTGCCGGTGAAGCGGGTGTAGGCCATCATGCGCTCAAAGAGAATCGCATTGAAGGGGACATAGGCCAAATACGCTCCGAGCCCGGTCCCGATCATGAAGCCGAGGGGGCCCAATCGGCCGGACTGCTCTCCAAGGGCAGACAAACCCACGAGGGCGAACCCAAACCCCATCAGCC
>JAYXVV010000150.1:0-94368 GCA_036021505.1 Myxococcota bacterium | reverse complement strand
CAGCTACTTTCCAATGCAGAACCGAGAAAAAAGAGCATCCAGGACCGCTTCTCGGCTGTCTCTCCCCACAATGGCGTCCAAGGGCTCCAGCGCAGCGTAGAGACGTTCCGCCGCTACTGCGAGCCCGGCCTCTCCCCGATGGGCGTCGAGCGCCTCCTCCACCCGGCGGCCAACACCAATGAGTAAATCTCGCTGGCGCTGGGAGGCGATGATCAGACGAGCCCCACCAGGAAGCTCCCCCACGAGTTTTTCAGAAATCTTCTCGGCAAGTGTCTCCAAACCATGACCCGTTTGAGCGCTGATCAACAGGGATTCACTTGGCAGTGTGGGTTGCTTTTCCGTGAGTCGATCGGCGTGATTGGCCACAATCAATCGGTTCCGGTGAGCGGTGCTTTCTAACGTAGGCACTCCGAGATGAGGCTGATGGGCAGGAATGACAACGACCAACAAATCCGCTTCTTCCGTGAGGCGTCGACCCATCTCAATACCAAGAGCCTCCAGGCCCTCTGCTTCGCGATCTCCCGCGGTGTCGAGCAGCCGAATTCGCACCGCACCCAGTTCGACTTGACGCTCAATCACGTCCCTTGTCGTACCCGGTGTGTCCGAAACCAAAGCTCGCTCTGAACCCCCGAGCACATTGAAGAGTGAGGACTTGCCGGCATTCACCGGTCCAACGAGTGCAACGGTTGCTCCCTCCACCAGAACACGCCCCGAACGGTACGTTGCCGCTGCTGCCTCCGACCGTCGAACCAGGTCTTCAAGACGTGAAATGAGCTCTTGGTCATCCTCAAAAACCAAATCCTCGCCCGGATAATCCAGACGTGCCTCCAATTCCGCAATGGCATCCGTGAGCTGAGACCGAAGCGTGTCCACCAACCCTTCTACTTCTCCGTCCAGGCCTGCTCGAGCCACTCTCAAACCTTCGCTGGAGGTCGCCTCGATGGCCTGAAGGACGGCTTCCGCTCGAGTGAGATCCAAGCGACCGTTCAGAAAGGCCCTGCGCGTGAACTCACCAGGATTCGCAACTCGTGCCCCTTGGCTCACGCAGGCTGCAATAAGACGCTCCACGAGAAGGGGATTTCCGTGGCAACTGAGCTCTGCAGAAGGCTCACCCGTGTACGAAGATTTGGCCTCAAAATAGGTCAGTAGGCCTTCATCGAATGAGCCACCATCGTCGAAAAATTCCGCCAAACGGGCCCGACGAGCGGGAGGAAATCCTCCCACCGGTCGAGAGACTTCTTCGAGAATTCCACGCACATTCGGGCCCGACAGCCGTACTACAGCAATCGCCGAACGTCCCCAAGCCGTAGCCGATGCAACAATGGTGTCCAAGGGCTTTCAGCCTTGATGAAGCCTAGGCTTCGCGAAAGAGTTCAATGGTCTTGTCTTGGCCATCCCCAAGGGATCGCGAACCCACACCTTCAATCTCTTTGACCGTCATGTGAACAATGCGCCGGTTGTAGGAGTTCAAGGTGCGTCGAATCTGCTCCGACTCACCCGACTCCAGAACCCGCTCTGCAATCTTCTGAGCCATGCGCTTGAGAGCTGCCTCGTCTTTCTCTGAGGTTCGAGAACCCCGATCGTCACGGTCACGGTCGCGTCCTCGTCCACGCCCGCGGTCCTCGCTATCTGAGCGCTTGTCAGCCACCGAAATGTGAAAGTTGATGCCAGGGAACTGCTCACCCATGGTTTCCGCAAGGAGATCCGAGACTCCCTGGAGGGTGCTTCCCTTGCGGCCAATAAACCGAGCCGCATTGTCGACATCCACACCGAGCACAACCTTGTCGCTTGAAGTCATCTTTTCGGTCACTGTACCGGTCAAGTCCATACCGGCGATCACTTCGGTCAGCCACTCTTTGCCAGCGTTGCAGGCGGCGAGTTCTTTTTCATCCCGCTTCCACGCAATGATTCGTACGGTGTCTTGGGCGAGCACCAAACCCTGCTCTGAACGAAAGTGGCTTTTGTCGAGCGTCCAGTGGAGACTCGAGGCCTCCACACCAAGTTCTTGTGCACAGCTGGCCAGGGCCGTGGACACATGAGGGGCTTCAGCGGTAGCGGTTTCAACGCCTTCAGGGGGGGTATTTAGACTCATTTTTGGGGACTCCTTGATTTAGGCCTTTGCCGGAGCTGTCTCAGGCATTGGGTAGGCCTTGTTGACTGCTGCCATCTGGCCGATTGAGAAGAGGGTGTTCACGAGGATGTACAGAGACAATCCGCTCGGGAAGGCGTACATGATGAACACAAAGAAGAAGGGAAGCATCCGGAAGATTTTCTGCTGCAAGGGATCTGCGTTGGGGCTCATCGGAGTGATGCGCTGCTGCACGAACATGGCCACACCAACAAGCGTGGGCAACACCCCATAGGGATCGCGCGACGTCAGATCGTCGATGAACAGAAACTCGGCCTGGTAGAGCGGCGCTGCAGAGAGAAGTACGGAGTAGAGTGCAAACCAGACCGGCATCTGGACAAGCATGGGGAGACAACCAGCCAGTGGGTTCACCCCTTCCTCGCGGAACATCTTCATCTGAGCCTGGCCCAGCTGCTGTGGATTGTCTTTGTAGCGCTCTTTGAGTTCCTTCATTTTTGGAGCCAGAGCCTGCATCTTTCGACCGGACACAAAGGACTTTTTGGTCAGCGGAAAGAAGAGGGTCTTCATCGTGAGCGTGAGGCAAATGATCGCCACTCCCCAATTGCCCACAAATCCCTGAAAGAAGACCATGATTTTCAACAGGATGTGGGAGAAGAACCCGAAGATTCCAAAGCTGACCGACTCGCTCAGGCTGTTGCCATACTCACTGAGTACCGAGAGATCCTTGGATCCCATGAACACCTGAAGTCGCAGAGAATCGGACTCTTGAGCACTGAGCGTGAGGTTGTCCTTCACGAGGAATGCGCCTGCTGCAGATTTCTCGGGATCCCCGTTTTCGACAGAGGCAAAAAGACCTCGTCCCCAGTTGGGGGTCTGCGGGATGGCTGCAGCCATGAAGTAGGTGTCTTGGATGCCGAACCAACTGACTGAGCCATCAACCGACTCTGTCGAGGATTCCACATCTTCAATGTCATCCAACGAGGTCAGAGTTTCATCGGCAACGATCGCAGGTCGAGCCACACTGGAGTAGCGTCCTGCGGAGCCTGTGAACACATCGACTGCCCCTACCCAGACCGGACCGGACCACTTGGAGGTCCCGACATTCTTGAACTCCACATCGATCTCGAGAATCTCCTTGGCCTCTCCCCAGGTATAGGTCTTCGAAATCTGGAGGCCGTCTTCTCGCGTTCGACGCACCGTAGCACTGGAATCCGACTGCTCCACGAGTTCATACCGCTCGATCTCAAAATCCCACTGGGCTCCCGAGGCCAGAAAGATTCCATCCTCGGTGAGAATCTGCTCGGGTCCAGGATCTTCGCCATAAGGAAGCCAAGGCGCCTCGGAGCCACGCATCTTGCCAAGGAGAAAAGACCAGATGGGCTGGGTCTTCATGGATGCTTTGTAGTCTACATATTGAAGACTGTTGAGGGCTCCGCCTTCGCTGTTCAGCTCAGACTGAATGGTCTCAGAATGGAAATCGGTGTCCCAGGGATTGGCTTCAACAAAAGCGGGTTCTGGAGGCTCCGCATTCGGAAGAGGCTCTCCGTTTTCATCCAGAACACTGGGCTCCGGAACCTCGCCCTCCGCAACCGCAGTTGTCGAGGTGTCCGCTGAAGTTTCCGTCGAGGAGGCTTCCGATTCCGCAGCGGCAACGGTTGGCTCCTCCGGTGGAATCGTCGGAGGAGGAGCTAAAAAAGAAATGTAGAGCAAGTAGACGATCAGGCACATCAGCACCGCTCGAATGACATTTTGCTCGCTTTCCTCGTTGTTGATCACGACGCTACTCCGAAGGGTTCTTGGGTTCTGTTGAGGAATTCAAAGGTGGAACGGGGTCTATGCCGCCAGGATTCCAAGGGTGGCATTTGCAAATGCGGCGAGCCGAGAGAAATCCGCCACGAATGGCGCCATGCACCTCTATGGCCTCCTGAGCATAAGCGGAACAGGTTGGATAAAATCGGCACGAAGCTGGAAGAAGCGGTGAAATGCACCGCCGATAGAATTGGACCAGACGCAAAAGCAACCATTTCATTGATCACGTGACGCCAAATACGCCATGGTGGCGGCAACATCGCTGGACAGCTCTGTTGCGCTCGATTTGGCCGCTTTTGGCGAGGCGATGAACACCACATCCAGTGGGCGTTGAACCACATGGTGATGGTGCCGAATGGCCTCTCGCAGCAGGCGCTTTACGCGGTTTCGCGTCACAGCATTTCCGACTTTTTTGCTGACCGTGATGCCGAATCGAGGGTGAGCCTCAAGCCCCTCTCGGTACAGAACCAGACACCGCTTGGAGGGTGCACGTGCGCCATGTTTCTGCACCCGTACATAGTCCCGCCGACTGCGGATCCGGATTGACTTCGGAAAACGGTTGGGTTGGTGGGGCTTAGGCCCGCTTGCTGGCAACCTTCACCACCAGGCGCTTACGGCCTTTTGCTCGCCGAGCATTGATGACCTTTCGGCCGCCTGGAGTGGCCATGCGAGCTCGAAACCCGTGGCTGCGTTTGCGCTTGATCTGACTTGGTTGATAGGTCCGCTTCATGATGGACTCCTGCAGGAGAGTGCCCGATGGAGGCGTGAAATGCCCCGATAAAAAGGGTACCGAGAGGTCCAGGCCCCCGGCGGTCCCGACATGTATCTGAAAATCTCCTCTGGGTCAATGCTCAAAAGTTGAGGAAAATCGATCACCTGAGAGCAAATCCACCTGTTGATAACTCCAGATTTTAGGCTTAGTATTCAGGCCTCAATGGTTTCAGCAGGGTTTCCTGCCTTGGTGGAGCCCGTCCGTTCATCCTTGTATTTCTCCTGTTCATACAGCCCAAACCGGGCCTGTAAGAGGGTACTTCGCTCATGGAATTGGCCAAGCTGTGGGATCCGGTCCTTCAAACTCTTGAGCGTCGCGTTGGCAAGCAAGCCTTTGAAATCTGGATTGAGCCCCTCCGACTTCTCTCGATCAAGGACGGCACCGTTGAGTTGGAGGTTCCCAACCGGTACTACTCCGATTGGGTTCGCGACAACCACAAGGATGACATTCTCGAGGTCCTCACCGAACAGTGCGCGAAAAACAACGCTTCCTGTGGTCCCATAGAACGCCTAAGCTTCCGCATTTCCGATTCCACAAACGCCTCGACCACCTCACCGCCCAAAGGGTCATCCGACCCTGAGAAATCTGAGGGGCGCAACTCCCAGCGAAAGAACATTCCTGGACTTCACTCCAGGCAATTGAACCCTCAGAAAAACTTCGAGAGCTTCGTTGTGGGTTCCTGCAATCAATTCGCGCATGCGGCATCCTTGGCAGTGAGTGAATTTCCCGGACAGAACTACAATCCTCTGTTCATCTACGGTTGTACCGGTCTCGGGAAAACCCACCTGACCCAGGCCATCGCCAACCAGATCTTGAAAAGGGAGCGAGACAGTCGGGTGCTCTACACCACCGCTGAATCTTTTGTGAACGAGATGATCAATGCGATTCGTTTCAAGAAAATGGACGAGTTCCGGGGCCGATATCGATCGCAGGTTGATGTTCTCCTGATTGATGACATTCAATTTCTCTCCGGAAAAGATCGATCCCAGGAAGAGTTTTTCCACACGTTCCAGGACCTCCAGACCTCCGGACGCCAGATCGTCATCACTGCCGATGTCCTTCCTCGAGAGATCGACAAGCTTGAACCACGGCTTCGAACTCGGTTTGAAGGGGGTCTGCTTGCTGATATTCAGCCTCCTGATTTAGAGACCATGTTGGCGATCCTCCGCCACAAATGCGACGAATGTGCGATTCGCTTGCCTGAAGATCTTCAAAATTGGATTGCCTCTCGAGTTCGCGGCAACATTCGTGAGCTCGAAGGCGCTCTCAACCGCCTGGCGGCACTCTCGTCGTTCTTCTCTGCACCGCTGGACATTGAGTTTGCCCAGAAACATCTCGGCAACCTGTATGCGGAAGAAGTGGAGTCCATTACGCCTGAAAAGGTGATGCAGGCCGTGGCTCGACTCTACGCCATCCGAATCGTAGACCTCAAGGGTACGCGCAAGGTCAAAGGAATTGCATTTCCCCGTCAGATTGCCATGTACCTTGCACGAAAGCACACCAATCTCTCCTTCCCAGACCTCGGCCGTTCCTTCAACAGAGACAATTCCACGGTGCAGTACGCCTGCAAAAAGATCCGCCAGCAGATCGAAAAAGACCCGGATCTCCGCCACACTCTCAACACCCTCGAACGGAATTTGGGAGCCTAAATGACTTGGGGAAAACTCTGTGGAGATCCAACGCATAGCTCTGTGGAACGAGTTGATGAAGAGTTGGTTATACCTTCAGGCCTGGATCAAAACCATCAAGCTACTAGGCCCTGTTCAACAGGAACTCTAGCGATCTTATCCCCCGATCCAAACACCTCTAAGGACCTATAAAGACTATGTTTTTCAGAGTCTTTCCACAAAATCATAGGACCTAGAGATCGACAACGATCTAGATCTAAATTCATTCTTAAATCCAATCATCTCTAACAAGTGCGAGGCTCCCATGGAGCTGTACATCGACCGCGAAGAACTCATCCAAGGCTTGAATCACGTTCAAGGAATCGTGGAGCGAAAATCCACCAATCAGATTCTTTCGAATGTGCTCCTGGCAGCAAAGGAAAATGTTCTCACGCTGACTGCCACCAACACCGAGGTCACCTACATTGGTGAGCTCGCCGCCAATGTGGTTGTGCCTGGAGCCACCTCAGTGGATGGAACACATCTGTTCCAGATCTCCCGAAGTCTTCCAGACAACACGGTTCATCTGAAGCTTGGAAACCAGCAGCGCATGGAGGTCAGTTCCGGCAAGGCTTGGTTCAAGGTGCATGGGCGCCCTGCGGAGGACTACCCGCCCATCACACACTTTGATGAGACAGGTGGAATCTCACTCAAAGCCAAGGACCTGCGCTGGATGATTGAACGGTGCTCCTTTGCCATCGCTGGTGAAGACAACCGCTACGGCATCAATGGTGCACATCTGGAGGTTGTGGATGGTGAGGAAGGTTCAAAGCTTCGCATGGTTGCAACCGATGGCCATCGTCTGAGCTACGCCTCGGTGGATTTTGAAGGTGAGTTCTCGATGCCGTCGCGCATGCTCCTTCCGAGAAAAGCCCTCGCTGAACTCAAGAAGTTGTGCGACTCCTCGGACAGCGAGGTTCGTGTTTCTTTCGGAGAAAATGGGGCTCTTGTGACGCTCCCAACGGCACGTTTCTTCTTCCGTTTGATTGATGGAGAATTCCCGGATTACCGTCAGGTGGTTCCCACGAGTTTTCAGCGCCAGGCACGAATCGAAAAGGATGTTCTTGTCGACGCTCTGAAACGCGTGGGTCTGCTTGCGGCCGACAGGACAAGGCCCGTGCGATTTGGGTTTGCAGAGACAGCGCTGACTGTCTCCACCCAAAATGTGGACATTGGTGAGTCGCGTGAAGACTTGCCGCTCGAGTTGGACGGCGGAGACCTCGAGCTGGGCTTCAACGCACGGTATTTTCTGGACGTCTTGACGGTGATCAACAGCGACCAGATTGTTGTGGAGCTCGGCGATTCTCTCTCGCCAGCGATTGTCCGAGCACCCGATGACACGGATGCGGTTTTCGTCATCATGCCCATGCGGCTGGATTGATTGACTGAGTATTCGTGAAACTCGAATCTCTCCGTGTCTCACAGTTCCGGAACTTAGAAGACCTCGAAATTGAGACGGACGCTCGTTTCGTGGTGTTTCATGGCGACAACGGCCAAGGCAAAACAAATCTAATCGAGGCCATTGGAACCTTAGCGACCCTCAAATCGTTTCGAACCCATCGGGTCATGGACCAAATCCAGTGGGGAAGCACCCAGGCACGAATCGATGGAAAGATTCTCGAGGAGGGGCATCGGCGTGACCTTGCAGTCAGCCTCAGCAAAGAGGGCCGCAAGGCTCGGGTGGACGGAAAATCGCCCAAGCAGTTGCTGGACTACTTTGAGTCCATTCGAGCTGTTGTGTTTGCTCCAGAGCATGTGGAATTGGTTCGTGGTTCACCGGATCAACGCCGAAATTTTCTGGATCGAGGGTGTTTCAATTCGCAGGCCATCTACTTGGATTACTTTCGCGAATTTAAACGCCTTCTGGCCCAGAGGGCAGCCCTGCTCCGAAGCCCGGCATTCACAATGCCTCAAATGGAGGTTCTGGAAGAGCAGCTTGCTCTCTCTGGCGCCCGTGTTTCAACGAGAAGAGCCAGGTTTGTAGAGGCCTTGGTCGTCCCCTTCAGAGAGCTTCACACACAGCTTACAGGCCAAAGTGACGTCAGCATTCGCTATCGGAGCAGCTTGGGCGAGGGTTCAGAATCAGACCAGGCTGAAAATTATCTGCAGCTGATGCACCAGCGTCGGGAAGAGGAACGTCATCGAGGAAGCAATCTTGTGGGTCCACAACGCGATGATTTGGTGATTCAACTCTCGCAGAAAAATGCACGCAATTTCGCCTCACAAGGACAGGCGCGAGCCTTGGTGATTTCACTGAAGCTTTCCGAATTGGAAATTGCCTGCCGCAACGGTGTGAATCCACTTTTTCTGCTGGATGATCTTTCGAGTGAGTTGGATGCAAAACGAAGGGGAAAATTGCTCGAAATTTTAGAGTCCAAGGACCTCCAGGTCTTCATCAGCACAACGAGCCTCTCCATCCTCGAATCATTTTCAAAAAAAACCAAGCAATTTCGGGTGGATAAGGGCTCAGTAATCCCCGATTGAAAGAACGTGCGTAGACGGCCATTCAGCGTTAGGGGATAGGGTGTAAAAAAGGCCGCAGGAGGCCCTTTAATGTCAACAGCTGAAACTCCGAATACCCCTCCCGACTACACCGCTGGCTCCATCCAAGTTCTTGAAGGACTGGAAGCCGTTCGAATGCGTCCCGCCATGTACATCGGTGACACCGGTGAGCGCGGACTTCATCACTGTGTGTACGAGGTCGTGGACAACTCGATCGATGAGGCATTGGCTGGCTACTGCGATCTCGTTCAAGTCGAGATTCATGAAGACGGTTCGATCTCGGTGGAGGACAACGGACGAGGCATACCGACAGCCATGCACCCAACAGAAAACCGACCCACCCCTGAGGTCGTTCTGACAGTGCTCCACGCCGGCGGCAAGTTTGATTCGGAGACTTACAAGGTGTCCGGTGGTCTGCATGGCGTGGGTGTGTCCTGTGTCAATGCCTTGGCGGAGTGGTTGAAACTCGACATCTGGAGAGACGGAAAGCACCACAAACAATCCTATGCACGCGGTGCAGCAACTTCGACACTCGACGTCTGCGGAGATGCCAAGCGGACAGGAACTCGAATCCAGTTCTACCCTGACGCTGAAATTTTCGATCAGACCATTGTGTTCAGCTTTGAAATTCTGTCGAAGCGGCTCCGTGAGTTGGCCTTTCTCAATCCGGGTGTTCGGATCAAAATCACCGACCTGAGGGAAGACGACAAGAGCCATGATTTCCACTACGAGGGGGGAATCCGCTCCTTTGTGGATCACTTGGCCACCAACAAGCAGAAGCTCCATGAGGAGCTGATCTACATGACGGGCTCTCGGGATGATGTGGAACTCGAGATCGCACTCCAGTGGACCAACGCCTACTCAGAGACCGTGCTGACTTTTGCGAACAACATTCACACGCTTGAGGGCGGAACACACCTCTCTGGCCTCAAGTCGGCGCTGACTCGAACCATCAATTCACACGGACAGAAGTACAAACTTCTCAAAGCGGCGAAGGGCGAGAGCATTTCGGGGGACGATACACGCGAGGGTTTGGTCTGCGTTCTGTCAGTGAAGATTGGTGATCCTCAGTTTGAGGGGCAGACCAAGACCAAGCTTGGCAACTCGGAGGTCAAGGGCCTCGTGGAGTCCATCGTCAACGAGGAGCTCGCGGCAGCCTTCGAGGAGAACCCGCACATTGCCAAGAGCGTTGTGTCCAAAGCCCTCGATGCATCCAGGGCTCGAGAGGCAGCACGAAAGGCACGGGAGTTGTCCCGACGCAAAACCATTCTCGATGGTGGAAACCTGCCTGGAAAGCTGGCTGACTGTCAGGAGAAAGACCCCGACAAGTGCGAGCTCTACCTGGTGGAGGGTGACTCTGCAGGAGGCTCCGCAAAGCAGGGTCGGGATCGCCGTTACCAGGCCATCCTGCCTCTTCGAGGAAAGATCTTGAACGTCGAGAAGGCTCGATTTGATCGCATGCTTGCGAACAATGAAGTCAAAACGATCATCTCGGCTCTCGGAACATCCATCGGACCCGAATTCGATGCAGAAAAACTCCGATACGGCCGGATCATCATCATGACAGACGCCGATGTCGATGGATCCCACATCCGAACTCTGCTGCTGACTTTTTTCTATCGGCAGATGTTGGAGGTGGTGGAGACAGGGCACCTTTACATCGCCCAGCCTCCGCTTTACCGGGTCAAGAAAGGCAAGTCGAAGACCTACCTAAAGGACGACAAAGCCCTCCAAGAGTACCTGCTGGATCACGGTGCGAAGAGCCTGGAGATTCAACTCAAAGAGTCCATTTTGGCAGGTGAAAGCCTCAAAGAGGTGGTGTCCCAGGTGGGTCAATACGACCAGCAACTCGATCGCCTCCAGCGGCGCTTTGACAGGGCTGTTCTGGATGGATGGATGGTCATCAATGGGCCGGAGGCGAAGACCGATAAGGCGGCCTTGGAAGCAAAGATGGTGGAACTCCAGGAACGACTGGCTGAAGTGTCACCCAACCTCTCTCTCCGCGGAATGGAGGTTGTCGAGGATGAGGATCAAGGGGGTTTCGCGCTGAACGTCACCACCATGCAGAATGGACTGCAAATGATCACCGTTCTTGGGGAAAACGTGAACGAGGGAATGGAGTTCAAGAAGCTGCGAGAGCTTGCGAGCACCCTTCGCGAAACGCTCCCTCTCCCCGCTCAAATGAATGACAAGCCGCTGTCGACTTGGCCTGAAATCATCGAGAGTGTACTTGGGACCGCCAAGAAGGGCTACGAGATCCAGCGCTACAAAGGCCTTGGTGAGATGAATCCAGACCAGCTCTGGGAGACAACGATGGATCCGGAGACTCGGACCCTCCTCCAAGTTCAGATCACCGATGCCATCGAGGCGGATTCGATCTTCACGGTGTTGATGGGCGATCAAGTGGACCCCCGGCGTGAATTCATCCAAAAAAATGCCCTGAACGTACGAAACTTAGACATCTAAGTGTTCCAAGCCGCGCGAATCGGATTGGAGCGATGAAGTGGCCTTTGTAGACCTGATTTATGGTCGCCTCGTGATGGTGACCGGCAAAGGTGGGACCGGTAAATCCTCGGTGTCGGCCGCCTTGGGTCGGCTTGCAGCAGCTCAGGGCCGGAAAACGCTGGTTCTTGAGATCGATGCACAGAACCCGGCGATGAAGGCCATCTACGGTGTGGAGCCTGGCTACAAGCCCATGGAGGTGGCCCCCAATCTTTACGTGGCGAATCTGCACTGGTTGCAGAATCTTTCGGAGTGGGTCAGCCGGGTTCTCCCTGGGGGACGCGTGGTCCGTTTGGTGCTTGGGAATCCCTTGATTCAGTCATTCCTTGAGGTCGCACCTGGAAACCGGGAGACCATTGCCTTGTCCAAGATTGGTTGGTTGATGGAGGATTTCGATCTCGTGGTGGTGGATCTGGCGGCCAGTGGACATGCGCTTGCCATGCTGGAGGTGCCCAACACCATGGTGGGATTGTTCCCCTCGGGGCCCATTCGAAAAGAAGGAGAAACCGCTCTGGCCATGTTGCAGGACAGTCAGTCCCATCTGGTCTTGGTGGGGCTTCCCGAGGACATGGTTGTCAATGAGACCATCGAGACCTTTGAGGCCATACGCGAAAAAGTTCCGGGGCTTTCGATGGACACGATCCTGCTGAACCGAAGCAGTGTCCCCTCGTTGACGGAGGAGGAACACGGATTTTTGGCAGCGCTTTCCGATGGAGTGAAATCACCCGGTGCGGAGGAATTGCTGTGGGCGGGTCGATGGGAATCTCAACTTGAAGAGGCCACTGCAGAAGCGGAGGAGCGATTGACTCAGCGGCTTCAGGCACGCGTCATTCAAATTCCACGCCTCTCCCACGATGGTGGACCACAGCAGCTCGTGCACCAAATCGCTGCAGCTCTTGTTCGTGCCTCCTCAGCAAGGACGGGCTCATGAACGCGTCGCTCCGAGAGTTGATTGCCAGCAAGAGACTGCTCGTTTGTGTGGGCTCTGGCGGTGTCGGCAAGACAACCATGGCTGCAACCATCGGTCTCCGTGCCGCACGGGAGGGACGCAAGGTTCTGGTGTTGACCATCGATCCCGCTCGTCGCCTTGCCAACTCTTTGGGACTGGACTCCATTGGCAATGTCGAAACACAGATCGACATCGGTGAATCCCAGGGCGAACTCTGGGCGATGATGCTGGATACCAAGACGACTTTCGATGACCTGATTCAGAGGTCAGCACCCGATGACGACACCCGAAATGCGATACTCGACAACCGAATCTACCAGACGCTCTCCGCTCATTTCTCAGGCTCCCAGGAGTACATGGCAGGAGAGGCACTCTATGACGTAGTAGAGTCCGGTCGGTATGAACTGGTGGTCCTGGACACTCCTCCTGCGAAGAATGCGCTTGATTTCTTGGAGGCCAGTGCCCGCCTCTCCAAGTTCTTGGATCCGAGAGTGATTGGTGTGTTCTTGGCTCCTCCAGAAGACCGCCGGTTTCTCGGCCGCGTTGTTTATGGCACCTCAGCGGTCGTGTTTCGCCTGCTTTCCTTTGTCTTTGGGGGTGAGTTTCTGGAGGACTTCACAGAGTTTCTGCGAAACTTTGAGCCGATGTACGAGGGGTTCCGTGAGCGACATGAAGCGGTTTCGACTCTTCTCCGATCCCCCACAACGTCTTTTTTGATGGTGTGTGCTCCCAATGAACCCTCGATGGAAGTGGCCCGTTTTTTCAATGACGAACTTCAGGAGCGAGGCTTGTCTCGGGGAGGTGTTGTCGTCAATCAAGTACTGCCATGTGAGGGCGAAGCCTTGGATCCCAATGCGCTTTTGGGTGAGGCAGCGAGTTCGCTTCAAGCTGAGTTTGAACCTGGAACATCGGCACGTATACTCGCCCGGCTGGGGGCTGCACACAGGCGTCTTCGACAACATGCTCACATTGAACGCAAGCTGATTGATGACATTCGGTCTATGATGCACGGCGAAACCAACACACTCTACGAGGTGCCTCGCTTAGAAGGCGAGGTTCATGATCTGGGTTCGCTGGAGCGAGCTGCAGCCTTGTTGTTCGATTAAATTTTTGGAGCCCCCAATGAAATCCTGGAATGCCATAGCAGTGATCGCAGCCTCGCTGCTGTTCTCAATGCCCTCAGCGGAGGCCACGCAGTCCAATCTCAACCCGCGCGTTCGGGTGCACGGAGGCGCTGTTGTCTCGGAGGGACCCACTCCGGTTGGATTCACAGCCGGTGTCGACTCCCGAGCGAGTCGGTTCATCTACCTGGACATCGGGGGGTTTATGAATCCCTTCAACCCCATCACCAACGAGCTCGACCGGGATTCGCTGCGAAGCCCCCACCTTGTCCAGCATGGAATCTACGCACTCCCTGGGATCCGAATCCCCCACCGTCAGCCAAAGGCTTTTTCCTGGGACATCACCTTTCGAACAGGATTCGGATTGCTGTGGACCACCTTTGCGGGAACCAAAACCAACCCCAACTACGGTTCGCAGCCTTCGGATGCAGACGTCATGACAGCGGCTGGAGTGGATCTCGGAATTCGACGGGGCTCACTTGGCCTGAGGGCAGCAGGCAGGGTTCTGATTGCTTGGCCGCATGACTATTCAAACCAGAGCGATCCCTTCTTTTGGGCCCCTCAGGTGGCTCTCGAGGGCCTTTATCAGTTCTGATCAATAGGTCAGAATGGTCGCGGCGATGGAGAGCCCAGCACCCGTGCCCACCAACATAAACCGGTCGCCTCTCTGCAAACGCCCGGAGGCGACGGCCTGGGCGAGGGACATCGGGAGAGAGGCAGCGACACAGTTGCCTTGAGTGCCGACCAAGTCAACGACTTGTTCGCTTGAAAAGCCATAGCGTCGGTACACTTCGACGCCGAAGCCAGAGGCTTGGTGTGGCACAACGAGTTTCAGGTCCGACTTTTGGAGTCCCGCCTCCTCAAGGCACTGGTCGATGAGGGGTGGAGTTTCCCGAAGAGCCATTTTGAAGACGGCTGTTCCTCGCATATGGAAGAGGTTGTCAGCTGGCGTTGTCTGGGGATTTTGGGGGTGGAGTCGCGTACCTCCTCCTCGAACCGCCGTGAGTTCGGCTCCTTCAGGAAAGGTCTTCATTTTGAAGGTCAGAATTCCAGACTCAGCTCCTTGGGGTGGAAGGCTCAGCACAGCAGCTCCGGCCCCGTCGCCGAGAAGAGCGGCGGATTCGGCTTCCTCAAAATTCCGACCCCGACTGCCCAAGTCAGCACTCACGACGAGGATGCGGCTGTAGCAGCCTGAATTGAGCAAGCCAGAGGCGGTTTGGAGTGCGGTCAGAAAGGAGAGGCATGTCGCGTGTACCGAGAAGCTGGGGATGCCTGAGAATCCCATGGCCTCCTGGATGAAGACGGAGGTGTCCGGCAAGACCTGATGGGCCACACCAGAAGCATTGAGAATGAGATCCGGAGGGGCGCCTCCCTCCAAGGCGGCTAAGCCAGCCTGAGCCGCAAGTTCGGGCATACTGAGCTCGCTGATGCGTCGCTCAAAAACACCGGCTCTCCTCTGGATCCAGTCCTCAGAACGACCGATCTTTGGAGACAGCTCGGCTGCGGTCTCGATGGCTGGTGGGAGCGCAAACCCCATGCGTTCGATGAAAACGGGGATCATGGAGAGACCTTCGGTGCAATCTGCCCATCTTGGGCAACAATCGGTGCAGTCTCCGGGAAGTCCTCAAGAGAGAGGCTCCGGATCAGGTCAATGGCTGTGCCCTCGTTGTCCTTTTTGGGGATCCCACGGCCTTGCTGCTTGGTGGGGAGAATCTTTCCTTGGAGAAAGCGGCCGTCCGGAGCGAGTTCGGTCTCCAGAACGAAACCAACGGAGAGGTTTCCGGAGAGATTAAATCGGCCGTACGTAGCAAAATTACCAAGGGAGTAAGCAACCAATCGGTCCTTGTAGATCTCCATTCCACGTGGAACATGCGGGCCGTGGCCCAACACCAAATCCGCACCCGAATCGATGGCCATTCGAGCGAACTCACGCAAATTGCCTCGGTCCTCACCGTAAAAGGTCTCCCGACCGTTCGGAACATGCAGTGCTCGATTCCCCTCGGCCCCTCCATGGAAGGACACCACCACGAGGTCGTTTTCAGCACTCGAGAGCTGGATCAACTCGGAGGCGGTCTCTGAATTGTTGAGGTGGTTGGATGAGGGTGAAGTGTGAAAGGCGACCAGTCCCACCCGGAGACCCTGGGATTCGACCGACGCAAGACTGCCGGGTGGACCCGACCAAGCAATTCCAAAGGAATCCAGCAAAGCGTGGGTGTCATCTCGACAGACGCTTCCAAAATCACCAGCGTGGTTGTTTGCAGTAGACGCAAGGTCAATCCCGGCCTCCACCAGGTAGTCCGCGTAGGAGGTGGGGGTTCGGAAGGCATAGCAGTTGGTGGCATCGGGGGCGCATTTTGCTGAATGTCCCCGGTCACAGAATGGACCCTCCAAGTTGGCGAAGGTCAGATCGGCGTCCTGAAGCCAGTCCAACACGTCCTCCAGAAGACCCGCGCCACCATTCGGAGGCAGGTGGCCGGCTGGGTAGTCGGTGCCCAACATGACGTCACCGACGGACCGAAGTCGAACGGTGGTGCCCTCTGGAATCGGCGCAGAGACGGTGGACGGGGCCCTGTTTCGCACCTCTGCGATGCGGGCTTTCAGTTGCTGCTGAGCCTTGGCTGTGGCCAGATGATCGCCCACGGCGGTGTGCTGGGGCTCCAATTCTTGGACACGCTCCCAATGGTGAACCACCTGATCCCAGTCGTTCAGGAGGTAGAAGGCCCAGCCGATTTCCCAGTGGCACGGCACACTATCGGCTTCAATCCGAAGACACTCGCGGAAGAAACCCAATGCTTTTTCAGGGTCTTTCTCTCGCAAAGCTTCTACGCCGGACTGGAATGCAGAGTCCTCTGCAGAGGCTCGCGGAGTGACGAAAAGGACCCCTGCGAGAACCGCGAGAACCAGAGTGGGAGGAAGCAAGCGCATAGGGTCTTTAACTATTCCAAAAAACAGGTCTCTGCAGGCCTTTCGTTTGCCCCGTCAACAGGTTAGGAATACGGGTCATTCCATTTCGAACAAAGGTAGCTATGTCGACCGAAGACAACCCCCTCGAAGGCGTCGCAAAAACCCTGCTTCCAATCGACATTAAAGATGAGATGCGGACCTCCTACATGGACTACTCCATGTCGGTCATTATTGGTCGTGCTCTTCCCGATGTTCGAGATGGCTTGAAGCCCGTACACCGGCGAATTCTCTACGCCATGTACCGAGAAGGCCTGCTCTCCAATCGAAAGTACTCCAAGTGTGCAGGTGTAGTGGGAGAGGTATTGAAGAAATACCACCCCCACGGAGACAGTGCGGTTTACGACGCCTTGGTACGGATGGCCCAGCCATGGAACATGCGCTACCTGCTCGTGGACGGTCAAGGAAACTTTGGATCGGTCGACGGTGACTCCGCCGCAGCCTATCGGTACACCGAATCCCGCATGAAAAAGTTCGCAGAGGAGTACCTCGCGGACATCGACAAAGAGACGGTTCGCTTCACGCCAAACTTTGACGGTCAGGTGCTGGAACCCGAGGTTCTCCCGACACGAGTCCCAGGGCTTCTCTGCAACGGCTCAGACGGCATCGCTGTGGGCATGGCAACCAAGATCCCGCCACACAACATCGGAGAGGTGATCAACGGAACAATCGCGTTGATCGACGACCCCAATTTGGACTCCGAGCAGCTGATGACCCAGTTCATTCCGGGTCCCGACTTCCCAACAGGCGGATTCATTTATGGCCGAAAAGGCATCCACGATGCCTACACGACGGGCCGGGGCCGTGTGATCATGCGAGGCCGCACCCACTTCGAAGAGTTCGGAAACGACCGCGAGCGAATCGTGATCGATGAACTTCCTTTCCAGGTGAACAAAGCCCGCCTTCTCCAGCAGATTGCGGAACTCGTGAAAGAAAAGAAGGTTGAGGGCATCTCTGCACTTCGAGACGAATCCGACCGTCGAGGAATGCGTGTGGTGGTTGAACTCAAGCGCGATGCCTTCCCAGAAGTGGTGCTGAACAAGATCTTCAAGCACACCGAACTGCAGTCGACTTTCGGGGTCATCATGCTGGCCATTGTTCATGGCCAGCCGAAAGTGTTGACCCTGAAGGAAATGCTGAGTCACTTCCTGGCTCACCGTCGAGAAGTGACCACCCGACGCTGCCGCTATGAGCTTCGAAAAGCCCGCGAGCGCGCACACATCCTCGAGGGACTGAGGATTGCCCTCGACAACCTGGATGAGGTGATCGCGCTGATTCGGGCCAGCAAAACAGCCGAGATTGCACGTGAAGGGCTGATGGAGCGCTTTGAACTCTCGAAGGTTCAGGCTCAGGCCATCCTCGACATGCGCCTCCAGCGTCTGGTTGGACTGGAACGCGAGAAGATCGAGAATGAGTACGATGAACTCATGAAGACCATCGAGCGTCTGCTGGCCATTCTTGGATCCGAAGCCCTCTTGATGGAGGTGATTCGGGAAGAACTGGTGGAAGTCAGAGACACCTACGGCGATGAGCGCCGCACCGAGATCGTGGATTCAGGCTCGGAACTCTCCATTCGCGATTTGATTGCGGAAGAAGAGCAGGTCGTCGCTCTCTCGGTCAATGGCTACATCAAGCGCATGCCGCTGGATCTCTACAAGGAGCAGCGTCGCGGTGGCCATGGTCTGGCGGCCATGAAGACACGCGAAGAGGACTCCGTTCGCGACATCTTCATCGGCAACACCCACGATGACCTCTTGGTGTTCACCACCCACGGCTGGGTCTACAAGGTCCCTGTCTACGAAATCCCTCAGGCCAACCGAGGGGCCAAGGGGCGTCCACTGGTCAATTTGGTCCAACTGGAGCCGGATGACACGGTGGCGACCGTCATCACTGCGCGAGGTTTTGAGGAAAGCACAGACTTGCTCTTTGTCTCCCGGAAAGGTTTGGTGAAGCGGACCAACTTTGGGCTCTTCAAGAACCTTCGGTCCAACGGTTTACGAAGCTACGACTGTGCCGAGGGAGATGAACTCTTCATGGTGCGAAAGACCAGTCCGGAGCAGGAGGTGCTCATCGCCACTGCACAGGGGCTGGCCATTCGTTTCCGCGGGACAGATGTTCGATCCATGGGTCGAATCGCACGCGGTGTGCGAGGCATTGATCTCCAAGAGAACGACTGGATTGTGTCCATGGAAATCTTGGAGAAAGACGACGAAAAACTCCTGTTGACTGTGACCGAAAAGGGTTTCGGCAAAAGAACTTCCCTGACCGAGTACCGACTCCAAAACCGAGGCGGAAAAGGCATCATCAACATTCGAACCGGTGAGCGGAACGGGCATGTGGTCGGTTCGGTTCAGGTTGCAGACGACGACAAAGTCATGTTGATCACCAACACAGGACGCATCATCAAGACCCGTGTTCATGAGGTCCGCGAGACCGGTCGTGCGGCGCTCGGCGTAACCTTGATGCGGGTGGCCGGAGACGAAGCCATCGTTGGTGTCACCCGTGTGGTGGAGGACGATGAGGAGGAAGTTTCTTCTGAGGAAACAGAAGGTGTCACAGAGGCTCCCGTGGAAGCCTCTGAGGAGTAGGTTCTGGTCTCGGCAGGCGATCTGGCGAGGTGGGCTTTTTGGGTCCCTTTTCGAGGGGCTCTCGATCCGCACAAGCCGAAGCAGATCACCCGACTGACCCAAGGTTGGCGACTCAAGAAGGCTTTTGCCGGTGAGCAGAAGCAGCTGATGGCAACAGAGCTTGAAGCGTGCTTCGGTGTGCGCGGAAAAACCGAGGAGTGGATCAATGATGCCTACCGCATCATGGTTCGTGCTCATCTGGAAGAGCTTCTGCTGGGCAAGCTCACGTCAGAGACTTGGCCCCTTCACATGCGCTTCGAGGGACGTGAACACCTCGATGCAGCCCTTGAGCGTGGAAAAGGGGCGATTCTGCTCAATCCTCATGCCGGAAACTTCATGATGATGATCGCAGGCGTTTCGCTCGCCGGCTACCCGTTCACGCAGTACGCAGCGCGGGGGCTGCCTCCGGAGGAAATGGCGGAGGCTCATCCCGAAATCCTGGGACACAATCGATTTCGAGAGGCTGCTCGAAGGGCACGTGAAGAGAGCGAGGATCGCCTGCCGGCCAACTTTATCTCTCTGACCACTCCGGTTCGGCACCTGTACCGATGCCTCGAGCGAAACGAGGTGGTGGGACTCGCCTTCGATGGTCGAATCGGCTCCCGCTTCGTGTTGACTCCCTTTTTGGGCCGGCAGGCTCTGCTCAATCCGGGGGCGTATCGCATGGCAGCCACCACGGGTGCAGCACTCGTTCCAACCCTCTGCAGTGTGCCCCACGAAGGCCCCAACGTCTGCACCTTTGGTGAACCCATCTGGGCGGACAAAAAGAGGGGCTGGAAGGGGGCAATGGAAGACGTTCTCCAACAAGGCGTGGAGCCTTGGCTTCGTGAGCACCCCGGTGAATACGGCCTTTGGTTGGCCCATTGCAGGCAGCGCGCGGGCGTAGACGATCACCCACTCTTCATCGACTATGCGCCCGATGACCGCTACAAGAAGCATCTCTGAGCTCGGACCGGCCCACCGGATGTCAAGCTTTTTGGCGGAGTGAAGCTCATCTCGATAGAGGGCGGCCGTGCACAGGTCAGAGCCAGTTCTTCGGAAGGTCTCAGTGAAACGCTGGGTGTCTGTTTTTGGGTGGGGAAGCCTTTCAGGCCTTCTTCTGCCTGCTCTGCTTTTGGTTGGATTCGGACTCCATGCACTCTCTGGAGCCACCGAACAGGACAAGCTTCGAGAAGCCCACCGGGTGGCCTGGGTGGACAACGATTGGGGCAAAGCGCTCGCGTTGTACCAGCAGTTGCTGGAAGAACATCCCGGAGGGGTGACGGCTCCAGAGGCCTATGTCGGCAGTGCTCGTGCCTTGGAAAACCTGGGCCGGGTCGGACGGGAAGTCGGGGATGCGTACGATGCGGCCGCTCGTTTGAGCCTGCAGCGCGAGGCACGGGGTCGCTATCTGCTGCAGTCGGGAAATCATCGGCTTGCGGATGGTCAAGAGATTGAAGCAGCCCTCCGCTACAACCAGGTCATCCGGGAGCGCAGCGAGGCCTCGCAAGAAGCCCGGCTCGCCCTGGGACGGCTCCTTCTCGCCCAAGGGGCAGTGGATGAGGCTTTGGAGCACTTTCAGGTCCTCAGCCAATCGGAACAGGCCCAGGTCGCCGCACTCGGACGATTTGGAATTTCCATCAGCTACGAGCGGTTGGGAGACTTGGACTCGGCCATCGCCCAACTCGATGAAGAGGAAGCCAGCGCCTCTTCAGAGAGACTTGAGAGGCTGTTTGAAAGGCGTTCCGCCTTCTCGCGCTGAAACGCCGGGTTTGAGGGTCGAAAAAACTTAAGCGGATCACCAAATAGCCAAGCTAAAACCACTCTTTTTCATGGATTTTCAGAGCCATTATCCTCCGGGACTTTGATTCGAAGCCTTTCCTCCTGTTGACGCCTCGTTGACCCCATGCTAGATGGGGCGCCCTTCTGGCCCTTTTGACTTTTTGCATTCAACTGAAATGAACGCTTCTTTGGACGCTAAAAAGCTGATCTCCGATGCCGCAATCATGCTGGCGGTCCTGATGATCGCGGCAGCGATCAAGGCCGGTACAGACTACGCGACAGCCATCGGTGTGTCGGGCCTGCTGGCGATCGGCAATTTCTGGGTACTGAGTGTTCTGGTCAAGCGCTTGATTGAGCAGAATCGAAACAGCCTTGGATTCGGGTTGGGTTTCATCGCAAAGATCTTTATCGTGGGTGGCAGTCTTTACGGACTGACTCGCGTGTTCGAACCTTCCGCTGTGCTGATTGGATTTGGCGTGGTGCTGATGGCCATTACCGTTCGCGGTGTGGCCATGTCGGCCCTCAACGCGTCCGGCAGCACGGGAGAGCGCGTCTAAATGGAAAAGCATTTCTCCTGGTTTGACTTGGTTCCTGGCTTCAACGACGGAAGCAGTCCACTCTATGACTACGTGGGTGCGGGCTGGAGCAACATGACTCCCGGTTCGGACACCCTCGCCAAAGCTGCCCCGCTCGTCCCGGCGTCTTGGATGGTGTTTTTCCTGCTGACGATTGTGGCGCTTATTGCCCGTCGCGGTCTCAACAAAGCCCGAGCTCAAGGGGGAACACTTCAGTATGTCCCCGACGACAAACTCGGCGCACGCAACATCATGGAGCTCCTCATCGAAGGACTCCTCGGTCAGTTTGAGGCCGTCCTCGGCGACCGAAAGCTGGCGATTCGCTTCTTGCCCCTCATGGCAACCCTCTTCATTTTCATTCTCAGCTGCAACCTCCTGGGTGTGCTTCCCGGCTTTGTACCGCCGACCACCGAGACGTCCACGAACTGGGCCATGGCGCTCATCGTGTTCATGGTGTTCAACATCGCGGGCTTCAGAGCGAATGGAATGGGCTACCTCAAGCACATGATGGGACCGATGCTCGCCATTGCTCCCCTCATCTTTGTGCTGGAGCTCATTGGTGTGGTGTTCCGCCCCTTCTCGTTGCAGCTGCGCCTCATGGCAAACCTCAACGGCGACCACATGGTCTTGTTCATCTTCTCGGACATGATCCCTCTGCTGGTGCCCTGTGTCTTCCTGGCCCTCGGAATCTTCGTGTCCGTGGTACAGGCTTTTGTTTTCACGCTGCTGTCGACCGTCTATGTCGGCCTGTCAGTGGCACATCACGAAGAGGAACACCACTAAGGTGTCCCTATCACCAACCTGCCTGAAAGTGAGCGAAAGCTCTCTGGAGGAAACATGAAGTCCAAGTTGTTCGCTGTTCTGGCCGCCCTTGTGGTCCTCTTCATCGCTAGCCCCGCTGCATTTGCACAGGGTGAAGCCGCTGCCGCTGGTGCTGGTGCTGGTGGCATGGCCGCCATCGGTGCTGGCCTTGCTATCGGTCTGTCTGCACTGGGTGCTGCACTCGGTCAGGGTCGTCAGGGTGCTGCTGCACTCGAGGGCATCGCCCGCAACCCGCAGGCTGCTGGCAAGATCCAGACCCCAATGATCATCGCCCTGGCGTTTACCGAGGCCCTCGCGCTCTACGGTTTCGTTATCGGCATCATGATTGTCGGCAAGATCTAAGTCTTCCTCGACCTTGTCGAGAACAGAGCCCGCCAAGACCGGCAAAGGTCTTGGCGGGCTTTTTCCTTTTTCCCCCGGATGGGATTGAAGGTTATTCCAGAATCATTGTAAGCAACACAGGTGTTGTGTTGACTGGAATGGAGTTTGTGAACCATGAAGCGTATTTCTCTCATTGTCGCAGCTGGAGTGGCTGCGGGCTGTGGACCGAAAGAGTCCCCCGAGGCCGCAGTGGCGCAGACCCTCGTGGGCTGGCACCAGGCCGAGGGCATGCTTGGGCCCTGCTACTACCCCCCAGACTTTGAGAAGCTTGAGCAGGATTCGGGACTGACGGCAAGAAAACAGGCTCGCGGTGAGGCCCTGGATGCCATGCTCGCCCAGTGGTCAGGCCAGAAGGACGAGACCATTTCATTTGCTCCAAACGATGTGATGGATGCCGAAACAGTCCTCCTTGGACGTGCCGATCGGATCGAGGAGGTGGTGAAGAAGAACCTCAGCTATTGCGAAACGGCAATGGATCCGACCTCGACGACCTCGGGGTGGGAGGGCTGGGTGAAACGCCTGCCGTCCGAGTTGACTGCGGGAGAGTGCCTGAATCCCATACGTGACCGACTCTTCCATTACTTGGAACTGGGTCAGGCCTGGTACTGGCAGGTGCCGATTTGCAGCGGAAATGAAGTGGAGATTCGCGCAACGGCCAATGACCGCTACCGAATCTCGGAAGACGGCGATTGGATCAATGTGAATGGCGAGGAGAATGCGAGTACCGTCTTGGATTCCTCCTTTCCCTGCAACGAAACGGGATGTGTTGCTGGACAGCTCGTGGGCAAATTTGAGGGTGCGGCGGGCTACGTGGAGATCTTTCCGATCGGGTCCCGGGCAGTCTTCAAAGCCCCAATGGATGGCACGCTTTCCGTAGGCGTGAACGACACGACCTTCTACGACAACACTTGGTACAAGGCCGGTGGCGTCATCGATCATGCGGGCATCGAAATCGGCCCGATTCTGGATTAGGAAGTTTCGTTGAGTGGTCTGAGGAAAGCCGGGTTTGCAGCACTTGCACTCCTCCTTTTTGTGGGGGTGTTTGAGATTGCTTTTGCTGCAATTGGGTGGCCTTCGCTGCCGGACGTCGAAGCCAATCGCTTCGAGCATTCAAGTGTCTACTGGCAGGATGAGCCCGACCAGAACCAGATGAAGAGAACCCATGGCGAGCGTCTTTTCCGTGTCCCAAAGAGCCCCGAAACCCCGTATTGCGCCGGTGAAGAAGATCGGGTTGCATCGTTGAAGGATCGCTACCCCAGCTTCTTTCAAGTGAGTTCAGACAGCCGCGGTCTGCGTTTTCCCCAACACGCCTTGGAGAAACCCGACGGCGTCTTTCGGATCCTGCTGCTGGGCTGCTCGACCACCTTCGGCTGGGGAGTCGAGGACCAGGAAAGCCTTCCTGCGCAGCTGGAGAGAGTGCTCCGGGCGCGAGGCTATTCGACGGTTGAAGTGATCAATGGGGGGCAGCCCGGCTACACCTCCCACCAAGGCCGTCGTTTCTTTGAGGAAGTCGCTCAACACTATGAGCCTGACCTTGTCTTCTTGGGCTACGTCATTCAGGACTCCCGAATGGTGGCCTATTCGGACATTTCTCAAGCCATTCTCCAGGATCGTGCTCAGCTGCTGAAGGAGGGCTTTCTCTACCGATCGCGCATTTATCAGGCGGTGAAACTGGCTCTTGGCTCGATTGTTGTGGAGTCTCAGTCGTGTCTGGACGATTTCGGTCGGGAAACCGACAAGTGTGTCTATCGGGTCGGAGAAAAGCGCTTTTTGGAGAACTACCGGGCCATCCGTGCCATGGCTGAAGACATCGGGGCTCAAGTCGGCCATTTCGCCTTTCCTGAGGAAGTCGCCGACGGTCACTCACGGCAGCATCGATTTCTGCAGGGTAAAGAGGCAGAATTCGAGGGACTGCCTTTCTTTGACGCCTCGGTACAGATTGAGCAAGAGAGCCGGAGTGGCAAGGTCTACTACGGCTGGGACGCCCCAAGTCCCACCCTCAAGTTGGATGAGGCGGAGGGGTGCACTCGGCTCGATGAGGGTCTTCGCAGGGTGGACAGGGGACATGCAAATGCGGCAGGATTGGCTCGAATCGCCGAGCTGTTTGCCCAGTATCTGGAGTCCGAGGAATTGTTGCCATGAGTCGAAAAGACGTGCGAGACGCAGCGATTGTTCTGCTGACCCTCAATGAACTGGATGGGTTGAAGCTGCTCTGGGATCGGATCCCCGTCGATGCGTTTCGAGAGACCGTCGCAGTGGATGGGGGCTCGACCGATGGAACTCGTGAGTTTCTCGAGGAACGAGGCATTCCCATCCTGAATCAGAACATTCCAGGGCGAGGTGTCGCATTCCGCGTGGCGGCAGACGCGTGTCGCTCAGAGCGGCTCATCTTTTATTCGCCTGATGGCAATGAGGACCCTGCGGACATTGAGCGTTTGGATGACCTCTTGCTGGATGGGGCTCGCCTTTCCATCGCTTCTCGTTTTGCTCCAGGCGCTGTGAACGAGGAAGACGTCGGATTGTTTCGCCCGCGGGCTTGGGTCAATCGAAGTCTGACGAGAATCGCGAACGTGCTGTTCAACGACGGGGAGTTTGTAACCGACACCATCAATGGCTTTCGGGCTCTTCGTCGCAAGGATTTGTTGACCTTGGAGACCACCGTAAAACGCTTTCCAATTGAGTATCAGATCAGCATTCGCGCCATGAATCGTGGCTGGAGAATCGCAGAGCTCGCTACAAATGAGGGTCAGAGAGCAGGTGGTGAATCGAAGGCCTTGTCCTGGCCTGTTGGAAAAGATCACCTCAAGGTGCTGTTTACAGAGCTTCCCAACTGCCGTTTTCTGCGATCCTAAGGGCCTGTAAACCGGGAGAGAAAGCGCTCGTGTCCTCCGACCGAACCAAAATCCATGAACTCATCCAGGCCGAGATGGGTGCCCTTCCAACGCAGCGTCATGATCCGGCGAATGGTCTGCCTCTCCAGGTGACACCGTTTGGTGCCCGGGAGGTCTCTGCAGTCCTGGATGTCTTGCTTTCCACATGGGTGACCATGGGGAAGGAGGTGGCCGCTTTTGAGCGGGAGTGGGCGGATTGGTGTGGAACCGACCACGGAATCATGGTGAACTCCGGGTCCTCTGCCAACCTGATTGCTCTCGCTTCCCTGGTGCACACCGGCATTTTGAACGAGGGGGATGAGGTTTTGGTGCCAGCGGTGGCCTGGTCCACCAGCCTCTTTCCAGTGGCTCAGTTGGGCTTGGTACCCGTGCTCGTCGACGTCTGTCCGCAACGACTCGGGATGGATCCCGAGGCAGCCAAGGCTGCAATGGGCCCGAGGACGAAGGCAGCCATCGTTGTGCATCTTCTCGGTCAGGCCGCCGACGTGGAGGCGTTGGAGGAGCTCGGGCTTGTCGTGATTGAAGATTCTTGCGCAGCCCATGGTGCTCAGGCAGGTTCACAGAAAGTGGGGTCACTGGGACGGCTCGGAACCTTCTCCTTCTTCTTTTCTCACCACATCACAACGGTCGAGGGTGGAATCGTCGTCTGCTCCAATCCGGCACTCTTGGATGCAGCCCGGTCACTTCGAGCGCATGGCTGGATTCGAGAGATGGAAAACCGGGAGATGCACGCTGCAATGAGCCCGGAGATTGATGAGCGGTTTCTTTTCGTGAGTGCAGGCTGGAACCTCAGGCCAACAGAAATGGCTGCGGCGATGGGTCGAGTTCAGCTGACGCGTCTGGACGCATGGCTTCAAAAGCGACGGGAGAACCACGCACTATTTTGCGATCGACTCGCTCGATTTTCGGAACATCTGGAGATCTGGCCCGAGGTGCCAGGAACCCAACATGCAGGATTTGCCTTTCCCATGTGCCTCCGCGCGAACACAGAGCATGGACGGGCAGAGTTTATGGCTCATCTGGAGTCCCGAGGGATCGCAACGCGTCCCATTTCGGGAAGCAACCTGGCTCGGCAGCCTGTCTTTGAGCACATTCGAGGTGCTCGGGTCGCAGGAGAATTGAAAGTCGCCGACGCCATCCATGAGCGTGGGCTATTTGTAGGAAACAGCCATGCGTTTCATGAGGGTCATGCGGCGCTTCTTGAGAAGGCTGTGGAGGACTTTTTTCATGGCTAATTCTCCGCTGGTGGTGGTCACGGGTGGCGCTGGCTTCTACGGCAGTGTTCTCATTCGTCGACTCCTGAGCAATGGCTACCGGGTCCGAGTTTTGGATGCTCTCCATTATGGACCGGAACCCATCATGGAGCTGTTCATCAATCCCAATTTTGAGTTCATCCAGGGGGATGTGCTCGACCGGGAATTGGTTGCCCGAACGGTAGCGGATGCCGATGTTGTCGTTCATTTGGCGGCATTGGTAGGCTATCCCCTCTGCAAAAAGCATCCGGATTTGGCGCGTCGAGTGAATGTCGATGGGACGCGAAATGTTTTGGAGACCATACGACCGGAGACGCGTCTCATCTATGCGTCCACCGGTAGCAACTACGGGGAGGTCGCTGGAATCTGCACCGAGGACACCCCCTTGAATCCGCTGTCGATCTACGGAGAGACCAAAACGGAGGCGGAACTCCTCTGTATGGAGCGCCAAAATACGGTTTCCTTTCGGTTTGCAACCGCATTTGGACTCTCGCCCCGGCTGAGATTGGATCTCATGATCAACGATTTCACGTTTCAGGCCTTGGTTCAAAATTACCTGCTGGTCTACGAAAAGCACTTCAGGAGGACCTTCATCCATGTGGTCGATATGGCTCGTGCTGTGCTTCACACGCTGGACAAATGGGAAATGATGAAGGACACAACCTACAACGTGGGTCAAGCCTCCATGAACTACACCAAAGAAGACATCGTCAAAAAGCTCCAAGAGAAACTGACGTTCTATGTCCACTTCGCAGAAGTCGGAAGCGACCAGGACAAGCGGGACTACGAGGTGAGCTACGAGCGCATCGGCGCCACCGGATTTGAGACTTCGATCAACATGGAGCGGGGTCTCGATGAACTGATTGCTGGTCTTCAGCTTGTCGAGGTTCGAAAACCCTTCTCCAACGTTTAGGCATGCCCCGTTCGCTCTCACAGAAACGCATCTTGGTCACCGGCGGGTCCGGATTTCTTGGAAGCTTTGTGGTGGAGCTTCTCGAACAAGCAGGGGCTGTGGTCCATGTTCCCCGTTCGAACGATTTTGATCTCTGCGAGGCGGCCCAGGCTGAGGCTCTTGTTCAGAAGATTCAGCCGCAGATGGTCGTTCATTGTGCGGTAGACGGCGGCGGTATCGGCTACATGCGAAGTCATCCCGGTCGGATTGTTCATCGGAATCTCCTGATGAACACCCACCTGCTGCATGCCGCCTATCAGAGCCAAGCCGAGGTGTTTTTGGGGGTTTCTTCGGTGTGCGCCTATCCCCGGGATGCGCAGATGCCGCTGCGCGAGGACGCGCTTTTTGCCGGCTATCCCGAGCCATCCAATGCAGGCTACGGATTGACGAAGCGAATGATGATGGAAATGGGGCGTGCCTATGCGCAGGAATATGGGTTTCAAGCCCTTTTTCCCATGCCGGTGAATCTCTACGGCCCAAGGGATGATTTCTCGGAGGAGCGCTCCCATGTGGTTCCGGCTTTGATTCGTCGTTTCATCGAAGCAGAGGCCCAAGGGCGAGAAGAGGTCGTGGTGTGGGGATCCGGTCGAGCGACACGGGAACTGCTCTATGTGGAGGATTGTGCGGAGGCGATTGTGGCGATGTTGCAGCGTGGTGAGGGGGTCGAACCTGTAAACATCGGAACCGGAGTAGAAACCTCCATTCGTGAGCTGGCCGAGGCTGTTGCCAGAGCATGTGGTTATTCGGGTCGCTTGGTCTTTGATGCAAGCAAGCCCGAAGGCCAGCCTAGAAAATGTTTGGACACCTCCAGAGCGAGGCGCTTGCTGGAATGGAAAGCCCAAGTGGATCTGGAAGAGGGACTCAAGAGGACCGTATCGTGGTTTCGATCGCAGCAATCTTCCTGATCGGTGGCTGTCTGGAGAAGACGACCGACGAGATTCGAGAGATTGACCCGCGGTTTGTCGAACTGCCGGCCACTGTCGCGGAGAGTGGCGAACTGGGCGGTGGGTCTGTCTTGGATGAGATGGAAGGAGAACGACTTGTGCTCACGATGACCATCGCAGGCCAGGATGGAATCCCGGTGGATGTGGACATCCGTGGGGAAGGAGGCAAAAACCTGGGCAAGTGGGTGTTTCCGGGACCCGGCGATGTTGAGAAGGAGATTCCTGTCGGTCTCGGAGAGTTGCAGATTCAGGGCTTTCAGGATCTGACTTCCGATGGCCCGTCCGATGATGATCCCTTTGGTTGGGTGGATCTCCTTGTGGAAGACACCCCGATTTCGGGGGTGGTTTTGGAAATGGAGGTGGGTGGAAAGCTGAAGCACGCCCAGAGTATGGGGCATGTGGGTGTGGGTCCGGATCAGGCGGAAGGACCTTCGGTTTCCCTGAACATGAAGGTGACGGCCTCAGCGGAGCAAGCAATTGATTTGGACTTTAGGGGGCCCTCTGGCCTGGTCCACAAGGCCATTTTGGATGGCCCAGGAGACCACAGCATACGCGTGCCAGCTGGACTGGGAGAGGTGGTTCTGCAGGCCTTTCAGGATTTGACTGCTGATGGCCCATCCGATGATGACCCCTTTGCGTGGGTTGAAATCGAGGTGGGGTCTGAGAGTCCACCGCCCCTTTTGCTCTCCCTTCGGCCGGGTGCGAAGCTCGAACTGGCGCAGAACATGGGTCACGGGTCGACGGGAAATGATTCACCCGCCCAAGCCTTCACCGATCATGGGGGGGAGTGGACTCTGCTGAAGGGAGACATCACCGGTGGCGGAGAGGGGGCGGTGCAGGTTGATTTTCGTGTCCCGGATCCCTCTGAGCCGGGCGGAAACCGGTTTCTCGGCCGAACCCAACTTCCCAGCGCAGGGCGATACCAGCTGCAGGTGCCCCGGGGAATGGGAGCCTTGCGGTTGGAGGTCTTTCAGGATCCTGGAAGCGATGGGCCCTCGGATGATGATCCGTATGCGGTGCTTGAAATTGAAGTGGAAGACGTGAACATGCAGCGGGTGTCGATAGAGCTTCAGGAGGGTACTCGAGGACAGCCGAGTTCCACTGCCGATGCAGGGACGAGCACGCAGTCCGCAGAAGCCCCCCAGCAGTCGGTCTTTGGGTCGCTTGGAGACGACCCCCTCTGGATTTCTGGAACGCTTTCCTTGGAGGGCGTCGATATGGAGTTGGCCTTTATCGATCTGGACCTCTTCGCTCCAGATTCTTCAGCTCCTGGAGGCCGACGCTACCTCGGAAAGATGAAGCAGAAGACGGGCGCCTACCGGTTTCAGGCGCCGAAAAATTTTGGTTCCATCGAGTTGGAGGCTTTTGGAGACGTCGATGGCGATGGACCCACACCAGGGGATCCTTTTGGCCGGTTCAACGGAAATCCGTTGACCATCGGAGAGGAGGCCCTCAGCGGAATCGACATCGTTCTTCGACCCAGCTGAACAGACTGAAAATGGCTGTCCAGAGTGGCTTCTGAGGGGGCCTCTCGGACGTCCAAACGATCGGAATTCCTTTGGTTTAACCAAACGAGTGTGATACGTTCTACTGCTTTTTGGGCACTTTCCCTCCCTTTCAGAGGCCACACACCATGACTCTCAAGCAATTTGCATTCCCACTATTGGCAGTTTCCTCCTTTGGTTTGCTCGGATCTTACTGCAGTCCCGGTGACTTCAAAGTCATCGTAGATGATACAGGCGGCGCCACAGTCTCGGACGACACCGGGGTCCAGATTGGTGGATTCGACGGCACCATCGAGGGCACCGTCCGCGTACAGCTGTACACCACCGATGAGGACGGTGAATATGTCTACAAGGACTGGTCGGTCCACGGCGATGAGTGGCCTTTCGGTGGACTCTGGGTCTACGGTTTCACTGAAAACGAGTCTTCCGGGGATGAGACCTTTTTCGCCAATGAGTCCGTTCTTTCCCCCTCCCAGGAAGGAGACGCCTATTCCTTCAGCGTGAAGACGGCGACCACCGACGCGATCTGGATCGGGGCCCAGCTGGATTGGCGTGGGGACGGCATCATGGGAACGACAGACCCAGTCGGAATCTACCCCGTCCCCGTCTCTGTGACGGACGGTTCGACGGTCACAGGCGTGGACATCACCATCTTGGCCTTCTGGAACCCCTCCACAGGCGGTAGCGGTGGCGGCGGCGGTGGTGGCTGGAACGGCACCGGTGGCGGAAACGGAAACGGAAGCACCACCATTTCGGGCGATGTGATCATCACCTACTCCTATGCGGGTGGCAATGCCGCAGCGATGCTGATGGACACGGAGATGCAGGGTCCCTATTCTGCGGACCTCACCACTCCAGAGCCCGTTGGTGGTGGCGCAGAAGGCGCCTACAGCATGACGGTTGACAAGGATTGGGGCGAGATGGTCCTGATGGGTTGCCACGACTCCAACTACAACCAGATCATTGACGCGGCGGATCAGTGCGGGTCCTACATTTCCGAGCCCAACGTGGATGGAAACCCAATCGATCTCTGCTGTGAGAACAACGAGGAAGCGAACATCCAGGTACCGTTGGGCGACTACGAGCTTGACTTGGTTCCCTTCGTACGGATGTCCGGCAACGTCACGTCGGAGATTGGAGCGCTGGGTGATTACGCCTCGGGCTCAAAAATCTACGTGACAGCACTCAAGTACCGTCCGGTAGAGGATGTTGATGTCCAGGACCTGTTCGACAACTCCTATGACTACGAGGAGTTCAACACCGATGATCTCGGAAGCGACACATCCGTTCCCTACGGTCTTGTGGTTCCCGCCAACACCGTGGTGTACCTCGTGGCCTATTTGGACGATGGTGGAAACGGTATTGTGCAGGAGTCCAAAGAACCCCTCGCCTTTGCGAATGAGGCGGACAGCAACTACGGTCGGATTCCCACAGGAACACAGTCCCAATCGTACGATCTGAATCTCTCGGTTGTTGACGAGTAGTCGGCAGGATGGATTTGTGAGCAGTGCAGAGATGCGCTGAGCAAGAAAGGGCTGGTTTCGACCAGCCTTTTTTCTTTGTGGGTTGAGCTTTCCAAGCCTTTGACGGCTTTGGGAACAAAGCCGACCCCTTGAAGTGCTATAGTTCGGCGCCAGACCCAAGGAGTCTTTCCATGAAGAAATCCACAATTGTCCTCGCAACCCTGCTTTTGCCTTCACTTGCTCTCGCGGGAGCTCGTGTTTCAGCTGAGAAAAAAGTGACCCGACATCGGGGTTCTGTCAGTTGGGGAGGAGCGGTAGCCATCGACAACAACGCAGCGACTGCTTGGATGGTGCCTGGGGAGAGTCAAAATCGTGGTGAGTGGATTGAGGTTCAGGTTCCGAAGAGCGATGTCACAGGCTTTGCCATCCACACCGGGTGGGCGGAGAGCGAGGAGACTTTCGCGGATTATGCGAGGCCCAAAACCCTCAAGGTCGATGCCTTGTGCTGTGATGGCGATGATCAAATGACGACTCTGTTCACCACAGAGGTCACCTTGGAGGATGTCAATGCACTGCAGCAGATCGACATCGAGGACATCGCTGTGGGCAATGAGATGGGTTTTGGGGGGCTGTTTCGCCTGACGGTTCAGGACACGTATGCAGGTCAAGACTACCCGAATCTCGCGGTGAGTGAGTTGGAGGTCCAACTCAAGGAGTTTGACCTTCCGGTGGTTCGCTTTGACAGCGACAGCGGTACGGATCCAAATCACATGGTCGAGTCCATGACCGACGGAAATCGTCGGAGCTACTGGAGTGCCCCGGTCGAGGGCGCTGGGTTTGTATTGGCATCCTCGGGCTATGGAGTGTCGTCTGTGGGACTCCAAGCAGGGCCTCGTTCGAATGCCCGCCCGAAAAAGGTCAAGGTGAGCACCTCGAACCGCTCGATGATCCACGATTTGGAGAACACGGATTCGATGCAATTCCTCAAAGTACCCTCCGTCACGGGCTACACAGGGTCGGCTTGGGGCTCGATTGAGATCCAGGTCCTGGAGGTCTATCCGGGCTCCTCAGAGGGTGCGGAACTTGCCATCAGCGAACTGACGGTACGCGGAACCAACTTCGACGGTCTGTAGAGCCCTCAAGTCAAGTCCGCAAATGCGGCGAGATCCTTGCGGATGGGCTCCATGGCCTTGAGCCATGTTGAGGGTGATGTCAGGTCGAGACCGAGGTGCTCCTCGGCAATGGCCTCCGCGCTGCGCCAGCCGGTTTCCTTCAGGAGTCGCACGTAGCGGGGCTCGAAGCCGTCGCCAGCGGTTTGAGCCATGGCGTAAACGAGAGAGGAAAACAGGTAGCCAAAAGAATAGGGAAAGTTGTAGAAGGCCCTTCGTCCCATGAAGAAGTGAAGCTTGGACGACCAAAATGTGGGGTTCCAGGTCGAGAGTGCGTCGCAGAAGTTTTCCTTTTGGCAGCGCACCATCAACTCATCGAGTTCGTCGGGATCGAACTCGCCTTTTTCTCGCAGCTCGTAGAGCTCCAGCTCGTAGAAGAATCGGGTGGGGATGTCCATGAGGAAGGACACCGCCGATCGAAGGCGTGCATCCAGCATTTCGAGGCGTGCCTGAGGATCCCGAGCGCTCTCGAGCGCAGCATCCCGAACGACGTTTTCTGCAAAAACCGAGGCTGTTTCTGCAAGAGTCATGGGCACCCGACGGATGCTGACGGATTGATCGCCCAACACGGCGTTGTGGTAGGCATGACCCAGTTCATGAGCCAGCGTGACGGTGGAGCTGAATGAGCCCCCGTGGGTCATGAAGATTCGGGATTGGTTGACTTTGGGTACATTGGCACACCAGCCTCCCGCTCTTTTGTGGGGTCGGTCCTCTGCCTCGATCCATTCCTCCTCAAATGCGCGTTTTGCCAGGTCAAAAAGAGGCTGCTGTGCGGTCTTGAAGTGCGTGAGAACGAACTCCACTGACTCCTCCCAGCTGTGGGAGAGGCCGCCGACAGAGAGGGGGGCTCGAAGGTCCTGCCAGCCCAAAGCGTTGAGCCCCAAAAGCTTGGCTTTGCCTTGGAGATACGGCAAAAGTTCCACGCGGAACATTGCGATGGCCTCATGCATCGCATCCAAGCTTTCCCGTTTCATTCGGGAGCGTGTAAGGACTTCATCCAGAGGGCTGAGTCCCCGGCGCTCGTTGACTGTACGACGTGTTCCCGTCAGGTGGGTCATGATGGTGGCCCAGAGATCGCGATCTTCTCTCCAGCCTTCCTGGTAGGCCTCAAAGTACCGTATGCGGGTGGAGGGATTCGGGTCGCCCGAGAAGCGATTGAACACTTGGGCGGTGGAGAGGTCTTCCCCATCGACCGTGAGAGTCATGCGGCCAGAACGACGGGAATAGAGCTGGCCCCAGGCGCTAACGCTGTCCACGGTGAGGGATTCGAGCAGCGACTGCTCGGCCTCAGGGAGCAGCAGGTGTTTCTGCTCTCGAAGGTTGTGGAGCCCAGCTCGGATCGAATCCAGTTCGTCCAGGCGGATGAGCGCTTGGAACGCCTCTTCTGAGGCATTGCAGATGCCGTCCTCGATGGGAATTCGCGTCTGCAAGTAGGCGCTCCAGAGCTCTCCGATACGGGACTCTGTGGAGGCGGCTTCTCGGTCACGCGTATCGGCACAGCTCAGGCAATGGACAAAGGTCCAACAATTGCTGATTTGAGGCTCCAACGCCTCAAGTTCCAGCAGCATTTTCGCCCAGTCCTCTGGAGCGTCTTTCAGGGTCTTGAGGGATTGAACACGCCCGCTCAAGTCCTGAATGCTTTCTTCGACTGCTTTGAGGGTTTCCTTGAAGCGGGTCCCCTGGACTCCACCGTCAAAGACACTGTCGAGGTTCCAGTTGATTGCGGTGTACATTAGGGAGACTCCTGGGGGTGGGGTGGAAAAAATTGCGAGGGCAGCCGGCGCCCAGGCATGGGTTGTCCGGGGCGCTCGAGTTGCTCGTCCGCAGGCGGACTCCACGCATCAAACCGAAGAAAACTTTCTCCTCTCCAGTTTTGAATGTCAAAAACCCACGAGCGTTTTTCTTGAATAACCGGCGGACCAAACAGTCTCTGGAAGGCCTTTCGTGTGCCGATGCTCAGCTCTTTGAGCGGCAACACATAGAGTTCTTGGTCAACGACAAGGTGACGCAGTCCCATTTCTTGGAGAGCAGTCAGATCGCTGGGCTCAAAGAACATGTCTCCTGAGGCTTCTCCAGTCTCATAGGCGATGAGGGCCGAAAAAAAGCTGTTGCTCTCGAGAAGTGCATCCCAGGCAGCAGGGCGAACCCGATCCACCCACGGAGCATGTCCGTTGATGAGGCGCTTCTGGTGGGTGAGCTGAGCAATCAGTGGAACCTGGGACGTGGTTCGTTGGGGGTGGAGCGGTGTCTGGAGGAGAATGTCTCCCTCCAAGCGATGCAGCTTCTCGTAGAGCGGGTGAGGAAGAGAAATGACGCTGCTTTTGGCTTGATAGCGGACGCCTTGGATCTCGAGCGAAATCGGAATGGCTGTGACGATCAGGAGCACAGGCCACTTTTTGTCGGCAATGTGTTTCGGCAGACCAAAACAGGCCACTGCACCCAAGAGTGTCGTGACGATGATGGCGTGGCGGTAGGGCCACCAGAAGCGTTCGAGGAAGGGATGCAGGCCATAGATCCAGTTGTAGAGACCCGCGTTGGGGCCGAGGCAGAGCCACCAGGCGAGTGCCCCTGCAAGGAGAAGGCCTGAAAACTTCTGGAGGGGCCAGCGCAGCAGGGCTGAAAAGAAGAGGAGGAGCACAGGCAGGCTCTGACAAAACCCAACAAATCGGGCTTCTCCGAAGAGGAAGAACTTGAGTGAGGCGCCGGATGAATCTCCATAGGACTCCGGATGAGGGAAGGGTTCGGCACTCCCTGGAATGCCCTCCCAATGGGCCATGAAGACGCCCAGCAAGGGGAGTAAGAGCACGAGAGCCAGCCCACAGGCCCGGAGAAGTTCGCCAGGAATCCGGTCTCCCTGCAGGCGCCGAATCAGAAGCACAGGGAGCCCGATCAACAGGAGAAAGAAGCCGTAATAAAAGTAGAGCAGGCTTGTGAGGGCCCCGCAGAGACCGAGGAGGAGCGTCGTGGATCGGGAGGGATGCTCCAAGAGGCGAAAAAACAGGGCGATGCTCAAGAGAAAGAAGCCGAGGTCAGCCTGTGAAAATCGGCCACTTGAAAGTTCTTGAGCGAGGTACGGTGAGCAGCCGATGACCGCCAAGAGGATCAACGCACTCCATCGATGAACGTTCAGGCATCGCGCGAGGACATAGGCAGAGATGTTGTTGAAGGCGCACACAAAAAACAGATAGGCAGTGCTGCTTTCCGGCCAGTCGAGTACGCTGTGGAAAAGGCTGTAGAAAAGACCCTGGGAGCCGTTTCCTGCGAGCCATGGAGCATCTCCAAAGGGCGCATAGTAGCTCGAATTGTGGAGCAAGGATTCAAAGCCCAGAGCGCGTTCAGCGACCCACACGAGAAGCCAGTGGTTTCCGAGGCAGTCGGGATGCATCCAATTGCCGACGAGTCGTGTGCCCGGATCCTTGAGGGTTGATGCCAACATCAGCCAGGCAAAGCCCAGGCTCAGCAGGGCCGCTGCAGCGTGGGCCGGCTCTGGAAAGTGTGGTCGCTCGTCGTTTTTGGGCGTGGCAGTCAGAGGGGCTCCCAATTCATCGTGACCTTTCGATCATATCTCCTTGTGGCACTCCTCCAAAACCGGCCACAATAGACACATGATGCGCATGGTATTTCTTTTCCCAGCAGTCCTCGGCTGTGTGGAGAGCGAGGCCCTTTTGGACCCTCTAGAGCGGATTGCTCTGGAGGAGATGCGTTGGAAGGGAGAGGGTCCAACCGATCCCACCAATGCAGTCTTTGATGACCTGGAGGCGCAATCCCTGGGCAGAGATCTCTTCTACGACCGGCGCTTGAGTGCGAATGGAGCGCTCTCTTGCGGGTCGTGCCATCAACCTGAGCTGGGTTTTGCCGATGGTCGGGTGATTGCGGAGGGGATCGGGGTGGCCGCTCGTCACACGCCGACCCTGTTGGGAGCTGCCCATCAAGATTGGTACTTGTGGGACGGCGGGTGCGACAGCCTGTGGTGCCAGGGTGTGGGACCCATGGAAAACCCCTCGGAGATGGCCTTCACACGTTCGGAGCTCGCCCATCTTCTCTTCAGCGATCTCGATTACCGTGAGCGATACGAGGCCATTTTTGGCGAAATGCCCGATCTGCTGGATGCCGCCCGGTTTCCGAAAGTCGCTCGCCCCAACTGGTCGGATGAAGAGAGTTCTGAGCACCTGGCGTGGATGGGAATGAGCGAAGCCGACCAGGATGCGGTCAACCGGGTCCTCACCAACTCCATGAAGACGCTTGGGGCCTTCCAAGGCCGAATTGACCGGGTTGGAAGCGCCTTTGACATGTTCGGCGAAGCGGTGGCGGAGGACAATCCCATCGGACAGGCGCTTTACGATCGGCAAGCCCTCGCAGGCTTCAAGTTGTTTGTGGGAAAAGCCGGTTGTGTGCAATGCCACAGCGGCCCCCGTTTGAGCAATGGAGACTTCTACAACAGCGGAGTCGGCGATCGCGAGTGGCTCACCGAGCCCGATGAAGGTCGAATAGAGGGGGTCCTCGATGTCTTGGAGGATCCGTTCAACTCCGCAGGACTCTACAGCGATGACCCGGCAGGAGCACGGGCAGAACGGCTGGAATCGCTGGAGTCTCTGGAGTCGCAGCGCGGAGCGTTCCGGGTGCCAAGCTTGAGGAATGTGGCGCTCACAGCGCCCTACATGCACGGCGGACAGCATGCGAGCTTGGAGGAGGTCATCGAACACTATGACGGCCTGACGGAGACGCCGCGCGAGGGGGAAACCGACAGCCGATTGAGCCCTCTCCAGCTCTCACCGGCTGAGAAAGACGAACTGATCGCGTTCCTGGAGAGCCTTACAGGGGTGTGGTTGGACCCTGAGGTAACGCCCCCAGAAGGATGGACTCCTTAGGGGCAGCCTGGAGAGGGATCGCCGTTCCGAGCACCTTCAAAGAGCGCCTTGATCTTGGCGTAGTTGGCGGGCTCCTCGATGCTGTTGCCCGTCACATTGAAGACGGCATAGCACTCGTTTTTCCCATCGAGAATCACCACGTCTCGGTAGGTGACGTTCCAGGAGTCCCAGACCGCGTTGTTTGCTGTGTCCGCCAGAAGAGGCAGGTCTCCGAGACGGGCCATCTTGGCTTCACCCGATTCGTAGCCCGCTTGGTTGATGGCCAGAATCTGGACGGGAGTCCCGCCGCTCTTTGCGAGGTCGTTTTGGAGGTCGTCAAGGGCGCCGAACTGGCTCCCACAGTAGCCTCACGTGGCGTGAGTGAAATACCAGCCGGACACTTGTTCCAGGTAGTCACGAGGCGAGACCTGTTCTCCTGCCGTCGATGAGCTGCTGTTGACGTCGGTCAGAGAGAAGTCGGGCCGTGCATTGGGACCCGCCTCAGGCGTGGTCTCAGTGTCGTCGGGCTCGCTGGAGTCGGAGGGTTCATCGGTGTCCTCGGCTTCGCCGGAGTCCTTGGACTCCTCAGCCGTGTCGGCGGGAGTGCCCGTTTCCGAGCCACCTGTATCCAGTGGACCTTCGGCTTCCGAGGACCCTTTGCACCCAAGGGGAAGCATCAAAAGAATCAAAGAGAGTGTCTTCATGTGCTGATTGTATCCTCATTTATGGGCTAAGCTGCGAAACATGTGGATTTCCGCCTGGATCGCTGTCGCAACTGCAAACCCCTGTGAGGACTTCAGTCGTCCCCGCCTTGTCCTGCGCTTGCAAGCCCCCGAGATCGACGAGTCATCAGGGCTTGCGGCCTCCAGGAAGCAGGATGGCGTGTTTTACACCCACAATGACTCGGGGGATCAGGCGAGGCTGTTTCGGTTCTCGGTTGACGGCGGTCGGGTACTGACCGTGCCGCTCCAAGAGGTTTCTGCCCGAGACTGGGAGGACATGGCTTCCGGACCCTGTCCAGAGGGGGGAGACTGCCTCTATGTCGGGGACATTGGGGACAATCTGAGGCAGCATGATCGAATTCACATCTGGGCCTTTCGAGAGACGGACTCAGGGGTGGAGTCGAGCCCGACAGCATCGTGGTCGGTTCGCTACCCGGAGGGCGCAGAAGATGCCGAGACACTCCTTGTGCATCCCCTCACAGGACGCATCTACGTGGTCACCAAAGAAAGTCGCTCGCCACAGGTGTTTCGCGTCCCTCTCAACCCTGGAGAGGGGGTTCTCGAGAAGGTGGCCACTCTGAGTGAGGAAGTGCTTGGAGTCCGTCTGCCCAAACTCACTGGCGGGGACTTTTCTCGAGAGGGCGATCGGGTAATTCTCCGCGGGTACTTGTCTGCCTGGGAGTGGGAGGTGGATCCATCGAATTCGGAGGCGCACTGGCTCCAGCCCCCCAAGCGGAGCGTGCCCCTCCGCCTGGAGAGACAGGGGGAAGCGCTCACGCTGGACTTGACGGGGCGTGTGTTCACCTCATCAGAGGGGAGTCCCATGCCCCTCACTCGGATTGGGTGCAGGGACTGAGAGCCGGTCGCGCTCTTGCTGCTGTTTGTGAGCCAGAAAGAGTCCGATGTAGACCGGGATCATGGCGATCGCCAGAGCAATCACCGCTTTTCGCCAGGCCTGCCACATGAGGACCTCCTCTACCCCAAATAATAGCCGAAGTCCCTGAACGAGGGCGTTGATAGGGGTGCCATTTTCACCGGCCTGACGTAGAGTAGAGGCTGCCTGAGATCTCCGCTGAGAGCATGTTCACAGAACCTCCCCATCGCCATATTTCCCGCTCAGGGCTTTGTACAGTGTGCACTCTCGTTGTGCTTTTTCTCACAGCGAGGCTGTGGGCTGGGGGGGATCAACTGTTGGGCTGGCGCGGAGGCGAGCTGTATGGGCACGCCTGGGTTCAGTGGTGGCATGGTGAGGCCCTCTGGGCATGGCCAGCGGGCAATGATCGCGTTCTGGGAGCCTCTGAATGGCCGGTGGTCGACCCCCTGAGTACGGCGGTTGCTGCCGCAACGGGGCGTCTGTTGGGGTATGGAGTGGGCTGGAATGCCTTGATTGTGCTCGGGCTGGTCCTTGGGTTTTTTGGAGGGGCATTCCTGGCCGGCCGAGCGGGCGGGAGCCCTCTTGTCGGCGGGCTCGGAGTGGCTCTCTCTCCGGTGTTTTTGGGCTCGATCTCTTCAGGCTTGACCGAGGATTTGGGACTGGGCCTTGTCGCTTTTTCGCTGGCCTTGTTGATCTATCCCAGACGGAGCCAAGAGCGGCTTTGGGGTGGCTTACTTCTCGGACTGACGGCTTGGACCGGTCTTTATCTGACCTTTCTTGCGGCCTTGGTTGCGGGAATTCTCGGTGTTCGGGCGTTGCTGCGACGGGAAGGGATCCGAGATTGGTTGCTCGCAGGGATCCTCGCAGCAGCAATCGCATTGCCAGCTCTCGGTTTATTCGGGGGCAGGATCTTTGGAGAAGGACATCGCTTTGGTGAGGCACATCTGCCGAATTTTGAGCCTCTCTGGAGAGTCAATCCGGTTCGTGTTGTGGATTTGGCTTCGTTTTTCGATCCGCGGTCGATGAACGTCCCGGAAAATGCGGTGGTTCGTCTGCACCCGATGTATCTGGGATGGGTGCTGCTGGGGTGCGCGCTCTGGGTTCGTTCCACCGGGTGGTGGCTGCTCTTTGGTGCCTGTGTCCTCTACGCCTGTGGGCCCGAATTTCGAGTAGCAGGGGAGTCCACGGGGCTACTCAACCCCGTTCATTCCGGGTTCAACGCTCTTCCATTCTTCGATCGGATCAACCACTCGGGTCGGGTGATGCTCTTGGGTCACCTTGCATTGGTGGTTCTTGCGGCAAGAGGAGCCTTGGCTTTCGGTCGAACCCGAGCCATTGCGGCCGTGGTTGTGTTGGAATTGGTCCTGTTGGGGCCGGGTCTCGCCCCTCTGCCTACAACCTCCAGCAACGTGGCTGAGGTGTTCTCGAAGTTGGGAAATGAGGAGGGCCGTGTGCTCGTTCTTCCGCTCGGGGGGCCTGGGCTTCACCCGCAGCGGGCCCTTTATGAGCAGCGCGCCCACGCGCGAGATCTGGCACTCCGTCCCAACGTCCCAGGACCGGTTCTCGGGATCGAACAAAGTCCGACCGGGGCTTGGCTTTGTGGGCTGGGTCGAGAAGAGTCATCAGGCCCTCCTGATCTGCTCGACGTCGACGGTTTTCTTCAGGCGAAAATCTCCACGATTTTGGTCCGAGAGGGCTGGGTTGAGGAGGCAATTGAAGGCCTCGGGGATCCCCATTTCCTTGCAGAGGGGGGCGCCATTTGGCACCTCTCTCAGCTAAGCTTAGGGCCCGGAGGCGCCATTTGATGGAGCAGGAGAGGCTGGAGTGGGTCTTGGATCTTTTGGTGGAAGCCAAGGCTCTGCACGCAGGTCAGAAACAGGACGTTCTCAACCGCGGTCGGGAGCAGGCCCGCCACATTCTTCTCGACAAACGTGCCGAGCTGAGGAAGCTGCTGGGCAAACAGAGGATCGCCTACACCGTCAGCGAGATTGAGCTGGTGGCCTCGTTTCGGTTTCGGCACCCGGAATCGGAAGAGCTGGTCGACGAGCGCTTCATCAGCCAAGCGGTCGCAAAGGACTTGGGCATCGGATACCGCGAGTTGGATCCGCTTCAGCTGGACTTCAAAGTCGTCACCGAGACCTTCGGGGGTCCCTTTGCTGAACGCCACATGGTGGTTCCGCTTGAGGAGACCCCGAAGAAGCTGACTGTGGCTATGGCTGCACCCTGGGACCGTGGCGTTCTGGAGCAGATTGCTCAGTACCGTAACCGTGGGGTCGAGCCTGTCATGGCGATGAAGTCATCGATCATGCAGGTCATTGCTGAATTCCATGGATTTCGGCGGTCGATGCAGGCCGCAGAGGCTGAGCATCAGACGGATCTTCCCGATCTCGGCAATCTAGAGCAGCTCTATGCGGTCAAGGGCGTCAACGAGCTCGATGCCACGGATCAGCCGGTGGTTCAGGCCGTCTGGTACGTGCTCAACTACGCATTCGAGCAGCGCGCAAGTGACATCCATATTGAACCCAAGCGAAATGATTCCTTGGTGCGCCTGCGCATTGATGGAATCCTGCACACCGTGCACCGACTGCCGAAGGTGGTTCATCCTGCGATTGTGTCTCGAATCAAGACCCTGGGCCGAATGGACATTGCTGAGAAGCGTCGGCCTCAGGATGGACGCTTCAAGACCACCTTCAAGGATCAGGAGGTGGAACTTCGCCTGTCCACTGTACCGACGGCCTTCGGAGAAAAACTGGTTCTTCGGATTTTTGATCCTGGAGTTCTCCTCCAAAATGTCGAACAACTGGGGTTCTTTCCCAGGGAGCGGCTGATCTATGAGCGTTTTGTTCGCTCTCACTCAGGGCTGATTCTGGTGACCGGACCCACGGGCTCGGGAAAGACGACAACGCTGTACTCCACCCTCCACCATCTCTCTTCTCCTCGTCAGAACATCTGCACCATTGAGGATCCCATTGAGATGGTGCATGAGAGCTTCAACCAGATGGCGATCCAGCCCCGTATCGGCTTTGACTATGCCCAGGCTCTTCGAACGGTCTTGAGGCAGGATCCGGATGTGGTGATGGTTGGAGAGATACGCGACCCGGACACGGCACACCATGCCGTTCAGGCCGCGCTGACGGGCCATTTGGTGATCTCGACACTCCACACCAACGACGCTGCGAGTGCCATTACACGCCTCCTCGACCTCGAGGTCTACCCGTTTCTGCTGTCCTCCGTACTGCTTGGCGTTGTGGCTCAGCGACTCGTTCGGAGAGTGTGCCCTCATTGCTCCACGGACGACTGGCTCTCCGAAGAGCAGGCTCTTGCTTTGCGCATCCCCAATCTTGATGGGCGAAAGCTCAAGGTCAAGCATGGAGAGGGATGCGTCCGGTGTCGAGGGACGGGCTACAAGGGACGGACCGGTCTCTTCGAGCTCATGCCGGTTACGCCTCGAATTGGTCGACTCATCTCCGAGAAAAGCGACTCCCAAAAAATTAAGAGGGAGGCCCTCAATGATGGAATGCTCTCTCTTCGTGAATACGGAATCAAGAAGCTGGGGCGAGGCGAGACCACCTACGAGGAAGTGATCGCTGCCACCGATGACCATCGGCTGATTTAGTTCGGACAGCGCGGAAACTCGAGACGGTTTTCTAGAGTTTTCGCCAACCGAAGCAACAGGGACTCCTGACCTTGGGAGGCCATGAGTTGCACGCCTACCGGAAGGCCCCTTGAGAGACCGCAAGGAATTGAAATCGCGGGAACACCCGCCAGATTGGCAAGCACTGTGTAGATGTCACTGAGCATCATCTGGTGGGGGTCCGTATGGGCACCCAACGGGGGGGCCACATCCGGTGTGGTGGGAAGCACCAGGGCATCGTAGCGCTCAAAGAGCTGACCCAACTCCTGCTGCAAGCGAGCCTGCTGGGCCAGTGCCCTCTGATAGATGGCATGGGCATAGCCAGCGGAGAGGCAAAAGGTTCCCATGAGGATGCGTCTTTTCACTTCTCTTCCAAAGCCTTGGCTGCGGTTTCGGCGGTACAGCTCATCGAGGGTGTCCGCCGAAGTTGACGGTCCGAATCGGAGGCCATCGATGCGAGCAAGATTGGAGGAAGCCTCTGCCGTTGCGATCACGTAGTACGCAGCAAGTGAGCGATCCAAATCAGGCAGAGAGCAGGGCTCTACAAACGCTCCTGCAGACTCGAGGAGTGCAGCGGAGTGGTTCACAAGAGCGTTGATATCCGGGTGGTTGCCCTCGGAGAGGGCATCGCTAATCAGCCCAATTCGAAGATCTTTAGCGCCCTCCTCGACCGGTCCAGAGAGGGGAATCAGGTCGGTCTCGGGTTTCTGACTGGAGTCGAGGGGGTCCTCCCCCATCATGGCTCGGAGAGCCAGGGAACAGTCCTCGACAGTTGCGGCGATGGGACCAACGACGTCCAAGGAGGAAGCGTAGGCGACGAGACCTCTGCGGCTCAAACGTCCGTAGGTGGGCTTGAGACCCACCACCCCGCAATACGACGCAGGCTGTCTCAAAGAGCCTCCTGTGGAACTGCCGATTGCGATGGGAGTCAGTCCTGCAGCCACAGAAGCAGCGGCTCCGCCGGAGCTTCCACCCGGGACATGGCCAAGACGCCAGGGATTGAGCGTGGGGCCGAAGCAGGAACTTTCGGTGGTAGAGCCCATCCCGAATTCATCCATGTTGCTGCGTCCGACGAGGCTCACGCCGGCTGCGAGGATGTTGCTCACGACTGTGGCGGTGTAAGGCGCCCGGTAGCCCTCGAGAGCTCGACTCCCACATCGGCACAGGGCCCCCTTCATCAACAGGTTGTCTTTGATGGAGACCGGTACTCCTGCCAACAGCCCTTGGTTCTTACCGATCGCGGTCAATCCCTCTCCGGAGACAAAGGCGTTGAGGTCATTGCGGGCATGGATTCGCTGCAATGCCTCATCGAGCACTTCCTCGGGGGTGAGCAGTCCTTGGCGGATCTGCCTCGCTGTGACAGCGGCATCAGTCATCGGAGTCGATCACTGGAGGGATTCGAACGAAGTGTCCATCGGTGTGGGAAGACAGGTCCAGGAGGGTTTCGGAGGAAGAGTCACCGGGTTGATCCACGCGACGTGCCGCGGAGCCCTCGGTCAGGACAATCCCGTCTGGGGGGAGTTCCTCGAGCCGGCCGACGAACTCCACCAAGCGGGCCAGGTCACGTTGCAGGACCTCGGCTTCCTCGGCATTGATCCGGATTCGGGCCAGGTCACAGAGCTGCCCGATGAGTTCCTCATCGATTCGGGGTTTCAACTCTAGGATTTAGAGAAGCTGAAAAAGCTGGCGATGCCGCCGATCACCCCTGAGTTGTCCTCGCCTGCAAGCTCTTCGAGTTCACCGGGGTCCAACAGGACGGCGCCGCATGAGGGACAGATGTCGATCTCCACGCCTTGAAAGATCTTGGGCTCCATTTCATCCCCGCATCGTCCGCATCGGTTGTAGTGAAGCTCTCGACGTTCTTGGAGGGCTTCCTCGATATTCTGCTCCTCCTGCTTCGCACGAAGTGCAGCAAGCTTCTGGAGCTCTTGGCGTTTGAAATACTCTTCTTCAGGATTGGACTTGGACATAAGACCTCAGGGGCATTCCGCGTTGAGATCCTCGAGGGCTCGGCGGGTTTCCTGAGCCATTGAGGAGGTTGGAGAAGTCAGGGACAAAGTGGTGCAAAAGTGGCGAATAGCGAAGGGTGTATCGCCCTGCTGGAGCGCCGCAAAGGCCAAGCCTTGGTTGGCGGCAGCATTTTGGGGCTCCATGTCGACAGCGTCGAGGTAGTAGAGCCGAGCGGCGTTGTAGTTGCCCTCCGAGATGGCTTGTCGCCCGCGATCCACGAAATCCGCTGCAGTAGTGGGCTGTGGACCTCGGCGAGTCTGGGCCTCTCGAGCCTTCTGCGTGAGCTGGCTCTGATTGGGAGTAGGCTCGGGGTCTGGGGAAGCAGACCGGCTGCGACGGGGGGTTGACGGGGGGGCCGGAGTCGCTGCAGGCGGTCTGGAAGCCGAAGACTCGTCCTTGGCGTGGCGTTCGGCTTTGGAGGTGTCCTCGGGCAGGGCCTCGATGGCCTCCTCTTCCACCTCGATGGCCTCCTCTTCCACCTCGATGACTTCGATGGCCTCCTCGGGCAGGGCGCCCAAAGCGAGGGTCTCCAACTCCCCTTCGACGGGAGGCTCATCAGCTCGACGATCGAGAAACAGCTTGGTGGTCAGCAGCAGCAAGACCGTGAGCAGCAGCGCAGCGGCGATTCTCCGACCTCGCTTTCTGTCATTGACCCAGGCGAGATCGTCGTCCTCATCGTCCCAGGCATCGAGCGATGCGAAGGCCTCATTGCCAAGGGGGTCGTTGTCCTCCTCGGGCAGGGTGAGCTCTTCCTCGGTGGGAAAGTCCATCAAAGCGTGCTCTTCGGTGGCAGCGGGAGCAGAAGCGGCAAGCTCAGGAGCCTCTGTGGGATCGATGTGTGGTGCAAAGCCGGGTGCCTCGACCTCGATCATGGGGTGGGCATGTTCAAGTTTGGGGAGCTCAGGCTCGTTGGGGAGCTCAATCAGCTCGCTGTCTAAGGTGGAGTCATCGTGGATGGGGTAATCGAAGTTGACTTCCTCAGTGCGGGGTGCCTCGAATGCTGGTGCGGGCTCGACCTCCTCCTCCACCGAGGCCATGGCCCGAAGATTGGCCGAAATCGGAGCCTCTGGGAGGGGTACCTCTTCGGTAGGGAAAGGGTCGATATCCAGTTCATCTTGGGTGTCCGGTGGATCAACGTCGACCAAAGATTCGAGTTCAGCGACCTCAGCGAAACTGGAGCGTTGAGGGGTTGGTTCCACGACAGCTGTCTGCTCAGATTTGGCCGGGTCGGTTGCAGTGGCAAGGGCTTGAACTTGCTCGACCAACTGCAGGAAGGGCTGAAGGGACTCGACCTCATGCAGAGGTGTCCACGTGTTTCCATCAAGGCAGATGAAGCCCTCTCGACTGATTCGGCGCTCCACAATCCATTTTTGAACCGTGGCTTGGTCACCTGCACTGTAGGTTTGATCGCCCTGACGAATGAGGATGTCTTGTCCGAGAGACTCAGAACTCGGCTCGGAGGGTTTTGAGTCGAGGACAGAAGGGGCTTCCTGGGCTTCTGAGTCCGCAGCCTCTGGCTCACTGCTTCGCTCTGCGGAAAAGACGCGACCGCAGTTGGAGCATCGAAAGCTGAAGCGAGACTCACCGCTTGAAGTGGGAGGAGGTGTGACCTCGTACTCTGTCAGGCAGTAATCGCAGATAATACGCAAGGGTGTCTCGGCAGTTGATCAGGGCGAAAGAGTTCAGCGGAGTTGGCTGAGCTTTTGGGTGTAAGTGTTGACACCAGCATCATCACCTCTCTGACGGTGCAATTCGATCAAGAAACGGTAAGCTTCGCGATCGGCCACGCCAGCTTTTTCTGCTCGGATGAGGTGCCGCATGGAACGGTCAAACTTTCCGGTGTGGTAGAGCGCCTTTCCGTAGCCGAGGTGAATGTCGGGGCCGGGATTGCCGCCTGAGTTGTCCATGACCTCCTTGAAGGCCTCTACAGCCGCACTGTAGTTGCCTTGTCGGTAGGCTCTCTTGGCACGCCTCGCTGGAGACATTGCGGGAGTCGTTGAGGACTGAGCCGTGGAAGCAGAGGCATTGGCCTCGTTGTTCGTCACCAGGGCTTCGGGTGGTCGCACCACGCGTCGCTGGGGCTCCTCCATTTCTGAGGCTTCCTGTTCCCGCTTCTCCGCTTGGGCAATTCTGAGTTTTCGAGCGAGGGCCGCCTGGGCTTCTCGTTCCACTTCGGAGGGACCGTCATCGACCTCAAGGTCCGCCATCGCATTGAGGCTGGGATCGTCTTCAACCCCGTCCACTGAGGAGACTGTTTCTTCGCTGGAGAAGGGGTTGATCACAAACAAAACAGCCAGAAGAATGCCAAGCAAAAGCACACCGAGTCGGTTTTGTCGACCCAGTTCCGCCTTGTGGCGTTCCCGTGCCGTCGAAAGCGTTTTGCGCTGAGCCCCTCGGGAGCGCTGGGCTTTTTTCAGCTCTTGGAAGGGATCGGAAAATTCGGGACCTACCGACGAGGGTGGAGGTGGAGAGGAATCCACCTCTTGGTTGATTTGCTGGAGGATGCTGTTGGTGAGCTCTTGGGCCTCTTCAGAGAGTTCTTCCGACGTCTCGGTGGACGCCACCGTCGCGCGGAGCACTTCTGGGTTCCGAGCGAGGGCGTGTCGGTAGACGTCGATAAAGTGGGCATCAAGGTCAGGAATGTCACCCAGTGTGGTCCAATCCTCGCCGTTGTGTGAAATCACGTCCTCGTTGGTGACGCGTCCATCACTGATGTACTTGCGGAGGGTTTTGATGTCGCTGAAGTCGTAGACCAGACCGATCTTGACTTTCACCTTCCAGGCACTGATCCCGACTCTCCGGAAATCGAGTTCTGAGGCGCTTTTTACATCAATTTCGGGAAGTTCCAAGGGAGCTTCCGGCTCCGGCTCCGGCTCCGGCTCCGCCACCACCTCGGGCGCACTCCCTTCGCCCTCGGCGTTTTCGGAATCCGCCTGCTCGATCGCATCTGCAAGCGAGGCCGCAATTTCATCGACATCCGGCTCTTCCCCCGGACCATCGTCGGCTTCTGAATCTGCCTCTTCGATGGCACTTGCGAGAGAAGCAGCGATTTCATCGATGGATGGCTCGGGTTCGGGAGCCCCGGCTTCTGTGTCTTTGGGCTCCGAATCGGTAGAGGCAATGGGTGCCTCAGGACGTTCTTCGGAGGAGGTTTTCTCCTCGGGCTCCTCCAAGCCAAGATCGATCTCGATTTCTACGTCGAGGGGGTCGTTGTCAGACATCGCGATGGAACCGGTTGAGGGGAAAACGAACGCTACCAGATCAGAGGCAGGGATGACAATCTCTGCGAGTTCAGATCAGAATTTCAAGCTTGGCGTAACGAGCTAAAAGAGACTTACGACCTGCACGTTCGAATTGAACGACAAGGCGCGGGTTGCTGGGGTTCCCTGAAACTTGGGCGATTTTGCCTTCGCCGAAGAGGGGGTGAAGGACTCGAGTACCGGGCTGAAAGTCTCTTGGGGACTCCGGTTCGATGACCGTTCGCGACTCGGCCGAAGCCTCAGGAGCCGATGGGCTTCGCTGCTTCGCCAAAAAGTCAGCCATTCGGTCATTGAGCTTGCTCGGAATTGGCGGCGGGGACTGACGATGCGCTGGGCGTCGGATTCCACTGGCGCCGTGGATAAGGTCAGAGGGAATCTCTTGGAGGAATCGAGAGACCACGGTTGGCTCATAGGCGCCGCCAAAGGAACGGCGCCGTCGAGGGCGGGTGAGGTAGAGGCGCTCCATGGCCCGAGTGAAGGCCACGTAGGCCAGACGTCGTTCTTCCTCGAGCTCGCGTTCCAAGGTAGCGGAGCGCGAATGAGGAAAGACGCCTTCCACCATACCCACCACGAAGACAGCACGGTACTCGAGCCCTTTGGCAAGGTGGGTCGTCATCAGGGTGATTCTTCCTCCCTCTGAGGGAAGATCATCGGCCTGCGCGGAGAGGCTGACACGATCGAGGTAGGCTTGCAGTCGCTCGAGTGGATGCAAGTCTTCCAGAGCATTGTCTGCCACGTCTCGGGAGAGTTCCTCGATGTTCTGGAGTCTTCCCAAGGATTCCTCGCTCTCATCCGCGCGCAAGGCAGCGGCGTAGCCGGACTCCTCAGCAATCCGATTGATCAATGCGCCAGGCTGCAGATGGAGCGCCGCTTCCTGCCAGCGTTCCACACTGTCAGCAAACTCCTTCAGGGAGCGTTCGAGTTTGGTTCGCTTTCCCCCGAGTCGTCGGACAGCCTCCAAGTAGCTGGTGCCATCCTCTGAGGCCTGAGAACGGATGGAGTCCAAGGCTTTGGGTCCGACTCCTCTTCGAGGCACATTGATGATTCTCAGCAGGCTCATGTTGTCGACGGGATTCACCACAAGCTTGAGGTAGGCCATGATGTCTTTGACTTCTCGACGTTCATAGAAGCGTCGAGCGCCCACGAGCACGAACGGGAGGCGATGTCGGCTCAAGGCTTGCTCTAAGGGGCGAGAGTGAGCATTGGTTCTGTAGATCATCGCGATCTCAGAAGGGGGAACACCGCTGCCGATGAGGCGCTGAACTTCCTCTACAATCTGGCGGGATTCATGCTCCTCGTCGGCTCCCACAATCAGCCGAATGGCCTCACCGTCAGCAGCCTCTGTCCACAGCTCTTTGTCTTTCCGTCCGCGGTTGTTTTTCACCACCGCCATGGCGGCCTTCAAAATCCGACTCGAGGAGCGGTAGTTTTGCTCCAGGAGCACAACCTTTGCCGAGGGATAGTGTTCTTCAAAGCTGAGGATGTTGCTGATGTCCGCGCCTCGAAAGGAGTAAATCGACTGATCGTCATCGCCGACAACCGCCACATTGTTTCGCTCGGAGGCCAGGGCGCGAATCAACTCGAATTGAGCCTTGTTGGTGTCTTGGTACTCGTCCACGAGGATGTAGTGAAACCTCTCTTGCCACCGCTGCAGGGCGTCAGGATGCCGCTGGAAGAGGTAAACCACGTTGTTGACAAGATCATTGAAGTCCATGGCGTTGGAGGCCATGAGGCGTTCTTGGTATTCTCGGTACACCCGAAGAACATTGGCTCCAGCAGGGTGTTCGTCCAACAGATCCTCGGGGCCTTTGAGCTTGTTTTTGGCACGGTCAATCTGGCCCCGAAACTTCCGGGGAGGATGAAGCTTCTTGTCGATTCGCAGGTCGTCGAGAATGTTCTTGAGGAGCCGATTCTGGTCGTCATCGTCGTAGATGACGTAGTTTCGCTGGTAGCCCAGCAGCTCCGCTTCCATCCTCAGGATTCGAGCGCAGCTTGAATGAAAGGTAGAAACCCAGAGGTGTTTCGCGTTTTCGCCAACCAAGGTGGCTACGCGATGCTTCATTTCCTCGGCAGCTTTGTTGGTGAACGTCACGGCAAAGATATTCTGCGGACGAATGCCGCTGTGCAGCAGGTGTGCGATTCTTCTCGTGAGCACCCGTGTCTTTCCGGAGCCCGCACCCGCAAGAATGAGCAGCGGTCCATTCAAGGTTTCCACTGCCTCTCTCTGCTTCTCATTGAGGCCTTCCAGATGTGGAGCACTCACTTTTTGGACTCCTTGGCCGCCTTGTTTCGCGCACGAATTTTTGCGCCGGCTCCCTCAATGACGGATTCTTTGGCTCGAGCGAGACCAAGGGCTTGGGCGGGTACGGAGTTGCAGAGCGTGCTGCCGGCGCCGACTACGGCTCCCTCTCCGATCTCAATGGGAGCCACGAGTGCGGTGTTGGAGCCAATGAAGGCACCCTCCCCGATCGTCGTTCGGTGCTTTTGGGCTCCATCGTAGTTGCACGTGATCGTTCCGGCTCCGATATTGGCCTCAGCCCCCACTTCTGAATCGCCTAAATAGCTTAGATGATTGGCTTTTGCCCCTGCTCCCAGGCGGGTTTTCTTGGTCTCAACGAAGTTGCCGACTTTGGAGCCATCCTCGAGGAGGGTCTCCTCGCGGAGCCGCGCAAAGGGGCCCACACTGCAATTCGCGCCCACCTTTGCCTGCTGGGCCACCGTGTAGGGGTGAATGACGGCGTTGGTCGCGACAGTGCAGTTGGTCAGGTGTGTCCCCGCCCCAATTCGAACCCCAGAGGCGATGCGAGTGTCACCCCGGAGGACCACTCCAGGCTCGATGATCACATCGGCAGACAAGGAGACGTCCAGGTCGATGTAGGCGGTGCTTGGGTCGAGAAAACGAACGCCTCGGTCCATCCAGGCTTGGTTGATCCGTCGGCGAGCCTCGGTCTCGAGCTCCGACAAGGCGGCGAGGTCGTTGACGCCCGTCACCTCGGTGAGATCCCCATGTTTGATGGCTTGAAGTCGACCGGCTTTGGCTGCGATCGCGATCGCATCAGTGAGGTAGTACTCGCCTTTGGGGGGCTGGGGCTGGAGTTGAGGCAGCACTTCGGTGTAGAGCCACTTCGCATCGAAGGCGTAGATGCCGGTGTTGACCTCGGTGAGTTCTCGCTGTGTGGGGCTGGCCAGAGCCGCTTCCACAATGGATTGTGTGTTTCCCTCAGCGTCACGAACAATGCGCCCGTAGCCGCTCGTCGGAGCGTCTGCTTCGGGAATGTGTGCAGTGAGTACGCTGCACAGAGCCTCTCCGTGGCCCTCCTTGAGTCTCAGGAGAGTGGATGATTGGATGAGAGGAGCGTCTCCAGGAAGAACCAAGACCACCCCGCGGTGTGGGACTTGGTTGGAGGTGACGCGCAGAGCGTCCCCTGTGCCTTGGGGGGGATCCTGGACGGCTTGAAGGGCTGTCGGTGGAAGGACTGCTGCAACCTCGTCGCGTTTGTGACCAAGAACCACCACGACGTGGTCAGCAACCTTATCGGCCGCCTCCAAGGCGCAGAGAAGCATTGGCTTTCCACAGACGGTGTGCAGGACTTTGGGCGTTTCGGAGCACATGCGGGTGCCCTTGCCCGCTGCCAGAATGACCGCTGTACAGGGAAGAGAAGACGTCATTGAATCTGGACAGACCAGTTGCCCGCGCTGCCGTCCCATGCAGCCACTGTGAAGTAGTACGTGGTGTTGGCGTTGAGGGCGTAGGTGACAATCTCGGGTTGGTTGTATCCAGTGGCATAAGCCAAGGTCAGTCCTGTGCCGTCGATGAGATGCAGGTCATAGTCGGCAGAGGTTGGGGTCCAGGTCAGACTGAGGCTGTAGGTTCGAGATTGCGGAACCGAAAAGGAAACGAAGTCCAAGTCCGCATCGTAGAGCCCCCCCAAGTTACCGGCTCCCCAAATGCTTCCCTGAACGGTCACTGGGGGAGAAATCGGCCCAATGTCGTAGATGTCCGCCGCTGTATCCCCGGTCTCCGGCACAACCAAGTCACTGGCAGAGAGCATAAAGGTCGTGGAAGAGGGGCTTGAGGAAAGTCCTTGGCTGTCGACTGCGCGAAGGGTGCAGTTGACTTGCTGCTGCGGTGTGAAGTCCCCCTTGTCGTAGAGCAGGAAGGTTTTGCCTCCATCGAGAACCACCTCCGTTGGAAACTCATAGCTGTAGCTTCGTGGGCCGATGGTGACCTCGATGCTGCCACCGAACATGTCGTTGTCGAGGTCGGTCACCTCGAAGTTCATTCGGACCTTGGTGTCGGTTTCCTCCACCGAGAATGAGAGGACCTGCGGCTTGTTGAGGGCCGAGGCGCCCGTGTCCTGTCCCCCGGGTCCCACAGGGGTCCCCGTGTCGAACTCGTTGAGGTAGTCGAGTCCCACACAGCCAGAGAGCAAAATGACGAGAAGTGGACGAGGCATGAGCAAAGGATAACCAAGACAGACCACAATGGCAGGACAGGAGTTGGTGATGAGTGCACTCAATGGAAAAATCGTTTGCATCACAGGAGCAAGCCGGGGATTGGGGGAAGCCCTCGCGCGAGCTTTCGATGCGGAAGGGGCAAGGCTTGTGCTTGCCTCTCGAAACCAGGCTCGAATTGACGCTCTGGCCAGCGCAATGAACGATGCGATTGCGGTGCAGACGGATGTGCGGCTTCGGGAAGACATGGATCGGCTTGTGGATGCCGCCGTGGGCGAGTTTGGGCAGCTGGACATTTGGGTCAACAACGCAGGTCTGGCGGTCTATGGTCCTGCGGAAAACACCTCCGAGGAGGCCGTTCACCAGATGATTGACACCAATCTGAAAGGGGTGATCTTTGGCTCGCAGGCAGCGTATCGGGCGATGAAGACGCAGCGGTTTGGACACATCATCAACGTCTCATCGATCGCCGGAAAGCTCCACCTGCCGAATGAGGCGGTCTACAACGCCAGCAAATGGGGCGTGAATGGGTTCTCCGGAACCTTGGCTCTCGAGGCACGTGCCTACGGTGTGAGGGTGTCGACCATCTGTCCGGGGGGCATCAATACGCCATTCTGGAAAGAACAGGAGTTCTATCCTTTCCCCGATCATCTGGATCCCGAGCGAGACTTTCTTGAGCCAGAGGATGTGGCCCAAAGCGTGGTCCACATGGCGAGCCTCCCAAAGAATTGCCTGGCAAGCGATATGGTCATGCTTCCGATGACGCCCTGAGCATTTGGCTCGAAAAGATCAGCGGTTGCGTGCTAAAAAGTCGAGGAGCTGGAGGCCGATTGCTATGGAGCAACACCGTGTAGAAGTCGCAATGATGCCTCCCACTTCGTCCTTCGCGGGTGCGGTGAAGGAGACGGTGGAGCAGTTGGGGCTTCCCTTGGTCCCCGTGGACGCTGCCACGCCAGCGGATCTCGCTGAGCGAATCGTGGTTGTCGATCTCACCAAGGCTCACTCCACCCGGTCTCTGGGGCGGCGATTCATCGCGATTTCCGACGATATGAGCTTGGACTGCTTTGAAGTGATTCGCCCCTCGGATGTGTCGACAAGGCTCGAACGAAGCTTGAGCAATCTTGTCGAGATGGAGCGCCTGAGAGCCCAAGTGGAGCACGAGCAATCCACGGTTCGCCTTCTCAATGAAATCGGCCTTGCACTCTCGGCCATCACGGATCGAGAAGAGCTTCTCGAGGCGATTCTGGAGCACTCGCGGACTGTGCTTTCTGCCGACGCCGGCACGATCTATCTGACCGAAGGGCAGGAACTGCTCTTCTCCGCAGCTCAGAACGACACGGTCCGGTTCACTGGAAAAATCGAGCAGCAGCGCTTGAAGGTGGACGATGGGTCTCTTGCAGGATTCGTCGCAGCTCGCGGATCGGTCCTCAACATTGACGACGTGTATCAGATCCCCGAGCAGATGCCTTACCGGCCGAATTTTTCGTTCGATGAGGCCAGCGGCTACCGAACCCGCTCGATGCTTTTGGTTCCCATGACCGATCACGATTCGCAGGTTTTGGGCGTCCTCGCCCTGGTGAATCGCAAGCCGGTTGCGGGGCGGCCTCTGGCCGATTTTTCCCACTGCATGCCGTTCACAGAGCGCCAAGCCAGGTTGGCCCAGTCCATTGCTTCCCAAGCCGCAGTGGCCCTGGAGAACTACCAACTCTTCGAGAACATTCGAAAGCTCTTTGACTCCTTCATCACAGCCGCTGTCTCTGTGATTGAAGCGCGCGATCCGTCTACTGCAGGCCATTCTCAGCGTGTTGCGGATCTCACCGTAGAACTTGCCAAGAGTTGTGAGCAGAGCGCCGGAGCGTTTCATGGGCTGCGCTTCTCTACCCAAGAAATGGAGGAGCTCCGCTACGCATCCCTGCTGCATGACTTCGGAAAGGTCAGTGTTCGAGAAGAGGTTCTGCTGAAGGCCAACAAGCTCTACCCGTGGGAAATGGAGCGGATCGAGTGGCGCTTCAAAGTTGCTGGACTGCAGGCAGAACTGGAGTGGCTCAATCGCGGAAAAGAAGGGTGTTTCGAGCAGGATGCACTGAAGCGTGACTTGGAGGCCATCCGTCGTATGAATTCTGCAGGGCATCGCTTTGTGGAGGACGATCTGATTCTGATGCGAGAGATTGCTGCGCGATGGCTGCTCTCGACCGATGAGCCTGTCCTCTCGCACAACGACATGAGAAGACTCTGCATTCCCCGCGGTTCCTTGGACGAAGACGAGCGTCGGGAGATTGAACGGCATGTGGAGCACACCTATCAGTTTCTCAAGTGCATTCCCTGGACGGACAATCTGTCCAAAGTTCCTGACCTCGCGCATGCCCACCACGAGAGGTTGGACGGCACGGGATACCCGCTGGGACTGAGCGAGCCGGAGATTCCCCTTGGGGCCAAACTGATGAGCGTGACCGATATCTTTGATGCACTGACTGCTGGAGATCGACCGTACAAGGCGAGCATGCCGGTGGAGAGAGCGGTTTCGATCTTGCGTGCGGAAGCCGAGTCCAATCATCTCCTTTCAGATGCTGTGGAAGTCTTTGTGGAGGCCAAACTCTGGACAACCATCGGGCTTCAGACAAGCAACGTCTAGTCGGTTAGATTTGCAGGTGCGCAAACCAAGCATCCCCCCATGAGGAGCAAGAATCCATGAAAAAGCTGCTCAATCTGACGGTCAATGGCGAAGAACAGGTTCTCGCTGCCCATCAGCATCACTCTTTGCTGGAGGTCTTGCGCTACGACTTGGGCCTCACCGGCTCCAAGCAGGGCTGCGACAAAGGGGATTGCGGGGCCTGCACGGTGTTGCTGGAGGGAGAGCCGGTTTTGTCTTGCTGCACCTTGGCAGCGGCCTGTGAGGGGCGCTCGGTTCAAACCATTGAGGATCTCGCAAGCCCGGAAGGACCCGATCCCATCCAACGCGCCTTTGACGCGTGTGGCGCTCTGCAGTGTGGATTCTGCCAACCGGGCATGATCATGAGCACCAAGGCTCTGCTGAGGGAGTGTCCGACTCCAAGCGACGAGCAGATCCGTCAGGCTCTGGGAGGCAATCTCTGTCGCTGTACGGGCTACACCAAGATTTTTGAGGCCGTTCGGGAGGCCGTCAACACGCCATCGAAGATGCCAGCCCTCTTGGGCGAGGCCACAGAGGGCTTTGATGTCATCGGAGCAAGGGGCCGAAAACCCGATGCCATCGGCAAGGCAACCGGTGAGGCTCAGTACACCGACGATCTGAGCCTTCCTCGCATGGCGCACGGAAAGATTCTGCGTTCTCCACACCCTCACGCTCGAATTCGGAGCATCGACACGTCCAAGGCGGAGGCACTCGATGGCGTCTATGCGGTGATGGTCGGTACAGAGCTGCCCATTGCGTACTGTGTGATTCCGTGGACCCCGGATGAGACGGCGCTCTGCACGGACAAGGTCCGCTACGTGGGAGATGGTGTTGCCGCGGTTGCCGCGAGGGATGAGGACACCGCAAACGCGGCTCTGAAGCTCATTGAGGTCGACTATGAGATCCTGCCTGCCGTTGTGGAGCCGGAGGCCGCCCTCGCCGAGGGTGCGGCGCTTGTGCACGAGGTGGACTGGAAGGGTCGAGAGCGCAAAAACAACATCTGCAAGACGGTCGCTTTGGAATTTGGAGAGGTGGACCAGGGCCTCACGGACGCTGCTGCGACTGTGGATGTGAACTACTTTTATGAAGGAAACACCCACGCTCCGATTGAGCCGCATTGTGCGCTTGCGGATTGGTCTCCAGACGGCCACCTCACCCTCTGGAGTGCCACACAGGTCCCCCACTACCTCCACCGTGCACTCTCTCAAGTGCTGGAGATGCCCGCCTCTCAGATTCGGGTGATCCAGCCTGCTCTGGGCGGAGCTTTTGGTGGAAAGTCGGAGCCCTTTGACCTCGAATTCTGCGCCTCGTGGCTCTCGAAGAAGGCCGGTCGTCCGGTAAAGATTCTCTACACGCGAGAAGAGGTGTTCTACGCACACCGCGGCCGACACCCGATGGACATGACGATGCAGCTGGGGGCGGATGCTTCCGGAAAGCTCACGGCGGTGGACTCACAGATTCTGATTGATGGTGGGGCCTACCACTCCTTCGGGATGATTACGGCGTACTACTCTGGACAGCTGCTGACAGGGCCCGTGGATTTTCCTGCCTACCGCTTCAAGAGTCAGCGGGTGTACACCAACAAGCCCTGCTGTGGGCCAAAGCGAGGGCACGGTTCGGTGCAGCCTCGCTTTGCCTTTGAGGGGGCCTTGGATGAGCTCGCGGCCAAGCTCGAGATGGATCCGATGGAGATTCGTCGAAGGAATGCCTTGGCATCCGGTACGGATACAGTGAACGGGCAGCACGTGCCTTCCACCGGTCTTGTGGAGTGTCTGGATTCTGTGGCGAGACAGTCGGGTTGGTCCGATCGCCATGGAAAGCTCCCGTACGGTCGAGGTCTCGGGGTGGCCTGCTCCATGTACATTTCGGGCACGGCTTACCCGGTCTATCCCAATGAGATGCCTCAGTCCTCGGTTCAGCTTCGGGGCGACCGCTCCGGAAAGCTCACCATCTTTTCCGGGTGTTCGGACATCGGCCAGGGGTCGGACGGCATGTTGGCTTACATCGTCTCGGAGGAGACAGGGGTCGCCTTGGAGGACATCAAGGTGGTTTCCCACGACACCGATCTGACCCCGGTGGATCTCGGGGCCTACTCCTCACGGATCACCTACATGGCGGGCATCGCTGCTCAAGATGCCGGTCGGAAAATGGGAACTCGACTTCGGGAGGCAGCAGCAAAGGCCTGGGGCGTTTCTCCCGACACCGTGCGCATCGCACCGGGCTTTGTCTTCGACAAGAGCGACAGCGCTCGGTCGATCTCGACCAAGGAGGCCATGATTCTCGCTGAGGCAGACGGGGGTCTTCTCGGAGACACAGGGGCCTACTGGACCCGAAAAGTGGGTGGAGACTACCGGGGAGGAACCATTGGCGCCTCACCGGCCTATTCGACGACGGCCCACGTGGTTGAGGTTGATGTGGATCCGACCACGGGGATTTTGCGTGTCGAGAAGGTTTGGGCTGCCCATGACTGTGGGCGTGCCATCAACCCGGTGATGGTGGAGGGACAGATCGAGGGGTCGGTCTACATGGGCTGGGCGGAAGCCCTCATGGAGGCTCAAGTCTTTGACGAGCGAGGGCTCCACAAAGGCCCGAACCTGCTGGATTACCGGATCCCCACCTCGATGGAGACTCCGGACATTGTGGCTTCGATCATCGAAACGATTGACCCGGGGGGTCCTTATGGGGCCAAGGAAGCAGGAGAGGGACCGCTTCACCCTGTCATTCCAGCGATTGCCAACGCTGTCTACGACGCTCTGGGCATTCGGCTTCGTCGGATTCCATTCACGCCCGATCGGATTCTTGCCGAGCTCGCTGCGCAAGAATCCCGTCTGGCAGGCAAGTAGGGGGATGTCATGCTGAGAATGCCAGAATTTGAATACCATCATCCCGAGACCGCCCAAGAGGCTGTCGCCCTGTGGAACACCCTTCCGGATGCGATGTATGTGGCAGGGGGAACCGACCTGCTCCCCAACATGAAGCACAAGCTCTTCACCCCAAAGCACGTCATCGGCCTCTCGGGTCTCCCGAAGCCTGAAATTCGAGAAACGGATACCGCTTGGGAGGTGGACAGCGGGGTGACGCTGCACACCATTGCGACGCATTCCGGAGTTGCAAAATCCCTCCCCGCATTGTCGCAGGCAGCGGGTTTGGTTGCGGGACCCCAGATTCGACGGATGGGCACCATTGGGGGAAATGTTCTGCTCGACACGCGTTGTCTCTACTACAACCAGAGTGAGTTCTGGCGAGAAGCCTTGGGCTACTGCTTGAAAAAAGAAGGCACCTGGTGCCATGTGGTTGGCGGTCCCAAGACGTGTGTAGCCGCTCAGTCTTCGGACACCGTTCCCGTCTTGCTGGCGATGGACGCATCCATTGAGCTGCTTGGGCCGAGCGGAGCGCGCGACCTGAAAATCCGCGACCTCTACCATTTCAACGGCATGGACCATCTCAAAATGGAGAAGGGAGAACTTCTGACGAAGGTCAAGGTTCCGATCTTCGAGGGAGATTGGCGGGGCTGCTACAAAAAACTTCGTACCCGAGACTCCATCGATTTTCCGCAGCTCGGGGTTGCGGTTTGGGGGCGGTGGACGAGTTCGGTCCTCGAAGAACTGTCCATTGTTGTCGGGGCCGCCAACCCCAAGCCGAAGCCGGTGAAGGGTCTGGAGGCCTTCTTTGGGAGGGCATTGGATGACGAGGCCATCGATTCCATTGCCGCCATGGTCCAAAAGCAGACCCGCCCACAGGCCGCTGTGCATGGCGATGTGAACTGGCGAAGGGCGATGGCCAACGTGTTCGTAGCCCGGGCTCTGAGGGAGTTGAACGTGAAAAAATAGGTGTCGATCGCGGTTCATCGCTTGCCAAAAGGCCCAAGTGATCATAATCGCGGCGGAAACTGGGAGGTCCAAATGAGTGTGGACATCAAAAGCTTTCGCAACATCGGTATCAGTGCTCACATTGACTCGGGCAAAACGACTCTGACCGAGCGCATCCTTTTTTACACCAACCGAATCCACGCCATCCACGATGTGCGCGGAAAAGACGGCGTGGGTGCAAAGATGGATTCGATGGACCTCGAGCGTGAGCGCGGCATCACCATTCAGTCTGCTGCGACCCACTGCGAGTGGAAGGATCACCACATCAACATCATCGACACCCCCGGGCACGTTGACTTCACCATCGAGGTGGAGCGAGCACTGCGTGTTCTCGATGGCGCCATTTTGGTTCTGTGTTCCGTGGCGGGTGTTCAGTCCCAGTCGATGACTGTTGACCGCCAGATGCGGCGCTACGGTGTGCCCCGAATCGCTTTCGTCAACAAGTGCGATCGCCAGGGTGCCAATCCCATCCGCGTTCGTGACCAGCTCCGTGAGAAGCTGAAGCTCAACGCCCAGATGGTTCAGCTTCCGATCGGCCTGGAAGACCAACACCGCGGTGTGGTGGACCTGGTCTCCATGAAGAGCCTGGTCTTTGAGGGAGACAACGGTGAGAAGATCATCGAGGGAGAAATTCCCGCGGACATGATGGAGGACGTGGAGGTCTACCGCGAGGAACTCCTCGATGCCGTCTCGATGTTCAACGACGATGTGATGGAGGCCATGCTCGAGGAGACGCTCACCGAAGAGTTGCTTCGAAATGCCATTCGTGAATGCACGGTGAAGATGCAGATCTGCCCCGTTCTTCTTGGGTCCGCCTACAAGAACAAAGGCGTTCAGCCCGCACTCGATGCCGTGGTGGAGTACCTGCCCAACCCCATCGATGTGGACAACAACGCGGTCCGCATCGCAGAGGACAAGTCGGAAGAGGACTTCGTCCTGCCCTGCGACAAGAACGGACCCTTCGTTGGCTTGGCCTTCAAGCTCGAGGATGGACGCTACGGTCAGCTGACCTACGTTCGCCTCTACAGCGGCATCCTCAAGAAGGGCGAGACCATCGTCAATGGGCGAACCCAGAAGAAGGTCAAGGTCGGTCGACTCGTGCGCATGCACTCCGATGAGATGGAAGACATCGATTACGCGGAAGCCGGTGACATTGTCGCACTGTTCGGTGTGGATTGTGCTTCCGGTGACACCTTCACCAACGGCTCTGCGGGCATCGCAATGAGCTCCATGCACGTGCCTGACGCCGTGGTCAGCGTGACCCTGACTCCCTCGGACTCCAAGGCTCAGCAGAACATGTCGAAGGCGCTCCAGCGCTTCACCAAGGAGGACCCCACCTTCCGAGTGGCCTCCGATCCCGAGACCGGCGAGACCATCGTCTCCGGAATGGGTGAGCTTCACGTGGATGTCTACATCGAGCGCATGAAGCGTGAGTACAACGCTGAGGTGGTGGTGTCTCCCCCACGCGTGTCCTACCGAGAGGCCATCTCACGACGCGCCGAGTTCAACTACACCCACAAGAAGCAGACCGGTGGTTCGGGTCAGTACGGTCGTGTGGCAGGCTTCCTCGAGCCTTCCGAGACCGGCGAATACGTCTTTGACAACAAGATCAAGGGCGGCGCCATCCCCACCGAGTTCATCTCGGCTGTCGACAAGGGCTTCCAGTCCATGTTCGACAAGGGCACCCTGGTGGGCGCTCCCATCGAGGGCTGCTCAATCACGATCAACGACGGTCAGTCCCACAGCGTGGACTCCTCGGACAACGCCTTCCAGGCTGCAGCACGCGGTGCATTCCGTGAGGCTTACGCCAAGGCCGGTCCGATTGTTCTCGAGCCGATGATGCGCGTGGTGCTTGAGGGTCCCGTGGAATTCCATGGGCAGATGGTGACCACCCTCGTCCAGCGGCGCGGCATGGTGCTCGGCACCACCGAGAATGCCGGGTTCGCTGAGGTGGAGGCCGAGGTTCCACTGGGCGAAATGTTCGGCTACGCCACGGTGCTTCGCTCCGTGACTCAGGGCCGTGCAGAGTTCACCATGGAGTTCTCCAAGTACGCCAAGGCCCCGAACAACGTGGCCGAAGAGCTCAAGGAAGCCTACCGAGAGAGCCTGGAGGCTTAGAAAACGCTCGCCCAGGAGGGTGTCGCATGCTGAGAACCGAGATTTACGAACGCTCGCCAATGCGCGTCTTCGATGCCTCTCTTGAGGGAGGAATCAAGGCCGGAGAGCTCGGCGGAGTCTTGGGAACAGCAGGCATCGGCAAGAGTGCTTTGCTGGTGCACATCGCTCTGGATCGGATCATGCACGACGAGAAGGTCTTGCATGTGTCCATGCGTGCGAGTGCAGAGCATGTGCGCTCTTTTTACGATGAGATCTTCCAGGGAGTGGCTCGACTTGCCCGCTTCAAGACCGAGGATCGCCTTGCCGTACAGGTTGAGCGAAACCGCGTCATTCACTCCTACCTCAATCGAAAGTTTGGCGTTGATGACCTCAGAGCAGCCATGGATCTCATGGCGGACGTGATGCAGTTTTCTCCCAGCTGTTTGCTTCTCGATGGCTTTGATGGAGACCTCGAGTCCCTATCCCGCTTTGCCAAAGAACGAAGCGTGGCGGTCTGGGTGACCCCGTTGAACGGGGAGAGAAATGCCTTGTTCTCGACCTCGGTCACCCTGCATCCCCAGCGTGGAGGAATCTCTTTGCAGGCGATGGGTGCTCATGAGGAGACTCCCGGCGAGGACATGGGTCTGGAGTTGGACCCCAACACTCTGCTGATTCGGGGTGAAGACACCTGGGACCCTGCCACGGCTCCGGGACCACAGAATCCCGCAGACTGCACACTGTACTCGGGTGGAGCGAAGGGTGCGGAGACCGTTTTCGGTGAACTCGCGGAGCGCTACGGCCTTCAAGAGATCAATTTTAGCTTTGAAGGGCATCTTCAGGAGAGAGGCCGCGGAAGGAAACTGTTGACCGAGCGAGAGCTCGCAGCAGGGGATGTCTCTCTGCTCTATGTCTCCCGTCGCCTGAAGCGCGGTTACTCGAAAGAAGGGATGATTCGAAAGGTGCTTCAGACCATCTGGCATCAAGTCAGTTGGTCGGATCAAGTCTTCGTGATTGGAATGATTCAAGAGGATGACACCGTTGTGGGTGGAACGGGATGGGCGGTTGAATTGGCTCGAATGTGGCGAAAAAATCTCTGGGTGTATGACCAAGAGAGCCATGCATGGTTTCGGTGGCTCAATGACGAGTGGGCTCCAGGTGTTCCGGTGATTGAGGCCGCCCGTTTCTGTGGCACAGGGACACGAAACATGGGGCAAGAGTCCATCCAGGTTGTGGAAGAACTCTACGAGAGGAGCTTCGGAGCCCTCTAAGAACGGTTAGGCTGGCAGCATGCCCAGTTCACTGCCGAAAGAGATCGTCGAGGCTGACGCAGCGCTTCATTCGCTGTTTCAACGCGTAGCTTTTTCACGCTATCTCAACCCCGTCAATGTGGATGAGGCTCGCCAGGATTTTATTGCGGGGGCGGATGCACCGCCGTTTCGCTACCTGCGACCCGACTGGGCTCCCGAGGCGCTTGAGATGCTGCGAGCTCTGAGTGTTCCTCAGTCTCATGCCTTCTCCCCCCTCCTCAAGGAGGCCATCTGGAGCACCATTCTTCTCATTGAGGCGCTCCAAGCCCGAACGAGCGAGGGGTTTGAAGCGCTGCTCGAACACAACAATTGGCGACCGGGGCCAGGACTTTTGGAGGATGCTCGAAACCAGGTCCGAAAGGGAGGATCGTTTCCTTTTGTCCTCTCCGCTGTCGAACTCAGGGAAGCCTTGGCTCAAGCCCTCAAGGAACGGGGGTTGGGGCACTGGCGTGTGGAGTTGGACTCGGTCATGGCTGCACGCGTTTTGGTGGACTCGGCCAAACAGGTTCTTCGTGTGAACGAAACCGCTCGATTTCGGAAAACAGATGCCGCCAAGCTCATCGCGCACGAGATTGATGTGCATGCCATGCGTGCACAGAACGGTCAAAGGCAGAATTTGTTGCTCTTTGCCACGGGTCTTCCAGGAAGCTTGGAAACAGAAGAAGGTCTCGCGCTCTACGCCGAAGAGTGTGTGGGTGTCGCCTCACCCGGAAACGCATGGCGGCAAGGTCTGGTGGTCCAAGCCGTTTCATGGGCGGAGACAATGGGTTTCCGCGAGCTGTTCGAACGTTTGGCAGAGCAGGGTGGCAAACCCTTGGCTTGGGGGATTGCACTTCGGGTGAAGCGTGGATTGCGTCATCCTGAGAGGCCCGGTGTCTATGGAAAAGACATCGTCTATTTCCGGGGCCTGCGAACCGTTCGCAGTTGGCTTTCATCAGGCGGCAATCTCTCCCAGTTGTATGTGGGAAAAGTGGGTGTGCATCATCCTGTCTCAGAGTGGTTGAGTGAGGGCTTGATCGTCGATGGTCCAGTGCCGGATCTCTTCGGATTCGCCTGAAGGAAGGCTTGATCTTAGTGAGTAAACCTGGTTGAATTCAGCCCTTCACCTTCGTTGTTGTTGCAGAGCCAAAAGATGACAAAGCCCCATATTCGTGTGGTTGCCGCCGAAATCGAGCAAGACGGTACCTACCTGATCACTCAGCGAAATCCCCACGCCGTGTTGCCGCTGCTTTGGGAGTTTCCAGGAGGACGTGTCGAGCACGGCGAGTCGGATGGAGAAGCGTTGGCTCGGGAGTTGATGGAGGGTCTAGGAATTGAAGTGGAGGTTGGAGACCGGTCTCTCTCGGTTACCCACGAGTACGACCGGTACACCCTTGATCTCATGGTCTATCGAGCATCCATTACCAAAGGGGAGCCACAATGTCTGAAGGTTCATGCCATTCAGTGGGTCAAGCCTTCCGATTTTTCCAACTACAAATTTCCGGGGGCCGATCAAGCCACTGTCGATCAATTGCTTGGGGAGGGGGTCTACTCTTAGGGACACTTCTGGGGTGCGGTGGCACAGAGAACGGGGAAGAGGGCCCCGATGGGAGCGGGATGGGGCCGTCAATGTCTCCCCAGGCGATTCAGGGACCTCCGTCGGTGTCATCGAGCAGCCCCTCAGGACTGCAGGCTGCCGAAGATCTCTCGAGTTCATGGAGGCCCGCCTTGGCGGTGGATGTGCCTCCAGCAGAGGAGCCCAGCGTCTGTCCCCAGGGAAGTCTCTGGGTTCCTGGGGGTCCGTTTCTGATGGGGTCCAACTCGAGTCAGGCAGGACGAGATGAGTCCCCCGTGCATGTGGTCTCCGTGAGTGGGTTTTGCTTGGATGAGCGTGAGGCCCGAGATGGTCAAGGCAAACTTTTGGAGGGCTTGTCTCGTGAGGAGGCTGTGGCGCACTGTGAGGGTATCGGGGGACGCCTCCCCACAGAAGCCGAGTGGGAGAAAGCTGCGCGGGGAGGCTGTGAGAAAGGCACGGAAGCCAATCGATGCGATCCGTATGACTTGAGGCCCTACCCGTGGGGAAAAGCATCTCCCGATTGCGAGAGAGCGAATCACCAAAGCACGGCAAGTGGGCGTCCTACACTGTGTTCGGAGGGCGCTCGAGAGGAGGCTTCCTCCCTGGGAAAGGGTCCCTATGGTCACCAAGAACTGGCAGGCAATTTGTGGGAGTGGACCTCGGATGCCTATCATCCTGAGACCTATGGCTCCGGGGAGCCTCGAGACAACCCCCTCGGTCCACCGAGCGGGGACGTCTACGTGCTTCGAGGCGGCGGCTGGAACACGTTCAGCACGAACATGCGTGTTGCCAATCGCTTCACCTCCAACCTCGAGGGCTCAGCCACTGGCGTACGTTGTGCCTATGGCGTGCAGCAAGGGACCTACGATCAGGTACCGGAAATGGTCTGGGTGACCCTTCAGGGGACCGTGTCTTCCAACCGTCCACTACGCGGTCCAGCTCTGATGGTGACTGCGTTTTCGGCGGAGGATGCTGACCCGAGGACCGGACAGTTGGCTCCAGGTCGCTCCCCGGTCGCTGAGATCAAGCTGCTTCCGTCTGGGGAACTCTCCCAAGACTTTGAGCTCGAGTTGCCCAGTGGAAATTATTTGCTGATGGCTGCATTGGATGGGGGTGCAGCTCAGCGTGATGGGGGAGGATTCAAAGCTTCCTCAGGACTGGGAGGCTTCGGTCGGGCGGAGTCAGTGGTCGCCGCCCAGGCGGACACTTCGGGCATCCAGATTCGAATTCAGCCCCCTCCCTCTGGGCCACCACCGCGTCAGGGGCCTCGGTGATCGATCCAAAGGGAAACCACCGAGAGGGGCTCTGGGAGAATCCCAGCCCGCTAACCCTCTTTGCAGCGTATGCTGTGTTGGCTCTGATCCTGTGTTTTCCAGCCCCATTCACAGGGGAACTGATTGGCCATCCTGATGTGGATGTCTGGAATCACCTCTGGGGCTATTGGTATTGGCTCGACGCCTTTCTCGGAGGCAGCCTTCCATGGAGAACGGAGCTTCTGAATGCTCCGGATGGAGGCGTCCTCTATTTTGTCGATCCCGTTGGAGCAGGGGCAGCCCTCCCCTTCTCCGCAGTCTTCGGAGTGCCCTTTGCGTACACCTTGATCCAGCTTTTTCGATTCGTTTTGGCGGGAGTTGCAAGCCATTGTTTCTGTCGAGAAGTCAGTGGAGGCGGCGCACATTGTTGGGCAGCAGGTGTGGCTTTTGCCAGCAGTCCTTTCCTCCTGGCAGAGGCCGGCAACGGCATTTCTGAGGTCACTGCTGTTTGGTGGACGCCACTCTGTTTCTGGCGAGCTGCTGTGGCGTTTCGAACGAACGCGTGGAAGGACTGGGTTTTTCTGGGGATCGCCCAGGGTTTCTGCACGCTCGCAAGCTTCTACTACGGTCTTGGAAGTGCCTTGATTGTTGGGCTTTGGTGGTGTGCGACCTTCTCAAAGACCCGCCTCAAAGGCACCGGTCTCGCCAGCGTGTTTGCTCTGGGCATTCCGTTGCCCTTCTTTGCCGCTTTTCGAGCTTCTCTGGGGCCGGGCAATCCTGAGGCTGTGATTCAGCGCTCAGGCGATCTCAACATTGAACTTCTCCGGCACAACGCAGTTGATCCGCGAGAGTACATCATGCCTGGCGACTTTCAATCTGTGGACTACCTCGTAGACTACGGGGAAGCTTTTGTACACACCGCCTATCTTCGCTGGAGCGTGCTCCTGTTGGCGGGTGCGCTGGTCTGGAGGATGCGTCGCAGAGCCGCTCTTTGGGTAGTACTCATCGGGGTTTCGCTGGTGATGGGTCTCGGCCGGGCGCTCTGGTGGAATGGCGATTTTGTTGGGCCGGGAGATCAATTTCTCATCCTTCCCTTCGGATGGTTTCAAGAGCTCATTCCTCAACTGGCCATCACCCATTCAACGCGACTGTCTGTGGGCGGACAAGCGCTTCTCGCGATGCTGGTGGGGTGGGCGCTGGTCGGACAGTCTCTGCGCAGAATAGGGCTGGTTTCGTTGGTTCTCGTCTTGGAATCCCTGCTGCTCTCCTCCGCGATCTGGCCGCTTCCACGCAGCTCAGCGAGCATTCCCGAGGTGTATGAGCAGATTGCAGCAGACCGTGAGGATGGACGAGCCGTCTTGGACCTGCCTGCAGAGGTCGGTACGACCATGGCGACCTCTCGGTACTTCCTCTATCAGACGCAGCATGGAAAACCGATTCCCTATTCCCCCGACATCCGTGCCGGATCGAGTGCGGATCAGAGCACGTTCTTCTGGCTGGAGCACCCTCGCGCGGTCCGCAGCACCCAGTTGGAATGGAGCCCACCTACCGTCAACAGGGCCATAGAAAACCGGATGAAGTCCCACCTTTCATCCCGCTACGGCTGGGTGATCCTCCACCGTGAGGAGGCAGAACGTGCGGGAGTGAGCACCCTTTTTTACAAGGCTCTCGTTCGCGTCTTGGGAGAGCCGACAGAGTACGAGACCCTATGGTTGTGGAGGATCTGATCGAACGCAGCGGAAGCCACTTGTCTTGCGGCGAAGCTCGGGCAGAAATGCATTTCTCTCGGAGCCGGGGTTGGGTCGAAAATCAAAGAAATACGATCCACCTCGAACGGAGACATAGTGCCCAGTAGGGGGGGTGTGGGGGTCGAGCACTGTTCCAGAAGAGCGGTCGCCCAAAAGTTGATCCCAACTCGAGAGTCGGAAGTCAGCGGTGTATTCCCAGGCGTTCCCGAAGAGATCCAAATGACCGTATGGGCCGGCGCCTGTCGGAAAGGCGCCAACAGGCGAGGTGGTGAGGTAACCGTCGGAATCGTCAAAGTTGGGAGGCACAGCCATGCCATGGTTGAGGGCGTTGGGATCGTAGGTGTTTCCCCAAGGGTAGATGCGCTCGGTTTCAGCAGGGCCCAGCGCCGCTAACTGCCACTCGGCCTCGGTGGGAAGTCTTTTGGACGCCCAGTTGCAGTAAGCGCGTGCATCGTACCAATTCACGAGCACCACGGGGTGCTCCCCGGTGTCGTCAGGATAGTCGGTTCCCGACCAATTCCATCCTTCTCGGGCCCACTCCTCATCCACAAAGGGGGCCGGGTAGCCTGTTGCCTCGATAAATGTGGAATAGGCGGAGCGAGTCACCTCTGTGACGTCCATCCAGAAGGGACTGACGGTCACTTCAATGGCCTCGAGGTGGGCATTGTGGAGGGTGTTTGTCGGGGCTGGATGTTTCTGAGGTCGACCCTGGGAATCCAGCGGTGGACCTTTCGGCGCAGGTCCGTGGGGGTGTTGGGCTGGAGGCGGTGTGAAGCCCTCCGCTGGGGGATGAACCACAGCCCCCAGCCGAACAGCACCGCCGGGCACGGGAAGCATGCCTGCAATGGCCTCTCCCACCTCCGGAGCAGGGGGCGCAGGAAGCTCTTGGGAAGAGCAGGCTCCCAGCACACAGGCCATTAGGGGTAGACGCATCGAAACCCCACTGTGAGCCGCTGGTCTTCAGGTTGGGCAGGTTCTTTGTGATTGCACTGGCAGTAGGAGGGGAGGTTGGCGTAGGACCCTCCTCGAAGGATGCGCCACTGGCCTCCTAAGCCAAGGCTTTCCTGGGTCCATTCCCACACATTTCCAGCACCATGGAGTACCCCGTAGGGACCTGTGAGGGCGGTGGCTTCGACGTTGGCTTCTTGGGTGTTGACGCTCTGAACAAGGCCATATTTTCCACCGGAGTACCACGCAGCAGGACGATTGGAATCGCTGCCCCAGGGAAAAGCCTTGTCGGAGCAGATGGCCTGAGTCCACTGCTGCGCTGTGGGCAGGGAGCCCCCCCGCCACCTGCAGTAGGCCTCAGCCTCAAAATAGGAGACAGCAACAACGGGATGGTTGGGGGGTCGGTCCGACCGGCGTAGTTCTCGACCTGCACCGCCCGGGTTGGACGCGAGCCAGGCCTTGCCCGCTGCACTCCAGAGGCTCTCATTCGTGTATCCTCCGTTGTTTTCAAAGCTCTCAAAGGCCTCGATACTGACCTCAGTGCGATCAATGCGGTAGGCTAAACGTCCTGCAGAGGCAGGAATGGCGATTTCCTCGCTCAACCCCAAGGAGAGGGCCAAGAGTGAAAGCATGAGCAAGTCCTTGATAGTGAGCAGTTTATTCGGTTTTCTGGTGGCTTGTCAGTTTGGAGAAGAAGCTGTAGACCCACCGGCTTCCGCGAATGCAGGGCTTCCCGTCGGGTCTCCTGCTGGTCCAGGTGGCGCGGGACCCCAGGGTCCACCTTTGGGACCGGCTCCCGGGCAATCCGGTGGTGCGGTGCAGGATCCTTCTGGCTTTCCCACTTTTCATCGGACCCCTCCGCCACCAGGGCCGACTCCTGAAGGTCTTGGGACCTTTACAGCGCCCCTTGAGCTGAGCGCTCGTCCGGGGGGCGGCTACCGGCCCCAGATTGCGGTGGGTGCAGACGACCGGATGCATGTGGTCTTCTACGAGCGTGCCGAGGAAGGCGATCTGATTCGCTATCGCAGCGCACTGCCGGGGCAGGCGTGGAGCGCTCCGGAGCCTCTGGGTTTTCCCTCGGGCCGCAATTGGGGGCCCGACTTGGTCGTTCGTTCCGATGGAAGTGTGGTGTTGGTCTTTGACAAGGCAGAGGAGGATTTTCGATCCCGAGGTTTCCTCACCTACAGGAACGATGGGGTTTGGACGGCCCCGGAGCCCCTGACTCAGGCAGGGGCTTTTGAAATCGGATCGGGTCATGTTGCCCATGGGTTGGGCGAGACACTGGCCTATGTCTACATCGGCAAGCAGCTTGGTCCCCAACATCGCTTTCAGGCCACAGGCCGCTGGCTGATGGATGGAGAGTGGCAAGAGCCCGTGTTTTTCTCCGATGGCTCAGAGGACGCTTGGCACACCAACGTTGAGCGGCGTCCAGATGGATCGGTGTTGATTGGCTACGATGTGGGTCGTGGAGGAGCAGAGACGACGTTGTATCTTGTCAGTGGCCGTGAGGGCCGTTTTTCGGAACCGGAAAACCTCTCACGAACAGGAGCCCCGGGCGAGCGTCCGCACTTTGCATTTGGGAAAGATGGAGTGGACCATGTCACATGGTTTCACAAAAAAGGCGGCTTTCCACTCCATGTTTATGTTCGGTCGGGACAGCCTGGACAGTGGGGCGAGGTGCATGAACCTTCCCAGGGAATCGGCGGCTATCACTTTGATCCTGAGATTGAAATCAACGAGGATGGCGTGCTCTGCTTGATCTGGGGCTGGGACGGAGGTGAGGATGCAGAGATGCTCTACAGCCTCAACCGAGGCTCTGGCTGGGAAGCTCCGCGAAAAATCGCCGACGTGGATTGGGGAAAACCCGGATTGGCATCGATCCAGGCCGACTCCGCAGGTCGTTTTCACGTGGTCTGGAACCAAGGCGTCCGGGGTGAGAACGCCGTTTACTACGCGAGCATAACGCCTTAGCGATTGCGGTTTTGGATGCCCTGGATGGGGGGTGGCATCGCATAAACCTGGTAGTCCGGGCAGGTGGATACGGGGTCGCCAAAGAGGGCCGTCGGGTTGCCCAAGAGGCGCTTCGGCGCGGTCATGTCGGCGACAATCCACCGGAAGCCTTGATTGGAGAGACTCTGGAGGTCAATTCGACCGGAGCCCCCAGAAAAGCCCTCAACCCATGCATAGCTCCGGATGGTGTCTCCTGGGAAGGAGCGCCCCACCAGGGGCCAGCTTCCCGTTCCAATGGTGGCGCCGGGGCGTCCATGGGCGACCTGAATCATCCGAGAGCGACTGGGTGCCTCCGGGTCATAGGTGTCGGCCCCATCCCAGGGCCAGACCAACACAGCGCCGCTTTCTTCTTGCAGGGAGGTCACGCAGACGGGTGTGGGTACGGTCATGGTGGGAAGCACCAAGGAGAGCCCTCCGAGCGTGAAGGCGTCCACGGTCAGGAGAGCCGCTGCGGCAACACCCGCTCGATGGGACCGGCGACGAATGGCTTCAAATCCCCAAGCCGCAACAAGAGCGAGGCCGATGTGACTGAGTACGAGGTAGCGGGTGGGTTGAGTGAGGGCTCGAACAAGACGAATGCAAATCGCGTTGAGGAGGGCAAATGGACCCGGGATACCGCCGATGGAGGACCCCAAGGCCAAGCCGACTCCAATGAGGCCAAAGCCCATCCAGTACCAGGTTCTTTTTGGAAAATTCCAGAGACCCACGGCACAGAGAGCAAGGACGCTCAGGCCGAGGTACTCGCGTCCTTTGGCGTTCACTGAGGCGTGAGAGGCCTCGGACCAGACGGTTTCAGGAGGAAGAAACATCCATTCCAACTGTGCTGCCGCCCACGGGCGTTCGACCACAGGCCAAGAGAGGCTGCCCCATCCGACATAGGACGAGGGTCGAGTGCTCTCATAGGCGAGCGTCGTAGCGCCCTTGTGGATGCTTCCAACCACCACGATAGCAGCGAGCCCTGCGAGAAGCGCCAACGCGATTCTTCGGCGTCCGATCGGCCGCACGAGCATCAGGAACGCGACACCCGGCAGGACAGGTGTCAGGTAGGGGTTCTCGAGCGGTTGCAGTCCCATGCACGCGATCGTCAGGACAAACCAGGCCTTCTCGGGGCTTCCTTTTTGGAGGCGAATCAGGCCAATCAAGCCAAGAGGAATGGGAAGTGCGCTGATGCCAACAATGGAGGTCTCTCCCGTTCCAAAAAAGAGGTACCGTTGGCAGAAGCAGGCCATGAGGGCGACATAGGTGGCCGCCCAAGAGAGTCCAATCTCACGACCGAGCCAGGCGAGGGCCAGGCCAAACAATCCAATCTGAGACCAACTGGTCAGGGATCCGGCAAGGTTGGGTCCCAACAGAGGATCCAGAATGGCCCATGTACTGGCCGTGATGGGGGAAAGAATCGCACCGGTACCGCCGAAGGGGAAATTGAACAGGTAGGAGGTGCCGCCCCATGCCGCTCCAGTCCATTCCTGTTGGTACCACCACATGGTCCAGAGTGTTGTGGTGACATCAGGGCCCGCTCCCACCATTTGTCCGCTGAAAAGCCCTTGCCGCATGGGCCAGGCTGCCAGGACGAAAGGCAGGAGAATGAGCAGGTTTCGACGCTGTTTGGGTGTCATTGTGGCAGTGGGGGTCCCTCTGGGCGTGGACGTTCATCCGGTGCGGAGGGAGTGCCTACGTAGCCAAGGGCCTCGAGCTGTTGGATCTCGTCGGCGGGTCGAAACCGAGAGGGGCGCTCGGGATGCTGGATGGCGCTTGATCGGGCGATCAACTGGTTGTAGGCCTCTTTCGCCTCGATCAGAGTATCGGGAACCGAATCGAGTGGTGCAAGCTCCTCGGGGTCGTTGTTGAGATCGAAGGCCAGCACCTCATCGGATGCACCCCAGAGGGCTTTCTGAGGATCGCCTCGGACAGCGAACATTTTCTTGCCTCCTGACCAAGGGTCTGTCATCGCGAAAACGAACTCGCGAGTGGAATCCTCACTCAGCATGGACTGCCCATGAATTTTGGATTCGACGGGAAGGCCTGCGAGCTCAAGAACAGTCGGAAGCACATCGGTCAGGCCCACAAGGCGATCCGATCGGCTCGCCGGCTCCAAGCCAGGCCCTCGAATCACCATGGGAATGTGGAGTGTCGACTCCCATAGAGATTCGCGATGGTTGTAGAGGTAGTCGTGCTCAAACGACTCTCCGTGATCCGAGGTCAACACCACCACAGCGTCTTCTCCGGCCGCATCAAGCAGGGCGGGCAAAAGGCTGTCGAGGTAGGCGATTTCGCTTTTGTAATTGGCCACCTCCCGCTCGACCTCAGGAGCTCGAGGCCCCGGTTGGACCCTCTGCTCAAAACCGGGTTTGGCCTCGTAGGGGTGATGCGCCTCAAAGAAGTGCACAAAGGCGAAGAAGGGTTCTTCTTGTCGACTCATCCACGCGCTGGCCCTGTCGACAAGCTCGGCCCCCGGACGCACATCTTTTCGCATCCAGTCCCACTGATCGTCGTAGACGTCAAAGCCTCGACCCATTCCAGTGGCCTGGTCGGTGAGCGTGATGCCTCCGATAAACGCTGCCGTGGAGTAGCCCATCTCTTTGGCGATTTCTGCGAGCGTGGGGCCGCGGTAGCGGGACCCTCCACTTCCCGGAACGTTTCCATGAACCTCAGGAAGAACCCCCGTCATCATGCTCCAGTGGGAGATGCCGGTCTCTGGAAAGTGGGTCATGGCCTTTGTGAAGGTCATTCCTTGTGCCTGAAGCGCACGGATTCCGGGATTTTCATCGATACCGGACATGTCGTGTCGAACGGTGTCCCAGGAAACGATCAGGATGGATTTGGGATGGTCTGCCCTCTCACCCACGAGGTCCATTTCGCCCGGTGGAGCGTCTGCTGCTCGTGCATGCGGCCGAGGGTGAGGCGGGGGAGTCATTGGAGCGACTTCTGCGGGAGAGGAATCGGTGTTCCCCGTGGAACAAGCTGCGAGAAGTAGACCGATCCAGACTCGGTTCATGCCATTGTCCGAAGTGGAGCTGTGAAATCGGCGAAGGCTTTCTGTATGGCCTGATCACTCTGCACGGAGTCTCGACAAAAGACGATGAGCTTCATGGTTTCCTCTCGGGGAACACGCGGAGCACCCTCCGAAGAGAATACCCCAGGATGGCCTGCGACTCGACTCAGGGTCTTACCGGCCAGAAGCAAGGGCAGCGCACAGAAGGAGCGGTAGGCACTTTTCGGACACACCGCCAAGAGGTACTCCAAGCCGCCATCCAAGTAGCGTAGGGTGTCTTTGCAGAAATCAAGATGACGCTCAAGAGAAGGGGTCTTGTTTTTCAATAAACCAGGTATAAAGGTTATTTTTCGAATAAGGTCTTTTCCCGCGTCCGCAGCAATGTTGACCCTCTGAAGCCCTTGAGCAAAGTTCTCACTTTGAGCCTCAAGAGTCTTTCTTTCTTCGGGTTCGATGGCGATCGGTTGCTGGAGGTAGAGGTCTGTGAGGAAGTTTCCGACAGTCCCCGCCACGATGTGGCAGTAGCGGTGAAGTTCAGCTTCGTTTCGAAGCTCGCTGATCTCCATCATGTCCATCATGCCCTCCCCCATTTCATCCATGCAGTGCAGCAGGATGTTTCGAGTGCTCTGAGGAAGCAGGTAGACCTCCCGGAGTACGGGCTCCAGATTGAGAAGGAGGGCTCCGTCGGCATCGCTTTCTCCCTCGAACGCTCGGGTGTCCCGCAGACGATGGAGCAAGGGTTCGGGTGGAAGTTGACCGTGGAACACCGCCATGCATTCAGAGAGCAAATTGCGCTTTTCTTGGACAGGCAGGAGAGAATCTTCGAGGGTGTCCAGAATCCGACAGCAGAGGTAAGCAAGGCCGACGGGGCCCTCCATGGGCTCTTCCAGCAGTGCGATGGAGGGCGCAAAAGAGCGACTCACCTTTGGAAGCCACTTGCGGGTCAGTCCAAGGAGAGTCTGAGGGTCCTGCGTCGGAGAAAGAGGAGACACAAGGCTGCGAATATCCCCGTTGGTGCTTTCTGGGAAGAAGGGCTTTTGCATGCGCACCCTCCTGTCGGAGATTCTCGTGCTCCGCCGGTGTCAATTCCGCTGTCATTAGATGCAATCCATGGGCTTACGGACAGCGAATAGGCGGTTGAGCTTGGATGAAGTCCGGTGACGGCCAGTGTCTCTCCAGCCCGCAAGAAAACTTGGTTTCCAACTCCCGAATTGGTCGACAGAAGAACCTCGCCCTGCGCGGTAACGCGTGCTCCGTCTTGGCTGTCTAAGTAGTGAGTTCCAAGGTAAGCCAGTTTTCCACTGTGGCCATCGCTTAAGCCACTGATTCGTTGTGGTGCGATGTAGTGTTGACCGTCCTCGAAATCAAGGCGGCTCATTTTGTTCGCCATTCCCGCCACAATGGCGCCAATTTTCGACCCCATGGCTTCCGAAATCAACTCGCCCCAGTGAGCATCGGGTTGGTCCTGAGAGAGCTCCCAAATGCGCCGTACTGACCCGGGTCCCTCGAGATGTTCCTCGAGGTAAGCGTTCAGCACGAACATGCCGTACTGATGGTTGTTCTCCATGGAGGAATAGCGGAGGTGTGGCTGGTCTGAGTAGTGAATGGATTGGTAGCCGTAGCTGTTGTTCTGGGGCAGGGCGAGTTCGGATTGCCACTCCGCGGAGGCCTCCCAATACCAGGGCTCCTCCGAGTTGGTTGCATAGTCGCGGTAGCTGTACTGAACCGCATGAGCCATTTCATGGGCAGAGAGGCTGGCCCAGAAATCCCTGTCCTGGCTGTAGTTGGGGTTGAGGTAGATGACGGGGTAGCCTTGGGGGAAGTTGCTGTCTTTGTAGGTGGTGGTGAATCCCGTGCCCGAGAGGTCTGGAGTCAAAATCACCCAGATGTAGTGCCGGTCTGAGGAGACAGGGGCTTGCCATTTTCGCTCCTCAATCAGGGCTTTCCAGGTGGTCTCTAAGGCTCTGAGTGCTGCGTCGGCGTCTGCTGGTGTAGCGTCGCCATCCTTCCAGCCCACAGCAAAGTTTTCGGAGTAGACCTGATTGGAAAAAGGGGCTCCATACAGGGTCTTTTCCTCGGACAAGAAGGATGGTGATGGGTTTTCCAACTGCGGCGGTGGGTTCAATGCATGGGGAGGGAGGAGCTCCGGTTGGCCCATAAACAGCAGTGGGAGGAGGCAATCCATTCGCGAATGATGCCTTAAGTGCCCGGGCTTTACTGCAAAATATCCACGATCCCAGCGGCACCCACTGAGGAAGAGGCCAAGGCTGTTGAAGGAGAGTGAGGAAGTTGATCCGGAAGGGAGCGGTGAGGCTGGAAGTTGGGAACCGTTCTCGCCAACCAGTCGGCGAGTGAGTCAATCATGGGCCGTTCAAAGCCATGGGGCCCCTCATGGAGCACAAAATGTCCGTTGCTTCCCAGGGTAGGCGGTCGGATTTCAGCGCCCTCGCTCATCCAGAGACTCGGGATTTTCAAGGCCGCAATCAAGTCGTGGGGCCATGGACCTCCAATCCAGTCACAGCTGCATCCATCCGCCTGCTGGAGCCTGGGCATGGGCACAAAAGAGGCCATGCCCACGGCCTGGATTCGTGCATCGATATGGCTCAGGTAGAAGGACTGAACGGCTCCCCCTGAAGCTCCAATTGCTGCAAACCATCGAACATCGCCGCGCTTTTCCAGGTAGTCCAGTGCCGCCTGCAGTCCATGGAGCTGGACGGCCATTGCCGTTGTGCCTGCCTCTTCCAGTGCCGCTCGGTTTTTGCGGCCAGATTCATGGTGAATTTGGCGTTCAGGGGTGTCTCCTTCCTCCACTCCGGGGGTGTCCATAGCCAGTACCATGTACCCTTGATGGGCCAGGGCATGGGAGGGCGCCTGTGCCTCTCCAGAGGACTTTCCTTCACCAAAGTGACCATGAGCCATCACGATTCCGGGGTAGGGTCCGTTGGACTTGGGTACGTAGAGCGCCCCAGAAATTCGAAATCCCTCAAAGACCTGAAGGCTCAGTGGAAAGACCCGATGGTGCTCGTAGTCGAGCGGCGCCCCCAAGACGGGGTCGAGTTCGCTTCGCTGCAGCCTCGCCATTCCAAGTTGGGCTCGGAGCCCCTTGGAAACCGGCGTTGAGTGGGAGTGTGGCCGATCTTCTGAGGGATCAACAGGGGCACTGGGCTCGGTACCACAAGCAAGAAGCAGCAGCAGGCTGAGCATTCTCCCTCCGCCGGAACAGTCTAAATCCGATGGAGGCTTAGGCCAAGTGCCCAAAGAGAAGCAGGCAGATGCCAACGCTCGCGATCAAGCCGGCCAAGTCAGCAGCCAAGCCCGCCAATACGGCGTGCCGAACTTTGCTTACGCCGACAGAACCAAAGTAGACAGCGAGTACGTAGAAGGTGGTCTCGGTGGAGCCGTTGAGAACGCTGGAGAGGTACCCGATGTAGGTGTCTGGACCATAGGTGTGAACATTCTCGATCATCAGTGCGCCGGCCCCCGATCCCGAGAGAGGGCGCACCATGGCCTGGGGAATCAGCTCGGCGGGCATGCCCAACGGGGCAGTCAGCGCCCCCAAGGTTCCCGTCATGAGGTCCATCGCTCCGGAGGCGCGAAACATGGCAACGGCCACCAGGATGGCAATGACATAGGGAATGATACGAACTCCTGTGTCCCACCCCTCTCGGGCACCGGCCACAAAGGACTCGTACACCTTGACCTTGGCGAAATGCCCGTAGCTGATGAAGGCCATGATCAGCGTGGGAACCACCCAGTGACTGCTGGCCATTGAAAAGGCTTTCATTCGATTGGCCAGGCTGTCGGGGTTCGCTGTCGCCCCTCCGGTGGTGCTCAAGATTGCGGTGAGCACAGTGGGAATGACCAACAACGCGATTCCCAGAACAAAGAGAATGATGGTGAGCTTTGGCAGCCATTTCGGCCCCTTTGCTTCCTCGAGTCCCTCCTCGACCGTGAGCTCGGCTGGATCGATTTCTCGTGTGGCGGGTGGGCGCGCAAAGCGCCGTCTCCTGGAAAACCAGATCGCTGCACTGATGCCCACCACGGTCGAGACGGCTGTCGCAAAAAGGGTCGGGGCCATGATGCCCATCGGGTCAGCACTCCCTTCTGCGGCACGAATGGAGGCTGCACCGGTCGGCAAGAGCGCTAGACCGGAGGTGTTGATGGCGAGAAAGAGCACCATGGCATTGGTGGCCACTCCGGGAGTGGTGTTGAGCTTGTCGAGCTCTTTCATCGCCTTGATGCCCAGTGGGGTCGCTGCATTGCCAAGCCCGAGCATGTTGGCAGAGATGTTCATGATCATCGCACCCATGGCTGGGTGATCGGGCGGAACCTCGGGGAAGAGACGCACCATTACGGGTCGGATTGCGCGCGCGACCACCCGCAGCAGGCCAGCGTCTTGAGCGACCTGCATCACACCGAGAAAGAGGGCCATGTAGCCAATGAGCTTGATGACCAAACTGACCGAGGCTTCGGCAGCGTCGAAAGCGGAAGCACTGACGGCCTCCATGTTTCCTGTAAAGGCTGCAAAGCCGTAGGCGGTGGCGATAATGGCGAAAAATACGATGTTCACAGCGTTCTCATTGTCTTTACGTGTCAAGAATAAGGCATTGGAGAAGCAAAGTCAGTTAGGATTTCAGAATGGAACTGCAGCGACTTCATCCTCGGGCTCTCAGCTTCTGGCGTGTTCAAGCCGTGATCGCCGTGGTGGCCGGCATTCTCCCGATGGTCATCGCCTTGGGTGTGGTCCTCAATCAGCACCTGCCCGTGGCTGCCGTGGTGGCTTTCGTTGGCCTCTTTTCGGGTCTCTCGCTGGGGTTGGCGATGTGGATCCCGAAGCTGTCCTACGATCGCTTTCGGTACGCTGTACGGGAGAACGATTTCTATGTTGAACGCGGGGTTCTCCTCAAGCGCAGAACAGCGATCCCCCTCTCACGGATCCAGCATGTAGACACCCACCAGGGGCCACTCGAGCAACTCATGAGGCTCTCGCAGCTCCACGTGTTTACCGCCTCAGGGATGTCGTCCGACGGCTGTCTGCCAGGACTCTCGCGAGAGATGGCTGACGACTTGCGGGATCGTCTGTCACAGCTTGGAAATGATGCGGCACAGGAGGATGGCGTTTGAGTGAGGTGACGCCATGGCGGCGGCTCCACCCTGCCTCCGTCTGGGTGAATGCACTGCCTCGCACCCTCAAGTCAATCGCGGCGATGTGGTGGCTGCTCATCCCGCTTTTCGCTCAGGAGAATACCGCTCGAGTCGGAGCCATCGAGGTGGTGTTGATTCTCGTGGTCTTCGGAACCGGACTCTTTTCGAGCTTCGTTCACTACAGCACTCTGCGCTACCGCATCCATGAAAACATGCTGGAGATTCGCTACGGATTGCTCCATCGCCGCTCCCGTCGACTCGACCCCGTTCGGATCCAGAACCTGGAGTTGATCCGAAACCCGCTCCACAAAATGTCGGGCTTGGTCGAGCTCTGCGTTGAAACGGCGGGGGAAGCCCGCGAAGAGGGCTTGCTCTCCGCGTTGACAGAAAGCGAGGCCCTCCGCCTCAAGAGCGCCATAGAGGTCGCCCGAGGACGCTCGGCTCCGGAGGCTGAAGAGGACAGCGCAGACAATGTCGTTCTCACCGTCAGTCCAATGGAGCTTGCCGCATTCGGCATTTCAACGTCCATTCGCAGCTACCTGGTCACCGTGGCCTCGATGATTGCCCTGGGGTTTGTCTTTGTTTTCGACGCTCCGGAGACATCGGCCGCCACGGAGTTGGTCCGACAGGTGGAATCGGAACTCGGAGGACTGTTCTTTCCAGCGCTCATCCTTCTCGGAGTTTCCTTGACCTTTGTCACCTCCGTGATCCGAGCGGTCATCCGACACTGGGGACACCGGCTGGTGATCAGTCCCGATGGCTTGCGCACGGAAGAGGGTCTCTTCACGCGCCGAAACGTTGAGATTCCCCACAAAAAAGTTCAGGTTGTGCGAGTGAGCGAGCCCTTCCTCAGGCGACTCATGGGCTACGGAACGATGTCCGTAGAAACAGCAGGGCTTGGGAGTGTGAAAGAGGGGGTATTTTCTGCGGAGACAGCGGTCCCGATGGTTGCCCGTGATGAGATGCTGCCCGCAATGAAGTCGGCCCTGCCGAAGTTGGGCGTGGATCCATGGGCTGTGAAGTTGCATCCCCCTGCTCAGATGGCGCTGCGTCGATTGCGGGTCGTAGGCCTTCTTCGAGCCCTTCCCGCAGTGGTGGCCCTCAGCCTGCTCTTCTTTCCTTGGGGTCTTTTGAGCCTGCTGATTGGGGCATGGGTCTGGGTGATTTCGGCTTGGGAGTGGCGCTGCGAAGGCTGGCGGGTCGGAGACGACTATGTCATGGTTCAACGGGGAATTTTGCTGAGAGACACCCGCGTCCTCGATCGGCGTAAAGTGCAGGCGCTGCACCTCCACCAGGGCCCGATCATGAGCCTTTATGGCATCGCTCGACTGCACATTCTAGCGGCGGATGCGTCGGTTTCCCTCCCGGATCTTGAACTGCATGAGGCGGAGGCCATCATGGCGGCGCTGTCTCCGAGAAGTGAGGCTCTACCGACCTCAGCATGAGCTTCCCGGTCCCAGAGTGGGCCGGGATGCGCTAAGGTGCATGCCTTGAGGAATCGAAACATGCTGTTGTTAGCACTACTTGCGGGGTGCCCCGCCTCGAACGCCCCGGATTTTGATTGGCCTGATTTGCAGGCTGGACAGCCCTTGGCAGGAGTCGCCGAATCGAGTCTGAAGCTTCCTTTGGGAACGCCGCTAGGCGGATACTCCTCGCGCTGCGGTTATCTCGGAGGCGACAGCTACCAGGACAAGAGAGACTCCGTCTTTTCCGTCGGGTTCGTTGAGAGCACAGGCCTCCATACACGACCGAAAATCAAGGGATTTTGGCTCGACAACGGGGACGATCATCTGCTTGTTCTCAAAGCGGATGTCATCTACAGCTTTGATGGCCTGGTGAAGGCTCTGACGGAGCGACTCGAGGATGCCACCGGGGAGTCGCTCGACGGACGCGTCGTGTTGTCCACCAATCACAGCCACGCATCTTACGGCCCCTATTCCGATTCCATCCACTTCTACCTCGGAGGGGATCGCTTCAATCGAGAGATTTTTGAGAGCTTTCTGAGTCAGCTCGAGGCCGTGGCCCTCGAGGCTTATGAGACCCGTCAACCCGCGAAAATTGGCAATGCATGGGCCAAAGACTGGGATCCCAATGACCAGGTTTACCGCGATCGACGAGGGGACAACGATTCCCTTGCCGTGTGGGAGGATGCAGAGCCCGGTTACGGAAAAGACCCCTTCCTGCACATGCTCCGAATCGATACCCAAGACGACGAGCCACTGGGCATGGCCTTTACCTTTGGTGTCCACGGCACCGCGCTCAGTGGCGATTCCTCGATGATTTCTTCGGATGCCCCGGGGGCGATCGAATGGGCAATCCAGGAGTCGGTGGGACCCGGGGTCATGGTCATGCACCTCCAAGGCGCGGGCGGCGATGCGTCTCCAGCGGGCCGGGATCGAGACTATGCTCGCCTTGAGAGCGTCGGAGAAGCCGCGATCGAGCCGATTGTGGCGCTCTGGCAGGAGACTCCGACGTCGGATGATCCCATCCACCTCGAATCGGCGTCTCGCCACCACGAACAAGGTTTGGAGTCCATCGAGGTCACTCGAAACGGTGAGGTGGATTGGCGCTACAACCCCTACAAGGAAGGGTACCTGGCTGACGAGCAGATCTACGATGAAAACGGAGAGATCCTCTCGCCTTTGGACGAGTTCAATGCACCCTATGGCGCCGCTTTTTGCGGGTCGGATGCACCCCTGATTCCAGCAGGCAACATCGGCTCCGAGATCTTTCCGTACTCCGCCTGCATGGATGTGGAGTTGTTGAGCTACATCCTGAAGGGTGTCTTCGACATGGACGAGTTTCCTCTGCCAATGCCGTCTTCGATGAAGGCCGGTACGACCGTCTCTCGGGTGGGTCCACTGGAGACAAAGACGGTCGACGGCTCGGTTGTGAAACGGGATCTGATGACGGGTTTCTTTCCTGGTGAGACAACGGCGATGTTCTCTGAGCAGTGGCGCAGACGCGTTGAGGCTGAGCTGGGTATTGAGATGCCGCTTATGGTGGGCTACGCCCAGGACCACGAAGGCTATTTGATGATTCCCGAGGACTGGCTCGCTGGCGGATACGAGCCGAACATCAATGTCTGGGGGCCGCTGCAGGGGGAATACCTCATGGAGCAGACCCTTAAGATGGCGTCTGCAGTGTTGATGAACGAGGTCCGGGAGCCTGCAGATCCCATTGGGTCGTTTTCGAGCACAGACTATGAACCGACTCCACTCTTGGAAGAGCAGCCGGATCAAACCCCTCGAGCAGGTGAGCGCCTGGAACAAGCCCCGGAGTACTTCTGGTTGCCCCTGGATATCGACGTGGATCTCGCGGTGCCCGAGAGCATTCCCCGTGTCACCGGTTTGGTCCAGATGGCCTGGGAAGGGGGCGATCCGAGCGTGGACAATCCCCGCGTGGTGCTCGAGCGTTTCGACGGAGCGGAGTGGCAGGAGCAGCTCTCCCCGTCCGGTCGTCCAGTTACGGAGGTGGGCCCCGAAATTCTGCTCGCTCACACCCCAGAGCCTCTCTATCCCTCGTATGCGGAGCAGGATCACCGGTACTGGGCGGCATGGCAGGCGGTGGGTTCGGTGGGCGAACGAACCGCCCTTCCCCTCGGTCGCTATCGGCTCCGAGTCGAGGGCCAGCGCTACACGGGCGGTTCGAGCACCTGGCCTTGGAACTCCGAGCCTTATGAGGTCCTCGGTCCAGAGTTCGAGCTGGTCGAGGGAGTGATTTCAGCGAGCCTGTCGGAAGGAGAGCTTCTTTTGTCGCTCGATGGCCCAGACCAAGGTTGGCGCATGATCCATGCGGAAGGGTTGAGTCAGCAGAGCAACCCCGTAGAAGGTCCGATTGAGTTGAGCTGGGTGCTTGAGGATGGATCTTTTGAGGAGACTGTCGAGGGTGAGATTGTTGACGGGAAAAGCCGTATTCTGGTAGCTGTTCCGGAGGAAGCATCCGCTTTGAGTGTTGAGGACATCTACGGAAACACAGGGTGGCTTGAGCTGTGAAAAAGTTCATCGCAATCGCCGGAAACATGGGGGCAGGAAAGACTTCGATGGTCGAGTTTTTGCACGCTCGATACGAATTTGAGCCTGTCTACGAGCCCTACACGACCAACCCCTACCTCGATGACTTCTACAAGGACATGCACTCCTGGGCATTTCACTCCCAGCTGTATTTCTTGACCCACAAGTTTCGGCTTCATCTGGGTTTGACCAACGCCCCTGGGACTGTGGTTCAAGATCGCAGCATCTATGAGGACGCTGAGATCTTCGCGACGAACCTCTACCGCGGTCGCTACATGAAAAAGCGGGACTATGAGACCTACATGGAACTCTACCGCTCCATGAAGCAGGCACTTCAACCCCCCGATCTCTTGATCTACTTGAAGTGCGATGTGAGGGCGATTCGCAAGCGAATCAAGCAGCGCGGACGGCCTTCTGAGATGAATATCCCTGCAAACTACATTCGACGTCTAAACACGCTTTATGACGAATGGATTGATCGTTATGATGCCTCTCCAGTCTTGGTTTGGGACTCCGCGAGACTCGACTACCTGAGCCACATCGTGGATCGCATCGAGTTCCAACGGGCCATCGAAAAGCTACTCTGATGGGGAATTGGAGAAGACCTATGAATCGCCTTTGGGTTCACTTGCTGCTGCTCATGAGCCTCTGCACCACGGCACGAGCGGCCGAAATCGCAGTCTTGGATTTCGATTCCTTTGGGATGACCCATGACGATGCCTCCCTGATCAGCCAGGGGTTTCGAGATGCTTTTTTAGAAGAAGGACGATTCTTCCCACTTGAGGGCTATGACATCTCGGATCGGTTGGGTTCCGGCCGAGAGTCCGACCTCTCCCAGGCCCGCTCGCTGGTGGCCGAGGCAAGAACCCAACTCAATGCAGGGCAAGCCTCGCAGGCCATTCAAATGCTGGAAGAGGCAGAGCGGCTGCACCGATCTGCAGGCTCGCATGTCGCTCGACGAGCGCAGCTCTCCGATGTGTATTTCTTTTTGGGTCAGGCTCAGTTGAGAACCAAAAAAAGTGCCGACGCTCGTGCAAGCTTTGTGAAGATGCTCCAGACCTACCCGGGATACTTGGAGACCCGCGCAGGCAGCGTGAGTCCAGGGGTTACCCGGGCCGTTGAAGAGGCGGCATCGGAACGCGCTCAGCGAGACCGTGAGCTCGCGGACGCGGGCGAGGTTCAGGCGATCTCTCGACGACTTCGAGTGCCGTCGGTGGTCGTCGGTGTGGTCGACTCCAACGGGCAGCTGAAGGTTCGGTTTTTTCAGAACGGTCAGATCCAGGGCGAAATACAGCGGGTTCTCCAGGACATGCCTCCCTTTCCGGGCGACCCGATTTACCTGGACATGATCAAGGAGTTGACCCTGAATGCAACAGCAGGAGGGTCGAGCATCGGCGGTTTTCAGGAGCCACCTACCTTTGAGCGTCAGCAGACACCCTCGGGATCGTTCGACGGATTTGAGCAGCCCAATTTCGATGCGCAGCCGCCTCTCGCAGATGACCAGCAGGAGCCAGTCAACACGACTCCTCTGCCGGATTCCATTGGGAAGGAAAGAACGCAGTGGTGGAAGTTTTGGAGGAATTGGGAACGCACCCCTCGAGCCCCTGTCACAGGTCAAATCAACGTGGGTGGGCGCTCGCATCTCCCCATCACGCAGCGCTGGTGGTTCTGGGGCGCGACGGGTGCGGTTGTGGTCGGCGGTGGAGTGACGGCAGCGGTTTTGCTCAGTCAGCCGGAGGAGCCCGGTGATCTCCAAGCGGGACCCACCTACACCGTGGTGATCGAAACCCAGTGACCTCGGAAGCTTAAACCGAGTCGCTTAGTTTTGACTTGGAACTTTCTTGTACTCCAATAAGTTGTGCCGCATAGTGGGCCGATCGCGCATGAGGGATCGCCGGAGGACTTCAGGTCGATGAGAGTTGTTTGCGACAATTGCGGTGCAAGCTATCGGATCCCCGATCACAAGCTGGTGAAAGAGGTCAACAAAGCGACCTGTCGAAAGTGTGGCGAGGCCATCATCATTCGACGCTCGGCAGGCATGTCTGTCGGAGAAGACGCGAAAGACGTTGACCCCGAGGCCAACACCCAGGTGACGGAGATGTCAGCGATCGGGGCAGCAGCCAAGTCGGCTGAGAAGCCGGTTGCTTCGATTCCTTCCGGCCCCTCTATGGGTCATGGGTTTGGTCAGGTGGAGCACCGCCTGCCAGAAGATGCAGGGCCACCAACCGTGGCCCAGCGCATGGACTTCAAAGACGAAACGATTCCAAGGCAGGACCTGCCAGAGCGCACAGCAGCTCGGCTTCCCCGTTCGGCGTCGCCCGAACCTCCGCCGCCTCCTGTCCCTCAAGCCCCTCCGAGGACGATGCCGCAGGCCCCGTCACCTCCTCCACAGGCCAGTGCTCCTCCCGCTCCTGCACCCATTCGCTCGGCTCGACGAGGCGATCACGATCCAGCAGGCGATTTGACCGTCGTGATGATGTCGAATTTTGCCTGCGCAGCGGGGGCTCTGTTTATTGTGGGGGCCCAAGAAGATTGGCACCGACTCATGGGTCTCTTTGTGTGCCTCTCGGGTGCTGTGTTGTCCCTGGGGATCTTGATCACCTCCGACAGGGGCCAGAAATCCGCCTCGATGGGGCTGAGCTACGCGGTCGCCCTTGCCCTTGCTGGAGGAGCCTCTCTGGGGCTTCATGCCTACGAGAATCAGGACAACGATGTTCCTCAAAGCCTTGCTCAGCTGGATCCTCCTGCTCCTGAGATTCCAGCAGCGGTTCTCCCGGACGAGGCTCCTCCTGCCGATGCAGAGAGCCCTGAGCCCGAGAAGGTAGAGGAAGACGTCGAAGAGATCGAGCCCGAGAAGGAAGCGGTTGCATCGGTGCCTGCGGGTTCAGACAACAGCGCTGCAAGCGTCCCAAGATCGGGTCGTGGCGCCTTCCCTGCAAGCACGGCTTCCACCAGCAGCACGTCTTCGTCGCGTTCCACACCCCCTCCCCCTGTTGAGGAGGACTGGGACGACTGGGAGGAGGACCCCGAGCCTGTTCGCCGAGCCGATCCAGCTCCGGTAGCCAGTCGCAACGAGGATCCCGAGCCTGCCCGCCAAGCGAGTTCCTCCTCGGAGGGGGTGCCGCTTCAGGTTCTCGACACCATGTTGCGCTCGAACCGAGGCGTGAAGAGCTGCTTTGTGGATTACCGGAACCAGACGGGTCAGATGCCCTCGGGCCGGATCACGGTCAGTCTGACGGTGGAGTCATCGGGCTCGGCCAACAGCGTTCGAATCGATGGAGGAGAGTATGCGGGGACTTCCCTCGACTCTTGCCTCTCCTCTGCGATTCGAAACATTTCGTTTCCCCCCTTCTCGGGATCCTCGAAGACTTACCGCTACCCCTTCATGCTCTGAGGGCGTAGGCCTCAGGGCAGGGAAGAGGCTCTCTGCCGCAGGAGGTGGTCGCAGAGAACCAAGGCTGCAGCGGCCTCCACAATCGGCACCGCTCGAGGCACGACGCAGGGGTCATGGCGGCCTTTGGCCTTCAGTACCACCTCTTCTCCGCGCTGGTTGACCGTCTTTTGGGCCTGAAAAATGGTGGCGGTTGGCTTGAAGACGACACTCATCGTGATCGGCATGCCGTTGGAAATACCGCCTTGGATTCCGCCAGAGTGGTTGGTGGCGGTCTGGATCGTTCCTGCGTTGAGCAGAAAGGAATCGTTGTGTTCCGAACCCGTCATGGACAACGAATCGTAGCCGAGCCCGGATTCGAATCCTTTCGCGGCCGGGAGAGAGAGCATGGCCTTGGCGAGGTCCGCCTCGAGCTTGTCGAAAACCGGATCACCCAACCCAGCGGGTACGCCGCGGGCAACACAGCGAATGAGCCCACCGATGCTGTCGCCTTGTTTCTGCACCTTTTGGATCGCCTCGACCATTTGTGATGCGGCTTTCGGATCGGGGCAGCGGACCGGGTTTTTCTCGATGTCTGAGGCCGTGAGCGTCAGGGGATCCACTTCGGCCTGAATGTCGCCGATGCGATCGACCCAGGCGAGAATCTCGATGGGAGCAAAGTGCTGCAGGACCTGCTTGGCAACCCCCCCGGCTGCCACCCGTGCAACCGTTTCTCGAGCGGAGGCTCTCCCTCCTCCCTGCCAGTTTCGAATGCCGTATTTGGCTTCCGTAGTAAAATCCGCATGGGACGGCCGAAAGACATCCTGGAAGCCCTTGTAGGCTCGAGGATCCGCGTCTTTGTTTTCCACCATCATGCAAATCGGGCTCCCGAGGGTTTTTCCCTCAAAAAGACCGGAGAGTACGATCAGTTGGTCAGGCTCTTTTCGCGGTGTACTCAGCTTGGACTGGCCCGGTCGCCTTCGACGGAGGTCTTCTTGGATCGCATCCAAGTCCAGTGCGATTCCCGCAGGACAGCCCTCCACGACAGCGCCCAGTGCACCGCCATGGGACTCGCCGAAGGTCGTGACTCGAAAGATTCGTCCAGTTTGACTGCCCATGAAGGGACTCTATCAGGTTAGACACTCCTCGCATGAAAGACGCCTTCATCATCAGCCTGCTCTCGGTTCTTCCTCGGAAAGGACTCTCGTGGACTCAAGGGGCATTTGCTCGCAAAAAAGCCAGTCGTGCGCTCCTGCGTTGGTACGTGAGTCACTACAACGTCAACCTGGAGGAGATGGAGGGGTCGTTAGACGACTACCCCTCTCTGGCTGAGTTTTTCGTTCGTCCCTTGAAGCCGGGTGCTCGAGCCGTCGACGAGGAGGAGCACTCGGTGGTGTCGCCTTGCGATGGCAAGGCAGTGGCCATGGGTCCCGTGGTGGATGGAGAGATGACTCTCTGGGACAACCGAAAGGTTCCCGTATCGGAGCTGCTGGGCGACGATGATCGCTTTGATGACGGGGATTTCCTTGTCATTTACCTGGCGCCACCGGACTATCATCGGGTCCATACGCCTCTCGCTTGCGAGGTTCAGGCCTACCGGTACTTGCCGGGCCACCTCTGGCCTGTGTTTCCCGCCGCAGTCAAAGCAGTGAACAAGCTCTTTGCCAGAAATGAGCGCTTGGCGATCTACCTCGGCACTCAAGGCGCGGGAGTTGTCGCCCAAGTCATGGTGGGGGCCTACGGAGTAGGCCGGATGGAGACGCGCTTCACGGAGCTTTTGACGAATGCAGGCAAAGCAGCGGAACAACAAGCGCTCTCCCCCCCTGTTTCCTACGAGAAAGGCGAGGAATTGGGGCGCTTCAATATGGGGTCTACGGTGATTCTGTTCTTTGAAAAAGGCAGGGTAAAACTGGACCTTGAGTTGGATCAGGTTTTGAGAATGGGGGAGAAGATCGGAGAGAAGGCAGGTCCTCTATAGTTTCTTGACGCACGAACTCGGTGGATCGGGTACCGTTGGGGAGGTGCCGAGAGAGGGTGATGAAGCCGCTCCGCCTTCAATTGCAGCACAATGGACAAGTCCTCGGAGAATGGACGGTCACTGCCGGTGAAACCGTCGTTCGGGTGGTCGACCCCGACACGGGCCGCGAGTTGGGACAACTCGCAAGCCGAGGGCTTGGACTGTCCACAGAGTCTATGGCGGAGGAGGAAGAACCCGAACTGACTCTCCCCTTGGAGGCGGGGACCGCCTCCAGGGAAAGACACTCCTCGGTCGCTTTCGCCGAGCTCTGGGTGCGCTCAGCACGAGGATGGCAAAAGCAAGGCGCTCTCCGAGTCGGCCAAAAGGCGACCTATGGCTCTGCCAAGGTGCGCTTGAGGCAGGGCGGAGAGCTGGTCGTGAGTCCAGGGCCGAGATTTTTTGGTGGAGCAGAACTACCGAGTGGAGGAAGTCTTGAGATCTCCGCAGGCGATCGGCCGCTTGGGTTACCACCGGGAACGAGTGTCTTTCTCAGCGATGCTCAAGGCTACGGATTTTTTGTGAAGAGCCGCTTGGGGGATTGGGGCTTTCGAGAAGTCGTCGAGCGAACAGGACAGCGCCTCGACAACAGCGGGCGCTATGAGCCTCCCGTTTCTGATTGGGAGTCCCTCATCGAAGACACACGAGAGTGAAGGCGTCGCCGCCCTCGCTGTTGGTGGCAGGCCTCCAAGACTCCACACAGGGATGGCTACTCAGCCACTCCCGTGTGGCCTTTTTGAGGGCTCCTGTACCGTGTCCATGAAGCAGAAAGGCGACGCCGTGGCTCTTCTGCAGGAGGCCATCCAAGAAAAAATCCACTTTCCGCAGGGCATCATCCACCCGATACCCTCTCAGATCCAAGGTGTTGCTGTCGGTCCGGACCGTGCTGGTCAAGAGAGGGGGACGCGAGGGCTGGCTCGATGGAGGACGTGGCTTGGAACGGCTGGGTTGCCTGGGCTCGCAGTCAGTCGCCTTCACCTTGGTGGTGATTGCCCCAATCTGGACCTCCACGTTGTTGCCACGTGGAGGGGCGCAGACCCTTCCAGTTTTGCCCAAGCTTCGCACCAAAACCGTGTCCCCTTCTCGAAGCACCCGCTGAGCGGATTTGGGGGAGGTCGGTGGAGCAGGTGTTGGACTGGAGGAGAGCTGCTGCGTTCGCAGTGCTGCAAGCGTTTCCCCAGCGGCTTTCAATGAGGGTTGAGACTGGAGCTGGGAAATCATGCTTTTGATTTCGGCCTCCGCCTGTCGATAGCGCTTTCGAAGACGTTGGCGTTCCTCCTCGAGGATGGCTTCTCTCTGCGATTTGAGGCGTTCGCTTCTGGAGTTGTAGCTGGCCTCCGCCCGTTGCAGTGAGCGCCTCTCTGCCTCGAGAAGGTCTTGGGTTTCCTTGAGTTTCTCTCTCTCCTCAGCCAGCCGTTCACTCTGCTCCACCCACTGACGTTCATGCTCGGTGAGTGCCTGACGGGCTTGATCGATCAGACGGGGGGGAAGACCCATTTTTTCGGCGATAGCAAAAGCATGGGACAGACCGATTTCACCGAGATGAAGGGTGTAGGTGGGTTGGCCCTCGGAAAAGGCGACCGCACCGGCCCGAAATCGAGGGTCGACTGCCGGGAGTCCTTTGAGCTCCGCATAGTGGGTGGTTGTGATCACTCGAGCACCGCGTTGGACCAATCCCTGGAGCACCACACGAGCGAGCGCTGCCCCTTGGATGGGATCGGTACCGACAGCCAGCTCGTCGAGAGCGATGAGGGTCTGGTGCGAGGCGTTTTCCAGACAGGTTTTGAGGGTCAGCATGTGGGCGGAGAACGTGGAGAGGCCATCGCTCAGGGCCTGGCTGTCTCCAATGTCCGCCAGCACGGTTTCGAAATAATCCACGCGTGAGCCGACACGGCAGGGAAAAGGAATTCCGGCTCGTACAAACAGTGCAGCGAGAGCCATAGTCTTGAGTGCGACGGTTTTTCCACCGGCATTTGGACCGCTGAGGATGAGTCCTGGTGACTCGGAGCTGAGACCGAGGTTGTTCGGTATGACCGAGGTGAGCTGCAGGGCAAGCAGGGGATGACGCGCCTCTTTCAGATCGATGATGCCTTCCTCGCCCACCTCAGGTGAGCGGCCGTTGAGCGCAAGGCCCAAACCGAGGCGGGCGGCAACGAGGTCCAAATTCCAGCCTTCATCAAATCCCGCCAGCAGTTCAGAGGCATGGGCTCCGATGTCCTGGGAGAGCCGTGCTCGAATCCGTGCCTCTTCACGGGCGAGCTCGGCTTCCGCCATTCGCTTTCGGTTGTGGAGCTCGACCACAGCAGTGGGCTCAATGAAGACTGTCTCACCGCTTGCGGAGCTGTCGTGGACAATTCCCAATCCCGATCGTTTTGCGGAGGCCCGAATGGGAAGCACAGCTCGTTCACCGCGTCGCGTGACGAACGTGTCTTGAAGCAGGGAGGCGATGGACGGATCACGAATCAATTCATCCATCGTTCGCTGGATGTTGCTTTGGATCGAAGTGATTTCCTGCCTCAATCGTCGAAGTTCAGGGTAGCGACGCTCGCTCAGAACTCCAGGAGCATCAAAACTCTCCACCAGGGTCTTTTGAAGGTCTCTGGGGGGGAGGAGCCCAGTTGTGCGTGAGGAGAGTCGGGGTGCTTCCTCGGAACGCCCCTCCAACCACTTTGCCAGCCGCGAAAGACTGGAGATGGCTTCCGAACAGTCGCTGAGTTCCTGCAGGTCCAAGACCCGGCCTCTCTGGGCTGTCTCAATGGCTTGTCTGACGTCAACCAAGCCACCGCAGGGCATGCGATCTCCCAATTCCTCCAAGGACTCCAGCTCCTCCACCTCGGCGAGAGCCGTTCGGCATGCCTCAGCGGAGTTGAAGAACTGGCCTCGGAGCGCCAATTCTTGACCGCGGAGGCTTCGCGCATGGGAGGACAAGGCCTGGAGAACTTCTGGCCAGTCCAGTGCTGTGCGGCTCTTTTCAGCGAGGGAAGTCATGGAACCCCTTTGTATCCCGGCAGCGCTCCTCAGAGATGTGGTAGTTCTCGTGGTGTGCTTCTCTTTCTTGTCATGGTGCTCTTTGGGGCTGCAGGTGGAGCTTCTGAAGGCTTGGACGCGGTGTCTCGGGGCGACCTCGCGCACTATCAGGGAGATGCGGTCACAGCGAGACAAGCCTATCGACAGGCCGTGGACAGTGGGGAGCCAGCAGCAGAGGCGATGGCCCGCCTCAGGCTTCTGGCTTACTCGGGAAACTTCGGCGCCTGGGTCCATGGTCCAGCCATTGACCGTGCGCTCCGAGCGGCTGAGGGGTCCGAACTGGATCTTGCCTGGATGGATTTCCACATCTTTGCGCCCGCCTTCGTCGGCGCAAGCAGAGAGGAGGCAATTCGGATTGCCCTCGAGCTTCAAGATCGCTTTCCCTCGGAATCGATGTCTCGGCTCTTCCTTCTCACCCAGGAGGAACAATGGCTCAGGAGGCTGCGGGAGCTGCCGGACAGAGATGGCATGGGTGAGGCCTTCATCCAGACCAACGGAATGCTTCCGAATCCGCCCGCAAGTTGGAATTTAGGCATCGGTTTTTCGGGAGCGCCAGGGCTTGGGATTGGGGCTGGAATTCGGTTCACTCACGGAGATCTACGGGGGTGGTCCAGTGAACTCTGGCTGGGGGGGAGTACGCTCAAGTCGGGCTACGCCGTTATCCGAGCCCAGTCTCTGGCTCGGCTCCATGCTCAATTCGATGTGGGGCTTCTGCGAGGCGTTCTCTACAACTACGGCTCCGGGGAGCGAGAGAGCATTTGGCGGGAGGCGGCCTGGGCGGAAGTGGGTCCCGGGTTTCGGCAAGAGTCCTGGCGTTTCTGGTTGGTCGGTCGGTTTCGTTTGGATGATGCAGGAACAGGGCTTCAGCCGGGCCATGGCCTGGAACTTGGAGCCACCTTCGATACCCGTCAAGGTTGGGGATCTCACCGAAGGGGAATCTTTGCCGCCCTCCAGGGGGATCTCGTTCTCGGGGGGGGTGAGGCTCACCAGGGACTCTTCGCAGATCTGCGGAGCTATGTTGGGGTCCTGCGCGGTGTCCTTGCGGCTCGGGCAACCCACCAGCAGGCCTTCAATCCCGATGTATCGTTCTTCCGTCTGCCGTCAGTGGGGGGCATGACGCTGCATCGAGGTGCTCCCTTTCAGCGGTGGAGGGCTGCCCGCATCACCACCGTAGACCTCGAGCAGAGATGGATGGTCTGGGGTCCCATTGAGGCGGTGTTGATGACCAACGCAGCCTGGGTTGTCGACTCAGGGCTTCATCCCGCGGGCGGAGTCGGTCTTCGCCTGCTATTGCCCCCCGAGGAGTCCAATGTGTCCCGGCTGGATCTAGCGTTCAGTGATACAGGCTGGGGACTCTATGCCGCCTATGGAGAAGCGTTTTAATGAGCAAAAAGCCGACAGTGAATCAGCTGGCTCCAAATTTTGAAGCCAAGCCTGTGTTCGGGAAGCGCTTGGCCTTGCAGCAAGAGGCACAAACCCGGCCCATTGTCTTGGTTTTTGTTCCAGGGTTGGCATCTCCTGTGGCTCGCAATGGGCTTGCAGTGCTTCAAGCCCATGTCGCGGATTTTGACTTGGCAGGTGTGGGTCTCTACGCCTTGACGCCATCAAGTTTGACCAGTGCTCAAGACTTTGTGCCCCGGCACCACCTTCTCTTCCCCCTTATCGCCGACTCGGATCGCGCCGTTCATCGGCTCTATGGGGTGGGTCGGCTCGGTCCGATGCAGGCCCTTCGCAGCCTGCAGCCTGAGAGCCTCAGGCAAGGAGCCGCAACACTGCGTCAAGGGGCCGGTCTTGGACTTCGAGGCACCTTTCGAGCTGTCCGTGGATTTGTTGTCGGGCGTGGGGGGCTGATCCTCCACACGTATTGCTCCCGAACCCTCTTCGAGCCCCTGCCCATCGAAGAACTGTTGGACGTCGCTAAGTCTTGAGCGGTGCCCATGCGAGCACGGCGATCACGGTGATCACATAGGTGACTGTCGTGAGCAGGATGGGCCTGTCCTTGTAGAGCGTCTCATCCGGTGATCCGCCTTCGTTCATGACCTGGACCAAGAAAATGTAGCGGAAGATGCCGTACAGGACGTGTGGAAGCGTCAAGAGCAGCCACGGCGTCGGTGAGGCCAACACCGTGTACAGCGCGTAGCTGATCACGGTACCGGAGGTGGTCAGCCCCTGAAATTCATCCAGAAGCTCGGGGGTGTAGACACCGAGATTCTTTCGAAACTCAGACGCATCGCTCTGGAGTAGGCTCAGTTCCCCCCGGCGCTTGTTGAAGCCAAGAAACAGCGCAAGGAATCCGGTGCAGAGAAGCAACCACTCGGAGAGGTGGACGTCGATGACGACTGCACCGGCTGCCGCCCGCCAAAGAAAACCGGCTGCAATCATCATGACGTCGATGATGATGTGGTCCTTGAAGAACAGGGAGTAAGACAGTGTGGTTGCGAAGTAGCCGGCTGCGACAATGGCGAATGCAGGTGAGAGCAGGTAGGCGCCAGCAAATCCTGCAACGGCCATCAGAATGAGCTGGACCACCGCTGTGGCTACGGGGAGCTCACCTGCAGCAATCGGACGCTTTTTCTTCTTGGGGTGAAGAGCATCCGCCTCGCGATCTCGGATATCGTTGTAGATGTAGCCCACAGACGAGATCAGGCAGAAGCACCCAAAGCCAGCAAGGGCTCTCAGAAAGAGTTCCTTGTTGTCGTAGTTGAGGGAAAAAACGAGAGCCGCGAAGAGAAGGCCGTTCTTGGTCCACTGTTTGGGGCGCATGGCCCGAATCATGGCCAGAGGAACAGACCGCTTTCGTACGGGGGAAGCATTGGGAGTATTGGAGGTCATTCGCACTTAGGGAGCAGGGTCTAATTCTTTCCACTCCAAGGTCAGCTTTCGTATCCCGTTGGCTCTGGGTGTGTAGCTGTACTCCGTTGGCTTGTGACCCGGTGCTTGAATTTGAACATTGACAGGCTCGTTGGGGTCCAGAGTCAGCTCGGCTTTGCCACTTGGGTCAATCTGGTCGAATCGATCCCGGATCTGCAGCCGTGTGCCCACCGGTCCAGTGATTTGAAGCTGCGGCCGCTCGACAATCTGGGCGGCCGAGCCCGAAGCGGCACTGGAGGGGGTGTTTTCTCCTCTTTGGCTTCCCAAAAAATAGCCCACGATCAAGGCAAGAAGTGCTGCTCCGGCAGCCAAAATAAAGGGGTTTGCTGGGGCGGAATTTGGAGCGCGTTTCAGGTGCGGTACCGGCGACCGTGGCGGTGGAGACGGAAGCTGCTCTCCCGAGAGCGACTCTTCGTAGTCAGGGACGGGCAGAGGCTTTGTCTCTTGGGCATCGAGAGGAATCTGTGCATGCGATCCCAGCTGAACATCGACATCCATCGGGGGCAATGCGGGTGGCGATTGAGCCGAGAGCGACCGGGGTTGGGGGGGATCTTCGCGAGGGGGAAGCGCTGCGGTGGGTGCAAAGCTGTCTACAGCCGGCTCCTTGGCAGTCAGAGGCGGCTCAGGCCGAACGCGAACGCTGGTTTTTTCCTCGGAGATCCGAGGTCTTGCCATCGTGTGATCGTCGTCATCCGGATTGACCCGAGTGTCTTCTTTCCAAGGGGAGTTTTCTGTTGCACTCGGGGGCCTCAAGATCAGGGTGGAGTCATCGTTGGAACTTCCAGAGGGTCCGAAGGATGCAGAGGTGGAAGAAATGCTGGTGTCGAGGGGGGCCGCAGTGGGAAGGGGTGCATCGGAAAAATCGGCACTGTCTGTGGGCGACTCCAAGAGCTCGACGTTGTTCAGTGAGGTTGGAATCTCTTCCGATTCATCATCAATGAGTGGGTAGTCGGATGTCAGAGGAACCGTTTCTTGCTCGAGT